>DASXVS010000080.1 GCA_036504095.1 Armatimonadota bacterium | reverse complement strand
GCTCAAGCAACCCTGCCACCTCCTCGGAACGCGTTCAACTGATAGCCACCAATCGGATTAACGGCGAAACGGGATATGACCACACAATTTGATCGACAAAAACCGAAAACCCGATCAAGTTGCGACCCAGCCTGAAATGAGGACACGAGGTAATTACCGGGTCGTTTCCGCATTTCCCCATTTCCCCATTGCCTCATTTCCTCGTACCTTCACGCGTGGAGCGTTACGGGCTCGCCGGTCTTGGCGCTTTTCCAGCAGGCTTCGGCGATGGCCAGCGAGGCGACGCCGTCTTCGGCGGTCACTCGGGCGGGTTTGCCTTCCGTGACCGCGGCCAGCAGTTCCTCGAGTTCCGCGGTGTACGGGTCTTTGAAGGTCGGGCTTTCAGGGAAGGCGACCGCGGGGCCGGCCTCGGCGGCATTCTTACGCACTTTGACCGCGTAGGGGAACTGGCTCGAGTGCTCGAGCACGCCTTTATCGCCGCTGATTTCCACTTCAACGCGGAAACCGTCCGTGTGTACCCAGGTACCTTCCACGTGGGCTATGACGCCGCTCTTGAAGCGAAGGACCGCCAGGGCGTAGTCCCGGTCCACGGCTCCCTGCGCCATCAGGCAGTTCGCGGTCACACGCTCGACTTCGCCGAATGTGTAGCGCAGCCAGTCGAAATCGTGCAGCGAGAGGTCCAGAAGCACGCCACCGGACTGCGCGGGATCGCCGTACCAGCCGTTTTTGCCGCGCGGGAAGGGGCCGCCGCGCGTTATGCGTACCACGGCCGGCTTGCCGACAGCGCCGGATTCGATCTGGCTTCGGATGGCGGTGAAATCCTGGAAGAACCGGACGACGTGCGCGGGCGCAAGGGGCACGCCGGCGGAATTGTACGCATCAACGAGCGCGCGGGCGTCGGCGACGGTGCGCGCCATGGGTTTCTCGATGATGGTTGGGATCCGCGCCGCGAGGCAGGCCATGGCGACGGGAATGTGCTGAAGCGTTGGCACACAGATGTCGGCCGCGTCGATCGTGACGTCCGCGAGCATCGCCTCGACCGATGGATACGCTTTGGCGCCGGTGCGTTCGGCAAGCGCGGAGACGCGTTCCGCGTCCGGATCGGCTACGGCTACGATTTGAGCGCCTTCAACGCCTGCCCACGCGCCCGCATGTTTGTTGGCGATTCCGCCCGCTCCGATGATCCCGATCCTCTTCAAGTCCCTGACCTCCGTGTGAGTGCTTCCGTACGGATTCTAGCACGCCGGCGGGGCCCGGAATTGCCGACACCCGATCCGACACTGGACCCGCGGCTTGAGGCAACTCGCCATGATCGCTCACCAGGGTGTATCATTTGCGTTGAAGGGGGGGTCTGCCATGCGGTCGTTCCTGTTTACCCTGATGCTCCTCGCGCTATCCGCATCTGCGCGCGCGGCCACCGTTCGCGTGCTGAACGTCAACGGCGGAATCGACCCCGCCACCGCGGAATATGTGGACCTCGGCGTCCGCGCCGCGAACGACAGCCCCGATAGCGTCCTGGTTGTCATCCAGATGGACACCCCCGGCGGCCTGGTGGACTCAATGGAGTCCATCGTTCAGCGCCTTCTCGCCAGCCGCGTCCCCGTCTGCGTGTTTGTGACGCCTCCCGGGGCGCGCGCCGCCAGCGCCGGTGCGGTCATCGCCCTGTCCGCCGACCTGATCGCGATGGCGCCCGCCACGAATATCGGCGCCGCCACTCCCATCGACGGTCTCACGGGCAAGGACCTGTCCCGCAAAATCGTCAACGATTCGGCCGCCCGCGCCCGGGCGCTGGCCGTTCAGCGTCATCGCCCGGCGAAATGGGCGCAGCAGATCGTCACGAGCGCCACATCCACAACGGTCGACGAAGCCCTGAGGCTTGGCCTGGCGGACGTGAAGGCCTCGGACATCGGCGAACTGCTGCGGAAACTGGACGGCCGGAAGGTGAGGGGAAACGCGCTGTCTCTGTCGGCAGCGCGCGTCGAGGTGGACGACATGCCGTTCCGCCTCGGTGTGCTCCATCTGTTGGCCAACCCCAACGTGGGATACATCCTGATGCTCGTCGCCATCTACGGGCTCATCGCGGAACTGAGCCACCCGGGGGCGGTTTTTCCGGGGGTTGCCGGCGCGATATGCGCGGTGCTGGCTTTCTATTCGATGGCCATTTTGACGGTCAATGTCGCCGGACTGTTGTTGATCGTTCTGGCGGTCGGCTTGTTCATCGGAGACGCGGTGATGGCGGCTCATGGCACGCTGGCATTCGGTGGCGTCGTGGCATTCGTTTTCGGTTCGCTGATGCTGGTTCGGAGCCCTCTCGGAACGGTCTCGCCCGCACTCATCGCCGGCGCGACGATAACCACCACCGCCTTCTTCCTGGTGCTAATCACGTTGGCGGTGCGGACACGGTTCCGTCCCGCGGCGATGGGCCGGGAGGCGATCGCGGGCAAGACGGCCGTGGCCCGGACGCCGATCGAGCCCGGGTCGCCGGGCCGCGTGCTCTTCGAAGGCGCCCTTTGGAAGGCGGTCTGCGCCGACGCCATCGACAAAGGGCGAACGGTGGAGGTGGTTGGAATCGACGGGCTGACCCTCACGGTGAAGCCCATCCGCTAGACGCCGGTATCCCAAAGCAAATCTGTACGCAAGGAGGCAGGACCTGATGGAGACCCCATTCAACGCCTATCTGATCGTAGGCGTTATTCTCTTGCTGTTTGTCGTGGGCCCGATGCTCCGCATCACTCAGGAGTACGAGCGAGCGGTCGTGTTCCGCCTTGGCCGCCTCGTGGGGGTTCGCGGACCCGGCCTGATCATCCTGATTCCATACATCGAGCGAATGGTCCGTGTGGATCTGCGAATTGTCACCATGGACGTGCCGAAGCAGGATACGATGACGAAGGACAACGTGCCCGTCGCCGTTGACGCTGTCGTCTACTTCCAGGTGGTGGACCCCGCGTTCGCCATTACCAAGGTGGAGTCTTTCGTCCGCGCTACGGCCCTGATCGCGCAGACCAACCTGCGGAGCACCATCGGCCAGAGCGAACTGGACGAACTCCTGGCCAAGCGTGACGATATCAACGCGCGCCTGCAAGTGGTTCTGGATGAGCAAACGGAACCGTGGGGCGTGAAGATCACCACCGTGGAAGTTCGGGATGTGGTGCTGCCGGAGAGCATGCGGCGGGCCATGGCCCGCCAGGCCGAAGTGGAACGCGAACGCCGCGCGAAAATCATCAACGCGGAGGGCGAGTTCCAAGCCGCGGCCAAATTGCTTCAGGCCGCGGACACAATGGCTCAGAACCCCATCACTATCCAACTGCGGTACCTTCAGACGGTCGCCGAAGTAGCGACCGAGAACAACAGCACCACGCTGTTCCCGCTGCCGATAGACCTGCTGCGCCCGTTCCTGGTCCCGGGATCCTCGGGCGATTCCTATCCGAAGCGCCCGATGCCTCCGCCCCCGCCGGATGACGTGACGGGCCTCGAGGACCTGGAACCCACACCCGCCTGAGTGCGTCATCCGAACGTTGAAGTTGGCGTGCTTTGTGCTCTCTTGCTCATGGGGCATGAAGCACGCCGGCAACGTCGGTTGATCGGTAATGAATCCTATACGGAAAATGCCTTCGTGTGATACACTTGAATTGGCCTGGGATTTCCCGGTCAGGCCCCCGTTGCGCGTATCTGCCCCGATTGAGACGCACTGAGAATCCTGAATGGCGGGACTATTGAAAGCCTTACGGCCCCTTACAGCGGCGTTGACTGCGCTGACTCTGGTTACGTGCACCAGGCCCGCGAAGGGCAGTACCGTCAGCGGGGACGTTGGCGGCGACTGGACGCTGCTGATGAGCCCCGTCATCGCGATCGGTGACTGCCACGTGCCGGCGGGCGTAACGCTGCGGATCCACGGCGGCATCCAGGTGCGTTTCGCGCCGGGCGCATCCCTGCTCGTTGACGGCACGCTCAGCGCGATCGGCAGCGACACGTTCCCGATATACCTGATCCCCTCCGACGCCACGACCGGGCCATGGGGCGGGATCGTCGTTTCGGCTACGGGACAAGCGACCCTCACGAGTTGCAACATCCGAGGCGGAGGCGCCGCGGGGCCGGGCGATGTGACCGGAATGGTACGCGTTCTCGGCCCATCCACCATCGCGCCGCAGCTCTCGCTCACGAGCTGCGAAGTCAGCGGATCCAATTCCAGTGGCGTGTTTATCGACGGCGGTTCAATCACTCTTTCGCGCTCGCGGTTTTTCTCGGACGGCGGCGACCAGCCCACGGACGCTGCCATTCACGTTGTTTCCGGTTCCACGGTATTCGGCGTCGGCCCCGATTCGAACACGATCGACAATGGCGTCTTCGGTGTTTACAACGCGGATGTGGTGCCGGTAGACGCGTCCGGCCAGTGGTGGGGCTCCGCATCCGGCCCTCAGACTCCCGGTAACGTGCCCGGAATTGGTTCGTCGGCCAGCGACGATGTTATCTTCGACAACTGGGTTACGGTCGATCCGCATCCCGGCGCGGGCGACGTGGACATGGATGGCGCCGTGACAGTACGCGACGCAGCCCTGGTCCTGCGGGTTGCCGGCGGAATGTCCGGAATAGATCCGGTTACGACGTCTCTGGGCGACGTTGTGCCGGACCGTGCGATCAATATCCTGGACGCGACCCGGATCATACGCGCCGCCGTCGGGCTAGATCCGCTTCACTGACCACCCTCGGAACGCGCCGCCTTACCGCCACGGTTTGGGCCGTTTCCCGCCCATTTCCGCCCACTGCCCCTCAGATGTCGCACTCCCCTCAGGGCGCGTAAAATCGCGCGGATCCGTTGAGATTTCCCTGAAAGAATGTAGAGCGCTTTCGGTTATATGGGCGCAGGAGTCTGACTCCCGGCCCCGGGACCGCCGCGATGCGGCCCGGGGCGCGCTCCAGTTCACAGCCGGGCATCGCCCGGCGGAGGAAACCGATATGCGCTTCTTTCTTCGTTCTGCTGTGCTGTGGGCCATGCTGTTGATTGAAGCCGGCGCTCTCGCGTCGATGCCGACCGGTATCTCGCTCAGCGTTCACGGCAGTTTTGACCCCGGCACGTCCGGAGCTACCGCGAGCAATTCCAGCACGATCTCCACGCTCACGCTTCGCACAGCGACAATCACCTTCAGCAGCGCCGATCTTAGCGTTGTCCTGCTCCCCGGAAACCTGCTGTCGGTCAATCTGGGCAGCATCTCTACCGCCGCGACCGACCTCAATTCAGTGGCGTTCGACGGCGCTTCTCTCGACCTCGACGTGCAACTGCTCGACCCTTCTGCATCGCCTTCGGCGGCGGTCATACCGCTGACGATCACCGGATCGGTGGGCCCGTACGGCGATACGTTGACCCTCACCGCATCAACCGCGCTCAACTCGGTTGAGTTCAGCGCGACTGATTGCATACCCAAGATGATCACCGTCGCCAATACGGCGCCAACGGTTGCGCTCAGCGGCGCCGGTCCGGAGGACATCGCCGGCTCGTTGAGCGTCGTCTATGCGCAGTCATTCGTGCCTGGCGATGTGGATGGCGACGGCAGCGTGACCCTGATCGACGCCGTTCGCGGACTGCTGCTGGTGAGCGGCATCGATGAGGCGCAGTGCGACGAAGTCGAACGTGGCGATTTAGCCGGGACCGGCGCGATGGACATCGTCAACGTGGTGCTCATCGCGCGGAAGTCCTATGGGCTTTGACATCAATACCGCGGGCGGCAGTCAACCGCCCCATCCGGCCGTGAGGCCGGGTAAACCGAGGAGGATTTCGGATATGTTCGCAACGATCTTTCGAGCGGTTCGCGTCGTCACGATCATCTGTTGCACCACGTTGACCATCGCCGCAACCGCCTTCGCGCAGGGTTTGCCCTGTGCCACAACGCCACGACCGTACGGTGGGCAGATGCTGGACATCAGCCGCAACCTCGTGGGCACGGCTCAGCCCGGGATCACATATTTCTACATCTGTGCGAACGCGGCCGGCGCGGGCGAGGTCGATCGCTATACCTACCGCCAGCCGTTCCACCTGGACCTCACCAACATCACGCCCTGCGACGAACTGCAGAAGCCGATGACACTGGACGGGTACTACTACAGCCAGGTCCGCATCGTTGATCCCTGGCAGAATCAGACGCTCAACCCGCGAATCGGTTGGCACAACGGCTTCGGCAGCCTCAAGGATTCGGCCGGCAACGTCATTGCAACGGTCAAGTTTGAGGGCACCATCGGCACGAATACGTCGCGCGCTCCGATGAAGTTCGGTGTCGGCGACTGCTACGAATGCGGCCATCACACGGGCGAAATGGTGATCACGTTCCTCAGTGTGACCGGCGCAGTGAATAAGGCCGGCACAATCAAGGCTTTCTACCAGTTCGACGCCATCTACGTGAACTCGACGAGTTGTGACAACGGCGACCCGTGCCTCACCGCATTCACCATCGACGGCGGCACCCTGGACGGCATCAATTTCCGCGTGTGCCAATAGAGGCAGCCACGAGCGCTCTTCGGCGCAATCCCTTCAGGGGAGTCTTGCCCGCCGCACGGCGGAAGGAGATAAGACGAATGAAAACCGATTTGAATCAGATACTTCGGGGCGCGTTGGCAGCGGCCAGTCTCGCGGCCACAGGGACGGCGTCCTACGCTCAGGGCGCCCCGTGTCTCACGTACACGGGGACCGGCAGTGAAATTCGCCAGTTCAGCCGCATGATCAGCGGCCGCATACTGCCCGGCATAAGCACCATCACACCCACCGCATCAACCACGGTGATCATCCTGAACTGCCAGCCGATCGCGGGTGTTCCCGGCGCCAAGAGCCGACAGGTGAACTACGGCCAGATGGTGATAGACTTCTCCGTTCAGACACCCTGCGACGAGGTCCAGCAGTTGAAAGGCACGCTGGTGGGTGACTATTTCAGCCTGACCCGCCTGTTCGACCCGTTCGGCTCGCCCACCCAGGTAGACAACACGCGCGTTGGGCGGCACAACGCCAACGGCAAGGTCTATGACCAGTCATCGCCGCCCGCCCTGATCGGCACCTTCTCAATGCGGGGAATCATCGGCGCCAACACTCAACGGCCAACCTCAATGTTCGGAACCGGGCCGTGCTACTGGTGCCAGCACCACGAAGGGGTGATCAACATCAAGCTGAACCAGTCGCCATTATTCGTCGGGGGCGGCACCATCACGGCGTCTTACTGCTGGGATGTGAACGTGGACTCGGCGAACTGCCAGAGCGATCCCTGCCTGATGCAGCAGTATTTCAGCCAGGGCACGATGGACGGCATCGTCGAAGCGGCGTGCGGAACGATCAAGATGTGAAGGCCCGGGCCGTTGGCGGATTGCCGGCGAAGGCCGGAGAGCGCGCCGCCCTCAGCCCCGTGCTTCCCACTCTTCCCAGGTCTTTGTATCGATTGCGGCTCGGGCGCGCATTGCGTCCGGGCCGCCGTCCCATTGGGCCGTGACAACGCCGGTCGGACAGGGGAGCCATTCCACGTGTCCGAAGAGGCGGCAGATGAGGGGTCGGGCTTCGTACACCAGGCAAAGGCGGGTACGGAGGTCGAGAAAACGGCAAGCCGTGTAGGTGACGCCATCGGAATCGCCGGGCCAGGGCTGAACCTTGTCTTGCCCAAGGACCCGCAGACGCTCTTCGAGTGGGATGCGCTGGAGACAGGCCCGGATGGCCTGATATTCGGCCAGCGACAGCGCAATGCCGGCCGTACATCGGTGCATGCAATTGGTGCAGCCATTGCACGGAGACTGGTCGATAGACGTCTGCTCCGGCGGCGCCATCACGCCTTCGCGGCCTCCCAGGCTGCAACCAGCGCCCGCGTCGCCTCGACCATATCGGGGCTTGCCGTGACGGCGGATACAACGGCGGCCGCGTCGGCGCCCTGAGCGCGGCATTCCGCGACCTGTTCAATATGGATGCCGCCGATGGCGACAACCGGTATCGTTACAGCCGCCTTGACCTCCGCGATGGAGTGCGGGCCGACGGGCGCTCCAGCGTCGGGTTTGGTTTGCGTACTGTAGATCGCGCCGATCGTGACGTAACTGGCCCCCGCTGCCTGGGCGGCCGTCGCTTCGAAGACATTAGCCACGGACGCGCCGATCACGGCTTCACGCCCGAGTATCCGGCGCGCGTGCGGGATGGGCATATCCTCGGAACCGAGATGAACGCCCCAGGCGCCCGCCGCCATAGCGACATCGAGCCGGTCATTGACGATGAAGAGCGCGCGATACTGGTCGCACAGACGCCGTATTTTTTCCGCCCAGGCGACCATCTGCCAGGTGTTCGCCGTTTTGTCGCGCAATTGTATGGTTCGCGCGCCGCCTTCGAGAGCGGCCTGCGCCACTTCGATATGCCCCCGCTTGCGTTCAGTAATTACGTAGATGCCGTCCATGATACCCCCTGCAAAACGATGAGCGAGAAGGCTTGCTGCCGAGACATCGGCGCAGCGCCTGTTCTCGTGAAATGCCGGCGTCCGCTACCCGATATTGGTCCTCGCGCCGGGTTCGATCAACGGGCCCGGGCCGATCGTGCGCATCCATCGCGCCCTTTCGAGCACTTGCCGTGTGAGCGGAGCGAGTTCATACCGACCGAGGTCGCCAAGCGGCGCCCAGACGGCCTCGCACGCGTCTGAACCGGCTTCGAGACCGCCGGAACCGGGCGCGACCTCGGCGAGAAAATCCATCACTGTGTAATGGTAGCGCCAGCGGGCGCCTTCCAACTGCATTATGTCGACCGCCTCAACGACCGGCCCAACGAGGACCCGGAGTCCCGTCTCCTCAAGGAGTTCTCGGGCGCACGCTTCGCGCGCCGTTTCGCCAACTTCAACGGCGCCTCCCGGAAAAGTCCAGATGCCCAGTCCGGGCGGAAGCGCTCTGCGGATGAGCAGCACCATGTCATCCTGCAGCACGATTCCCGCGGCCGAGGCGATCGGCCTGGCGGGATATTCCCTGCTCATGGGTTCGCCTCCCGCGAAAAAACGCCGAGACGGCGAAGGTCGTTCCAGAATCCCGGGTAGGTTTTTCGAACACACGCAGGGCCTTCGATGATAACGCCCGGAACGACGGAGCCGGCCGCGGCGAACGCCATCGCCATGCGGTGATCGCCGTGGGAATCGATCCTGGCTCCATGCGGAGCGCCACCGATGACCAGCAGCCCATCGGGCCGCTCTTCGACCTGGACGCCCATTTTGCTTAGTTCATGCGCGGTGGCGGTCACGCGGTCCGTTTCGTGGCCCCGGGCGTGCGCAACGCCGGTGATCTCCGTTTCGCCGGGTGCGAAAGCCGCGATGACCGCCAGGGTTGTGAGCATATCCGGCCAGTCCGACATATCCACCCCGCCGGGCGCCCGAAGCGCCCCGATTCGTTCGACGCTCACGCCGCCACCCGCTTCGGTCACGACGCAGCCCATGGCTTCCAGCGTGTCCAGCAGCCGGATGTCCGGCTGGCCCGTGCTGCGGGTCGCCGGAGAGACCGTGACACGCCCGCCCGCTATCGCCGCAACCGCCCAAATGTGACCGGCCGAGGATGCGTCGAATTCCACCCGGTAGTCGATGGGCCGGTAGTAACCGGGCTCCAACGGCCCGAATACATCGGAGCCCGGGAGCCTCTCGCCCCAATCGACGCCGAACGCGCGCATGGATTCGATGGTCATCGTGACATACGGCCTGGAGACCAGGTGGCGCACCGATACAGAAGCCTCCTGCTGCCCAATGGCGCCCAGCGCCATCAAGAGCGCCGAAGCGTACTGACTGCTCTTCGCGGCGTCGATGGTGGCGTTGGTGGAACGCACCGGGCCATGAATGGCCACGGGCGGACAGCCATCCGAGGCATCGACAACGACCCCGAGGCCGGCCAGTGCGTCGAGGAGCGGGCCAAGTGGACGCCCGCAAAGCTGCGGCGATCCGGACAGTGTCACCGGGAAATCGCAGAGCGCCGCGGCCGCGGTGAGGAAACGGATCGTGGTCCCGGAATCGCGGCAGTCGATCGGGCCTCCCGGCGGGGCGAAACCGCCCGTCCCTCGAACGACCAGGTGGTCACCCGCGTCCTCGATCTGCACCCCGAGCGCCCGGAGCGCCTGTATCATGGCCTCCGCGTCATCGCTTCGGAGGGGGTTACGTATGGTGCTTTCGCCAACGGCGAGGGCGGCCAGGAGCAAGGCGCGGTTGGTGTAGCTCTTGGAGGAGGGAACGGACAGCGCGCCGGAGGGCTTCCCGGGCAGAATCTCTATGGCATCTGGCGTGGCGCTCATATGATGATTATAGCCTCGGGCGGTGACGGGAACCTTTGTTCGTAATGGTGCTATGATATTTCAGTAGACAGTAGACAGTAGACAGTAGACAGTAGACAGTAGACAGTAGGCGGTAGGCAGTAGGCAGTAGACAATAGGCAGTAGGCAGTAGACAATAGGCAGTAGGCAGTAGACAATAGGCAGTAAGCAGTAGGCAGTAGGCAGTAGGCAGTAGGCAGTAGGCAGTAGGGCAGTAGACAGTAGGCAGTAGGCAGTAGGCAGTAGGCGGTAGGCGGTAGACAGTAGGCAGCAGGCAGGGGCAGATGAGTGGTTGTCATTCCGAACGGAGTGAAAAATCTCTACGCCTCGTTGAGATGTTTCGCTTCGCTCAACATGACAGCCCGGACAGCGCCCGCTCCCTTGTCCCTGAAGGCGTCAGGTCGCGCCAGGGTCCAGGAGGTCGGCGGCAGGAGATAGCGCAGGCAGCGGAAATGCCATCTTTCATCCAGCAATACATCGAGCAGATCGGCGCCAAGAGTGAGCGGTTCAGGGGGTGCTTCGCGGGCCAGCCGCAGAACCTTGTGGAGCAATCCGTCCGGGATGGGCTCGTGGCTCGGTGGCAGCCGCTCCCAGACGGTCCGGAGTCGAAACCGCGCCGGACTTTCGCCGTCGATGGCGCCAGCGGTTCACGGCCGCTGAGCAACGGCGCCTCGTTTCTGGTGGCGCAAAGCCTGGTTGTCGGCCCGGAGACGGAAGAGAGCATGGTCGTCGTTGAGGTGGTCCGGGGTGGCGACACGCGCAACGCGGAGCGTTTGGTGGACCATATGCGGCAGTACTGTGAGGCAGCCGTCGCCACGCGCTGCCTGGATCGCATGGCCGGAGGGATGCTCCTCGTCGATGGTTCGCTGCTGGCCGATATGTCGCACATCCTGGCGCTTGGCCCGATGCGCCTCGCGGATGGGACCGATCTCCGTGGCCTTCTTGTCAACGTCTTCTTTGACCTGGTGGAGGGCTGCTGCGCGCGCGATATTCTGCTGGTCGGGATCGCCAAAACCGCGCGCGACACGTTGCTGCATCCCGGCCTGGCTGAAGATCCCGGTCCCACGGCGCGCCTTTGCGACGCTGAGATCCTCATGCGATTCGGCGGCGGCGCCCCGGGTTTCACCCCGCCGATGTTGTTTGGCAGCGCTGCGGTGCAGGTGGCTTGGGACAAGTCGGCGCCAGGCCTCAGACAGCGTGCGGAGGCCCTACCGTGCATCGCCGTGATGTACGCCCGCCTTGCGGGGGGAGAGGATGCCGTTCGCGTGGACGTCGTCGGTTCGGCGATTGGCCGCGCGGAGACGCTGTTCGGCTTAACGCGCGCCTGGGGCTGTGCCGAGGAGGCTGCGCCGATCGTGCGCCGTCTGATGGCCCAGCACGGCGGTCCGAACGTGTATAATGCGCCGCTTTACGGAGTCGATCGGATGGTGAGGCTCAGCGGCAAGACGATGGACGGCGCCTATATGGCCATGTTGCGCGAGGCCACCGGGGCGAAAGCGGAGACGGATCGCGGCGCGAGAAGATTCACGGGCTGATCCCCGACGCGGTACGTGCCTCGTCGGAGAAGCAACCGGAACGAAGGCGGAGATTACGCAATGGACATCGGATACATCGTCGGCGAGATTGAGACACAGCGATTCACGTTTGTGACGTCGGTTGACAAGGCTCCGCCTCGCCTGGAGTACGTTGTGGTTCGCGGCGTGAGCGAACGCGTAGACGACGAACTCGTACAAGTGGATGTACTCGCGCAGGTGACGCGATTGCAGGTTGCCAGCCAGATGCTCGACGATGCGCACACTTACGAAGAGACCCACACTCTCATCAGCGGTGAGTATATGCCTCGCCCCAAAATTCTCGGCACCGCCGACGTGCTGGGCTATCTATATCGCGACGCCGAAGGGCGCACGATGGTCCGAGCCCCGCGCAACACGGCGCTCCCCGGCATGGTGGTTGAGCTCGCGCCGGATGATCTCCTGCAGGACTTCTTCACGCGCCATGTGGCCTCAGGAATTGAGGCGGGGGCGCTGATCAACCGGCCGAACGTGAAGGTCGCGCTTGACCCGAACGGGCTTCGGCGGCATCTCGCCGTCATTGCGCAGACGGGCGCGGGTAAATCATACCTCACCGGCCTGCTGCTGGAAAACCTGCTCCAACTCGGCGGTACGGTCATCGTCTTCGACCCAAACAGCGATTACGTTCGCCTCCGTTATGATGCCCACCGCAATCGCACTCCGTTCGCCAGCCGGGTCGATGTATACCGGGTGCCCGGCGTGCAGGGACGGCGGTATCCCGACGAGGAGATAGGCGGGTCCGAGGTATATACAATCTGGTTCAGCCGCCTCGAAGCCGATGAGGTGTGCGATCTCGCCGGCGTGCCGGCGAATGCGGTCAATATTCGCGCGGCGATCAAGCGAGCGTGTGACGGTCTAACCAAACAGGGTCGCGACTACAGTCCGGACGACCTGAAACGCCGGCTCGTGAAACTGGCGGGCTTGCCCGAAGAGGACGAATCCGCACTGAGCCCCGTGTCCGCCGATTCGGGGCCGCTGGACGAGGACGAAGACCCGTTTCACTCGGCCGTGGAGGAAAAGGCCGGCGTACCCATCGGACGTGGCAAGCCCCGCGAAGGCGAGGCGAAGGCAACGGTGGATATCCAGAGCGGCGCCGAAAAGGCGATCAAGTATATCGAGCAGGTTTCCGGCTACTCCATCTGGGGGATGAAGGATGTGGACGCGTACATGGACGAGATGCTTCGTCCCAAGTTCCTGAGCGTCGTCGATCTGGCCGGCATGGAGCAGTTCATCGCGCAGTACGCCGTCCAGAAAACACTTCGCGAGGTCTGGCGGCGCGCCACCTCCGGGCAATTGCAGCATCCCGTCTTTATCGTCATCGAGGAGGCGCATAACTTTGTACCCGGTAAGGACCGGATGCCCGGCGAGTGCGCGCGATGGATCAACCGTGTGGCGTCGGAAGGGCGCAAATTCAAGGTCTTCCTCGTCGTGATCACGCAGCGTCCGGGGAAAATCGACCCGGATACGCTGAGCCAGTGCGGAAGCCAGGTGGTCATGAAGCTGACCAATCCCGAGGACCAGCAGGCCGTCCGGAGCGCGTCCGAGAGCCTGTCCGGGAGCCTCTTCCAGGATCTTCCCGGCCTCAACGTGGGCGAGGCGATCGTGCTTGGGCAGCTGACGCGGGTGCCCTGCCTCATCAAGGTCGGCGCGCGGGTTTCCGCTGAGGGCGGCAGCGACGTGGATGTCACATCGGAATTGAAGAAAGCGCTCAACACCGTCGCAACACATCGGATCGAGGCGGAGAGCCCGTTTGCCAGTCCACCAAGGCGCGACCGGGTCGAGGAAATCTGAGAAAGCGCTATACTAATATGCTGGCACAAACGGATTAGGACCGGCAGCCTGAAGGCGCCGCCGGAGGAGAGGTAAATGGCATTCTACGACAAGGGCCGCAAACCGCGTCCCGGCGGCGATCGACCCGAATCACGCGCGAACGACCGCGACAACGACGAGCGAAACGCACGCCGGGCCCCGGGCCCGGCCGATCGCCGCAACGAAGACGAACGCGGCCGCCCGCCCTGGATGGACAAGCATCAGGACGACCGGGACCACCGGTCCGGCGAACATGAAGACCGCGGCCCGCGAGGCGGCGGGTATGGTGACAGGGGCCCGAGAGACCGGGGCCCCCGCGAAGGCGGCTATGGCGACCGCGGCCCGCAAGGCGGCGGCTACGGCGACCGGCGCCCGCAAGGCGGAGGCTACGGCGACCGTGGCGCACAAAGCGGCGGCTATGGCGACCGGCGTCCCCAGGGCGGAGGATATGGCGACCGGGGACCGCAAGGCGGCGGTTACGGCGATCGTCCCCCGTACGACCGCGGTCCCCGCGGCGGGGGCTCGGGCGACCGTCCTCCCTACGACCGCGATCGCGGTTCCCGGCCCGGCGGAGATCGGCCATCCTATGGGGATCGGCCACAGCGCCCGCCCTACGGCGACAGGCCCGAGCGCCCCGCCCGGCCCGAGCCGGCTCCGGCGGCCGCGGACGAAGGATATTCGCTCGATGAGCTCGAGGCCATGACGCGCCGCGTTGTCCGCGAAGAGATCAAGGCGTTCTTTGACGAGCAACTTGCGCGTCAGGCGGCCGAAGAGCGGGCCATGTCGGTTTCAGAGGTGGAGACGGCGATCGCCGATGTCGCAGAGGCCGCCGAGGCAGTGCTGGAAGACATCGTCGCCGCGGCTATCGAGCCTGTTCCTGAGCCGCCGAAGCGCGCATCCCGCAAGAAGAAGGATACCGAACCGGAAGCGGCGGAGGTTTCGCCGGCGCCGGAGGAAGCTGCCAAGCCGAAGCGCGCCTCCCGAAAGAAGGCCGAGGCGGCGCCGGCCGAGGCGGCCGCCGCGCCCGAGAAGCCCAAGCGCACCCGGAAGCCGAAGGCGGCAGAGTAGGGCCCGTCCGGCTGAGAGCAAGGAAATGGGGGACTGAATCGCAACGATTCGGTCCCCTTCGTTCATCGGCGGACCGAGAGAGCTTGCAGGTTACCGTTTGATTTTGTTATAGAGTACTATGACAATGGCCGCCCGGGCCATCGCCCACGGAGGCGGATCAAATGGAGGCACGCATGAATAAGCTTCGCAACCGAATCGCATTCACCTTGATCGAACTGCTGGTGGTCATCGCTATCATCGCCATCCTGGCGGCCATCCTGTTTCCGGTGTTCGCCAGGGCGCGGTCGCGCGCGCAGGCGACCGCCTGCATGAGCAACATGAAGCAGCTTGGGCAGGCCTTCCGGATGTACGGCGACGATAACAGCGACTGCATTGGACGCAAGTACTGGGAGTGGCACGTGGATATCATGCCCTACGTCAAGAGCGTGGATGTTTTCCTGTGTCCGTCTTCCAGCGCGCCGCGGCCGACCCTGCGGGATTTCCCCGCCCCCGGGTACGCGTGTGTGGACGGGGTTGGGACGAGGATAATCGGTTCGTTCTGGTCCAACGCTTCAAACCCGAAAGTCGTTGTCATCTATGGCAATTACGCGCGCAACGACGAGCTCACCTGGAACTACGGCTTCACTGGAAAGTCGGCGGGGTTCAACCTTTCCAACTGGAAAAGCACATCGGATGTCATCCTTCTGGCCGAGTGCAAGGACAAGAAGGAAGCGGTTGCGGCGAATATCGCCTCCACGGGGGAGTCTGACTGCAACGGGCCTTACATCGAACCTTACGCTACCAGTTGGAAACAGGTATTTGATGAGCTGTCCTACCGTCACAACGGCGGACAGAACTGCGTATTCGCGGACAGCCACGCGTCGTTCCGGAAGATGGAATGGTTCCATACAGCCGAGGGGAAGTACGCCCTCGAGCCGTACCAGGCCATGAGGATTCCTCCCATCGCCGACGGCCAGAACTGGTGAGGCTCCGGCCGGTACGAGGGTTTACTCCTCCTCGAGTTCCTTGAGGAAGCGTCGGGCAACCACAACCCGCCGGACTCCGAGACGGCGTCCGGTGGGGGTCATGAACTCAGCTTCGTTCAACGCCTGGTGTGCGGCCTGCACCGCGGATTGAAGGCTGTCGCCAGTCTGACCGGCGCGGACCATCGCGAGGGCCACGCCCAGGGCGCCCACCGTTTCCAGCAGTCTCGCGTCCCGCACCGCGCGTTCCTCGTGGGATTCGGGGGCGTTCCTGTACCGCATCAGCGCCAGCCAGAGCCACGTCTGGTCTTCAATCGGGACGCCGGCGTCTTTCAACGGCCGCGCCCAGCGCGCCCGCTTGGACGGCTCGGCTGCCGGCGAGCCGAGCCCGTGAAACATCGCGAGAAGGCGGGCCCTCTCGGAGTCGAACGGCTTCAGGCCCTGCGAAACGTGTGCCGCATGCCGCGCGATACGGTTGGCGCAGGCCCAGTCCGCGAGAGGATCCTTCGGATACAACGGCTGCAGGAGGCGCTCTATGGCCTCCCAGTCAACTTCCCGCATTGGCCTTCACGGCGGCTCGGGAACGGCGGACACCCGTCATGGCCGAGGCCCAGATGTCACGCAGCATAGACGCTCCCGCCGCGAGGCGCGCGCGGGCGAACTTGAGCCCGTTGGGATCCGCCGTGCCGCCGGTCTTGAAGCCGCCCTTTTTCTCCAGTTCATACAGCTGCCTGACCTCGGCGTTGGTCGTCTTCAGATAGGCCCATACGTCTGTCAGGACATTGCCGACCGGCTTCGGCGCGGCCACCAGCGGCTTGATGTCCTTCGCCTCGATAAACGATACGACGAAGGGTCCCTCAAAGCGGTGGTGAAAACCATTCGGCTTCAGGTCGCGTTCGGCGGCGGCGGTAGTGTAGCCATTTGGGTTCGGCGCGTAGTCTTCATCCCAGCCGTTGTAGTGGACGGTTGTGTGGTGCGGGTTGGAGCCGTCCGCCACATAGTGGCCCAGCACACCCGCCGTGTAAATGATATCCTGTTCGATCTGCGGCTTGTCCGCGGCTTTCGCTTTGCGCCAATCACGCCATTCGCTCTGAAGCGTCTGGGTGAGTTCGGCGATCCGGTAGGGGAGAAACCCGATCTTCACGGCCGTGAGATTGTGCTTTGTCGCTTCCGCGTTTGTGGTAATCGAGGCGATGAACTTATAGCGGTCGGTGGGGAGCGGACCGCTCATGACGGGTTCCATATCCATGAAATGGTCCGGGCCGTTGACGGCTGTCAATTGCGGGCCTGCGCCGCTTCGCCAGCGATCGGGTTCCGGGCCGAGGTACTCCAAACGCGACGCGGCGGACTTAAAGAACGCCGGCGTATCGGCGGGCATCGACTCGGCGGCCACCCGGCTGATGATGCGATGACCCTTCTCCTCCCACGCCAGACCGGGGCGGGCAGCCGTGATGAGCGGCAGAATGGCCAACGCGGAAAACAAGCGCTTTGTCACAGCTGGATCTCCTGAACGTGCCCACGCGTCAGCGCGGGGCGTATGATACCATCAGCATAGACCGTTTGGGAATCGGCGCGCGTTGCTGCGATGCCTATTCCGGCCATTGTTTGCCTTGCAGGTGGGCGTAGTAGCGGCCCTCGTGCTGGACTTGCGCGGTGATATCCGCGGCCATTTTGTGGTCCATGTGGGCGAGGGCCGCAAGCACGCCGCCGTACCCGAGAACCATAGTTGCCGCCAGCGGTACGGCATAATGCTGGAACCCGCGCACCACCGCTTGCGTGAGGGGCCGGCGCCGAACGAGCGCCGTCACGATGAGCACGAGTTTGAGCAGGATGGGGACTGCCAGCAGAGCGAGAACAGTCCACGGCAGAACGGTGCCGATGTCTGTGATTGGGTTGAAAATCCCTTGTGTCCAACGCGCGGGTTCCGTGAGGCGCGCGGCCATCCAGAACGCGGGAACGAGCATGATAAGGGCTGCGACCAACGTCGTCCCGACGCGTTCGGGCAGGCAGATCGCGCGATCTGTGTCGGCCCAGCCTCTCCGTGCCAGGAGCGCTGTCACGAAGCCGCTCAGGAGCGTGAATAGCGCGCCGGCTAACAGCGCCAACGCCAGCACCCAGGTTCTGAGGAAGTCCTGCATCAAACGCATACCGGGCCATTCCATCTCTTGAGGGAAGATGGCGCGGACACGCGCGCCGGCAGCGGCTTCCGAGCGGGCGAAAGCGATCTCCTCCGGGTGCCCCGCAGATGTCAGATATGCCGCGTAACGGGATAGCCTCGCATCGAGTTTTTCGGGCGCCGTCTCGTCCGTTGGGACGGTGGAAGCGGCCTGGGCCTCTAACGCCATCCCAACCATATTGCCGATGCCGATGGTCGCCTGGGAGCGCATCAGGCTGCCGATGCGCATCAGCGCGTGCCGGATCGCGAGAGACTCTTCGGTGCGCCCGGCGGCATCAGCGGCGAATGCCCCCTTCATCGCGTGCTTAGCCAGCTCGCGCAGTTTGGCGTAATGTGGAAGGAGCATGGCCCCCGCGGATGCTGTGCGGTTCAGTCCGTCCGGCGTCGAACTCCCCATCTCATTGAGCCGCCACGTGCCCTCCGCTTCGTCGCGAATGTGATCATCCCATCGCGAGCACTTGCCGGCGCGCAGGAGCGCGCTGCGGGATTCGGCTTCGAGTCCGCGAGCGTCGAATCCCTGTGCGGCGGATAGCGGGAAGAAGGCGTTGTCCGGCTCCAGGCGTTCGCCCTCGGCTGCGGCGCGATCGAAGACCGCCCATTCGCCGGCGGTGGCATCGGAAAGGCCCTCGGTGTAGCGCAATATGGCGGAGCGGACGGTGGCGCTGCGGGGATACCGCTCCAGAAGCCGCGCCAGATTCCGCACCCAGGGACGAAAGGTGCTCTCGCCGGGTCGGTGAACCGTTGCCACGGCGAGCGCAACCTGGAGGGCATCATCATCCGGGTGGGCGGCGGCAAACGACGTCAGTTGCGAAGGAACTCCGAAGGCGGCGGAACTGCCAACGAGCCGGCGAACCGGCTCGAGCGGGGGTTGGCTCACCGGCAGCATGAACGCTGTGTGTTCGCGGGCCACGCGCCGCGTTGACGGGGAAGCCATCACACCCAGCAGCGTGGCGATGGCAAGGATGTAGAGCGCCGATACCCACCGGCTCCTACCGGTCGTCTCCTGTTCCACTTTTCCACCTCCCTGGCAGGCTCGGTTCCCGCCCTTCATCGGTGCGACAGCAGGTTACTGCGGCCACTGCTTGCCGGCGAGATCGGCATAGAAGCGGCCTTCGTGGCGGACGATCTGTTTGAGACTCTGGTTCAGGGCCGCGCTCATGCGGGCGGTGTTGACGGCGATGCCACCGTACACAAGCATCAGGGCGCAGGCGATCGGGATGGACCAGCTTCCGTACCGGCGGATCACGGTGACCACGATGGGTTCGCCGCGAAGGCAGGCCACAATGGCCAGTGCGAAGGCTGTGAGCACGGCGATGACCAGCCCCAACATGGCGAGGCCCGGAGCAGTCGCGGGCGCCGAGTACGCGTTCGCCACGTTCCCCGACAGGAGCGCGTCGACGGCCGCGAAGCCGCGCCCGAGCCAGAGGACGAGGGCCGCGAGCACCGCGGCGACCGGAAGGACGACCACGGCGGCCACGACGGCCTTCAACAGGCCTTTGAGCCCTGTGGTGGCGATGAGCCATACGCACATGCCTGTGAGCGCCAGGCCCACCGCGGGGGCCAGGATTCTTGGAACCGTTGTCAGCTCGGCAGAAATGAACCAGAACAGCGCCGCGCACCCGACCGCCGCCGCGGCGCCGTACGTGTTCCGCGAGATTCGCAGACTCTTCGGCAACTCACCGGCGAGCACGGTGCGGTTTAGGATCACGCAGAGCGCCCCGAACAGGAGCACCCACAACGCGGCATCCAGGAAAACGAGACCGGCGATGACCCACTGTCCGAATGTCGTGATGCCCTTCGTGAAGTCGAATCGATCGTAACCAGCCGACAGCGTCTTCCACATGGCATCCCGCGCAGCGAACTGCCCGCGCACCCACGGCACGTCGGCCGCATGGCCATTGGCGACCAGGAAGCGCAGGAAGGAATCGCGGCGCACGGCGACCGGGATCGATCTGCTCGAAGCCCCGCTGCCGTGCGGCCCGGCGACCGCCAGTTCCTGAATGTCCGTCCCCGTAGTGGTTCCGACGAGGGTGGTGGACTGGGCTCGCATCAGTGCGCCGACCTTGAGAAGGTCCAGCCGGAGGTCCGCCGCGCCGGTCCCGTTGCGGGCCTTTTCCCGCCGGGCGGCTTCGGCACGAATCAGCGCGGCGGTATCTTTCAACTGCGCATAGTGCGTGAATGTCATGCCGCCGAGTGTGCCGGCATGAACCAGAGTGTTCCCGGGTCCCAGGGCCCGATTCGCGAGGCGCCAGGCCCCGCTCACCTCGTCGGCGACATAGTCGTTCCACTGGGGGAGAGCGGCGGCGTGGATCATGGAGCGCAGGGCGTCATCGTCATGGCCGGCGGCATACAGGCCGGCCGACCGTATCGCCGGGAAAAACGCGTTCCGCGGGTCGAGCCGTTCACCTTCCGCTGCCAGGCGGTCGAACGTTGCGTAATGCCCTTCAAGTGGTCCTTCGACGGTGCGGGATGTGCGTAAACCGTCAGCCGTTCCGAGCGCATCGAGTTCCGTGCGATGGATCCGGATATTTGCGCCGGCCGCATATCGAAGCGTGGCGGCTATGACGGCGGGGTTTCGGGGAAACCGGGTCGTCATCGGCAGCAGGCCGGACAGCGTGTCACGGGGCGGAGGCTCCGGGCCCGGTTCGGGCAGATCCCGTACGACAGCCGAAACTTGTGCCATCGCATCACCTTGCATCGCCTCGGCAGCCTGCCGAAACGCCGCTTCCGATTCCGGGGTGCGCGCTCCTCCCTCCGCGTAGGGGCTGAGCTCCGGCGGAGTGGCCTGCGCGAGGCGCGTGGGGATGGCCAGGGCCGCCTGGAGCCGTATGAGCCAACTGCTGCTGGGGGAGTGCCAGAGAGCCAGCACAACGCCAAATGCCAGACCCAGGAGGATCGCGGCGACTCGCATTCGGGTTCGGGCGGCATATGGGCGTGTGCGGTACATCATGTGTGGATTCCGACTCAGCCGCCGGCGTGATGCGGCCGGTGCGTCGGCTCGGCGGGGCGCCATTTACCCATCGACAGATAGGCGTCCGCGGTAAGCGCCGTCTCCACGGGGGTACTGTCCCGCCTGAGTGTCTGCGCGGAGGCCGGGGGGCTCGCGGCGAGGGCCGGGTTGGCGGTCTTGACGTTTGACGAGAGGATCAGCGTGGTGACGACGGTCGACACGGCAGCGGTGGCGAGGGCCGGGCGCAGCGCCGAGAGGAGCAGCTCCCAAAGGGGCGACCGCCCGCTGACCGCGCTGAGCACGCGGGCGTCAAAATCCGCCGAAACGGGTGGAACCGGCTGCGCGCGCAACCCTTCGCGGAAGGCCATTTCCGTGTTGTCATCCATCACGCCATCGTCTGACGGATCAGACCGGCGGTCCATCCATTTCATCTGTTTCCTCCGTGACCTTCGCCCACATCTCGCGGAACCGTCCCCGCGCCGCGTTCAAACGCGACCGAACGGTGCCGACCGGTATGCCCAGCGCTTCGGCAATTTCCTCGTACTCCAGCCCTTCCAATTCCCGCAGTACCAGCGCCGCGCGCAGTGCCGGGCTCAGCCGGTCCAGCAACTCGCGAACGACGATGCGGGTATCCGCCTTGTCCGGCGGCGATGACAGCGGAAGCGTATCGTCCCATTGGATCTCGGCGTCCCAGCGTTTAAGGCGCCGGCGGTCCAGGCAAACCCGAAGCACGATATGGAAGAACCAGGTGCTGAAACGGCTGTCCCCCCGGAAGGCGCGAATACCTTTGAAGGCACGGATAAATGCTTCTTGCGCCGCATCCTCGGCTTCATCCGGCCTGCGCAGAACCTGCGTTGCCAGACGGACAGCACGAGCCCGGTACCGGGACAGGAGATAGGTGAAGGCGGCATCGTCACCGATGCGCGCACGCACGATCCAGCGCGATTCCTGGTAATCGTCCTCGGTTACGCGCGTTGTAGCCATAGCGTGCATTGCAGGGGCAAGTTCGCCGGTCATCGTCGGTCCTCCCTCAAAGGAGTAGACGAGTTGACCGGTCCGAGTAGTTCACCACAAAGACACAAGTCCGAAATGCTGATTGCAGAATGATGAGTGATGAATTCGGTCGCGTCATCGCGTATTCATCACTCATCATTCCAAACTAAGCACTCTCTGTGTACCTTCGAGGTTGATTCCGTTCTACAGCTTGAAGTTGTTTTTCGCGGCGAAGGCGGTCAGTTCGGCCGGGGTGGCGGGCGGAACGATGTCTCCCGCGATGATCTTCTGCTTGAAGGCATCTACCTTCGCCATTACGTCCGCCGGCACGTCTTTCCGGGTGTACTTCATTTCGCTGAGGCCAACGCCGTTTTCCTTGAGCCCATACTGGTGGTCGCCGGGGGTGAATTGGTTCGACTTTACCTTCTGCGTGAAGTCGTAAACCGCTTTGTCCACGTTCTTGACCATACTGGTCAGGACTTTGCCGGGGGCCAGGTGGTCCTGATCGGAGTCCACGCCGATGGCGTATCTGCCGGGACCCTGGAGTTTGGCGGCGTTGATGACGCCCAGGCCGCATTTGCCGGCCGCGTGGAAGATGATATCGGCGCCCGTGCTGAACTGCTGTTGGGCCTGAATCTGGCCTTTGCTGGAATCGTCCCAGGATTCGGTGTACTGCGAAATGATCTTGATGTCCGGCCGCATCATTTTAGCGCCGGCGACATAACCGCTTTCGAAGCGTCCGATGACGGGGCCGTGCATCCCGCCGATGAAGCCGATGGTTCCGGTCTTGCTCATTCCCGCCGCCAACGCGCCGACGAGGAATGAGCCCTCCTGCTCTTTGAATGTGATTCCGGCGGCGTTTGGGGTATTGGCGGCCTGACCGTCGATGATGACGAACTTGGTCTTGGTGTCCTTGTACTCTGCCGCAACCTGGTTGTAGGCATCCTGCTCGAGGTAGCCGACCGCAACGATGAGATCGTAGCCCTGTTTGGCGTAGCTGCGGAGATTGCGCGCGTAATCGCTCTCCATCTGGCTCTGGGCGTATCGCGCTTCAACGCCCAGGTCCTTTTGCGCATTTTGAGCGCCGCGCCACGCCGAGGCGTTGAAAGACTGGTCGTTGATTCCGCCCCGATCGGTCACAACGCCCAGCAGCAGTTTTTTCGAGCCGCCGGCGGGACCTGGGGTCGATTGTTTCGGTTGACAGCCTGCCAGGGAGGCGACGGCAGCAAGGCTAATGATCCATGGTTTCAAGTTCAGGTTCCTCTCAAATAGCATTCAAGATAGAGCGATCAGGAGTCCTGGGAACCGCCTATCATCAGGCGGCCGAGGCCTTCCCGTGTGGCTTCGGCGCCGGAGACGGTCCCGGCGACCTTCCCGCGGTAAAGGACGGCGATACGGTCGCTGAGTGACAACACCTCATCGAGGTCGAGTGAAATCAACAGGATCGCCCGGCCCGCGTCCGCTTCGGCGCGCAGGCGGTCGTGCAGCATTTTCGTGGCGCCGATGTCGAGGCCCCGGGTGGGCTGGTAGGCGATGAGAAGTTTCGGGTTCCTTCCGACTTCGCGGCCGAACAGATACTTCTGCTGGTTTCCACCCGAGAGCGAACGGGCCGTAGAACGGGACGGGTGGGTCATTCCGACCCGCGGCGTTCGCACGCCGAACTCCTCGACAATCGCATCGGCGTCGCGTTCCATCTCCGCCGTTGCGAGCGACGGTCCATTCGCGTAAGGTGGGCGGTCGTGACGTCCGAGGCAGAGGTTTTCCGACAGCGAAAAGTCCAGAACTAGGCCCTCGCGCTGCCGGTCTTCCGGAAGATAGGCGATCCCGGCCTGATATCGGGCATAGGTCGGGGTGGACGTTATGTCGGTACCATCCAGCGCAATCGAGCCTGACTGGACTTCGCGAACGCCGATGAGCGCTTCGGCGAGGGGGGCCTGGCCGTTGCCGTCCACACCCGCGACGGCGACGATTTCGCCCGGCCGGACAGTGAGGCTGATGCCGGAGAGGCCGGTCTCGTGCTGCGCCCCGGATACCACCACGTCCCGAACCTCCAGAACCGGGCGTCCGGCCGCACTGCCCTGTCGCGCCGTGCCGCGGTCGTCCAACCCGAGCACACTCTTGACCACTGTTACGGCGGGACCGGAACCGCCCACCAGGAGCGATGCCAGTTCGTTGACTGATGTGTCACTGGTTTCCAGGGTCGCCACAAGTTTCCCCGCCCGGAGCACGGCGACGCGGTTGCACAACTCCATCACCTCCGGCAGTTTGTGGCTCACGAACAGCATCGTGAGGCCCTGGTCGGACAGGCGGTGGAGGTTCGCGATCAGGTCCGCGCTTTCCTGAGGGGCGAGCGATGCGGTCGGCTCGTCCAGGATCAGAAGCTGCACGTCGCGGTAGAGAGCCTTCAGGATTTCCACTTTCTGCTGCGCGGCCACGGTCATGTCCTGCACGGCCGTATCCGGATCCACGGACAGCCCGGTCGTTTCGCCGAGGGCTCGCACGCGCTCGGAGAGTTTGCGCCGGTCCATGATCAGCCCCCTGCGAGGCTCGAATCCCAGGCCGATGTTCTCGGCGGCCGTGATGGGGCCTACGAGGAGGAAATGCTGGTGGACCATGCCGATTCCGCGTGACTGAGCGTCGCGCGCGGATCGCCAGCGAACGGGCTCGCCTTTCCAGATGATCCGGCCGCCGTCGGGCTGCAGTTCGCCCGCCAGCATACGCATCATCGTGGATTTTCCGGCGCCGTTTTCGCCGAGGACCGCGAGGCGGTCACCGGGCCGGACCTGCAGGGAGATGCGGTCGTTCGCGGTGAATGCGCCGAACGTCTTGGTGAGGTTCTCTGTGGAAAGCAGGTGTTCCATAAGCGGAAAGGCGCAGATGCGCCGAACGCATGGTAGCGTCTGGCGGTTGAAAGATGGAAACGAAGGGGCCGGACCGGGCAAGGCCGGCCCGGAAGACGCGCGCGGCCCTGCCGGAGCGCGAGTGAATACTCTCGGCATTCATGAGACGCAACGGGATGCCGCCCAGGGGTTTCGGTGCGAGACCGGCGTGGCGGAGAGGGCCACAGAATGTTCACCGGCGGGCGTGCTTCTTCCTATAATGGCCGTGCGGGCCGCCTTGCGAACGCTCGTCCCATGAACATGAAACTCATTCCCGCGATCGTACAGACTGGCAGCCCCTTATGCGCGTTCTGATAGCCGCCGTCATTGGCCTCGTGCTGAGCGCCGCGGTCATAGCCGCCACCGGCTACCAGCCGGTCGACGCGTACCGCGCGATGTTCTCGGAAGCGCTTGGGTCCGTGGAGAGCCTCGCCGGGGTTCTGGGGGCCGCTACTCCGCTGCTTTTGCTGGCGCTGGGGTTCACCGTTGCTTTCAAGGCCGGGTTGTTCAACATCGGCGGCGAGGGCCAGTTCGTGATGGGCGCGGTCGGCGCCGCACTGCTCGGCCACGCAGGCCGCGCGCTGCCGGCTATCGCCCTCATCCCGCTCGTGATCGCCGGCGGAATGGTTACCGGGGCCGCATGGGCCGCTCTCGCCGCTCTGATGAAGGCCAAGCGGAACGTTCATGAGGTGGTGAGCACCATCATGCTGAACTGGGTGGCGCTGAAGCTCTCCACGTATCTCATCAACACCGTTTACGGCCCCATGCACGATCCGGCCTCCCAGAGCCCGCAGTCGCTTCCTATCGGTTCGAACGCGGTCCTGCCCACGCTCTTCGCGCGGACCGATCTGCATGCCGGCGTCTTTCTGGCCCTTCTCATGGTGCCGGCGGTGGCCTGGCTTCTCAGCCGGTCCGTGCTTGGATTCGAGATTCGAGCGGTAGGCAAGAACCGGTTCGCGGCGCGCACGTACGGCATCGACGAGGGGCGCGTGCTGCTCCGGGCAATGGCGGTCAGCGGCGCTCTGGCCGGCCTGGCGGGCGCGATGGAACTGATGGGTGTATCCGCGTATGCGGGCGCTCTGAAGCCGGATTTCGCCGCGGGCCGCGGCTTTGACGGCATTACGATCGCCTTGATGGGTGGCGGAGGGCCGTTGGGAATTCTGGCGGCCTCACTGTTCCTCGGCGCGCTCCGCCTCGGTGCAATCGGTATGGAGACGCTGACAGGGGTACCGAAGGAACTGTCCTTCATCGTGCAGGGCATTTTGATCCTGGCGGTCATGACTCCGGTCCTGGCGGACTACCTTCGCGGGTTCCGCAAATCGCGGCCGTCCGCCTCGCCGGATGCGGCTCCGCCACCGGTGGTGCCGCCGTCATGAAACTGCTCGTTACGATCCTTGCCAGCACGATGAGCCTGAGCGCGCCGCTGATCCTGGCGGCGATGGGCGGCATTCTGTCGGAGCGCAGCGGCGTTGTCATCATCGCCCTCGAAGGGATGATGCTCGGCGGAGCGTTCGCGGCGATCGCTTTCGGCTCGACGGGCGGGGTACTGGCGGGGCTCTTCGCCGCGCTGATTGTGGGCGCGCTGCTCGGCCTGCTGCATGCGGCGGCGACGCAGAAAATGCGCATCGGCGCGATCGTCAGCGGGGTGGCGATCAACATCCTCGCATCCGGCTTCACGGGCTACCTCAGCAAGGTGCCGTCGATCCCCAAGGAGGCGGAAGGGCCCAGTATCTGGAACATCCCCGTGTTGTGCAATATTCCGGTTCTCGGCGACGTGTTGTTCCGGCAGAGCCCGTTCACGTATTTCGCGTGGATCACCGTGGCGGCGATGTCCTTCTTCCTCTGGCGGACGCCGTGGGGCCTGCGCGTGACGGCCGCCGGCGAGAACCCGGAAGCGGTGAAGGCGGCCGGCATTAATGTGGTAAGACTGCGCTTTGGCGCCGTGATGGCGGCGGGCATGCTGGCCGCGCTTGGCGGCGCGCAGCTCAGCCTGGGCCTGGTTCAGAACTTCACGGACAACATGACGGCCGGCCGCGGCTTTATCGCGTTGGCTGCGATCGTCTTCGGACGGTGGCGGCCGGGGGGAGCGCTTATCGCCTGTGTGTTTTTCGCCTTCGCCGACGCGCTGCAGAGCGGCCTGCAACTGGTCCCCGGCATCGGTAACAAGGTGCCGAGCGAGTTGCTGGCAATGCTGCCTTATGTCGCAACGCTGGTTGCCTTGGTCTTTTTCTCGAAGCAGGTCCAGGCCCCCGCGGCGACCGGCGACACCGGAGACTGACAACAAACCACAAAGGCACAAAGACACGAAGATACCTTTGTGTCTTTGTGCCTTTGTGGTTGTTCTCGAGGGAGCAAGATGAAGATCTATATTGCGGCGGATATGGAGGGCGTGGGCGGCATTATGCTGCCGGAGCAGTTATCCCGCGGGACGGCAGAATACGCCGAGGCGAGGCAACTTTTGACTGCCGAGGTGAACGCCGCCGTTGACGGCGCGTTTGAAGGCGGAGCGACCGAAGTCATCGTTCGGGACGCTCACGGTACCGGCTTCAACATCCTGTGCGACCAATTCGATACCCGCGCGCGCCTCCTGCAGGGCGCTGCCGTCCCTGACAGGTTTCCCGAACTCGAAGGCGCATCGGGCCTGATCCTCCTCGCATACCACGCGAAGGCCGGTACGCAGGCTGCGGTGTGCGACCACACGATGTCATCGGTCGCCTGGTTCCGGTACGAATTGTGCGGGCGTGAAGTGGGCGAGGTCGGCATCGACGCGGCCCTCGCAGGCTGTATCAACGTTCCTGTGATGCTGGTGACCGGTGACGACAAGGTGTGCGCCGAGGCGGCCGCGCTGCTTCCTGGCGTGACAACGTGTGAGACCAAGATCGGCCTCGCGCGCCATGCCGCGATCCACCTCGCCCCGGCGGAATGCCGCCGGCGGATCCGTGACGCCGCAACGAAGGCGGTCAAGGCGCCCCGGCCGGCGCCGTTCCAACCGGCGCCACCCTACGAGGCCCGCGTTACCCACGTGCTCAGCAGCGGCGCCGACGGTCGCCGGTACGACCATCGCACTTTGCGCATCGACGCGCGGACCGTCGCCTGCCGCGGCGACGATTTGCGCGACGTCATCGAACGATCTCTGCGCTAAACCGCGTCCGGATCGCCTCGTTTCGGCTCCGAGCGCTTTTCTGCGAGAATCTTTGCCCAATCGTGCACCATCATCCGGTTTTAGTCGTCAAACCAAATGTGAGCAATCGGGTTCGCGGCGTGAGGGAGAGAGCGGAACGCGCAAATGGCAACGGCGGAGTACAAAAGGGGCATGGTTTTGGAGCCGATGCGGCAGCCGGGGACCGAGCAGCGGCTCTGTGTGCTTATGGAAGACGTTGCCTTGCTTCCCGTGCACGTGAAAGTGGCGGAACGGGGCGGAGATGGACAGATCCTCCTCACGGGTCAGGAGTTCGTCGTGCCGCCATCCGCGCTTGAGCTCCTCCGTCCCATCGCGGGGCTCTGCTACGAATTCTGACCCCCCGGTTATTCACCACAGAGCCACGGAGGACCCAGAGATTGGGGCTGAAGTCGTAGAGCTGAATCCGGCACCCCCTCTTGCCCTCGCCCACTCACGATCCTGTCACTCGTAACGGATATCGTCCAGGTAGAAGGTGACGGGGCGCCCCTGGCCGGCCACGGTGAACGCGAAGCCGGTTTTGACACGCGTCAAGTCCTTTCCGGTCAGGTCCATCGAGAACTGCTGCCACGCGGTGGTTAGTTTTGTCTCCAGTTTCGCCTGCGCCGTGTCCGGGTATTTGCTGTCAGCGCCGATCAGGCCGATGAGGAACGTGACGGTCTCCGTGCCTTTGTCACCACGCGCCCAGAAGGTGAGCCGTTTCGCGCCGTTCAGGTTTCGGCCGCCGGGCAGATCTCCCCAGTCGTTCGCGGGACTCTGCCACACCACGCCGGCCCAGTCGTTGCCGGCGCTGTAGTCGCACTGAATGCACGTTGTCCCCGAGTGCGGCTGGATTTTGCAGCCCTCGTCCAGCTTGAGCGCCTTGATGTTGCCCATCCACCCCGTCGGCACGTACACGGCGTCGCCCTGACCTTGGTCGGAGTAGACCGTGAACGGCAGTTTGGCCGCGGTTGCCGCGACGGGCTTGATCTCGCCTTTGACCAGCAGCGGGATGTTGCCGACGGCCGCGTTACCCTTGCCATCACGAGCGTATGCGAACAGCCGGTACCCGCCCGCTTCGGCGGGCAGTTTGACGTCCGCGCCGTCCTTGCCGGATTTCACGATCGCCTCCGGGTACGTTGGCAGCGCACGCTCCGACGAGCCTCCCAGGTTGTAGCGATCCGCTTCCGGCTGCAAGACCCATGTGACCTGCAAGGGATCGCCGTCGGGATCGGTGACGTTGAAAGACGCGTGCACCGTCGCGCCGGGGTCCACCTGGTCGGGGCCGTCGAGTTTCAGGGAGTTGATGACCGGGCACCGATTCGCAGGCGGCTTGCCGGACCAGAGCTCGGTCATCGTGTCCACGACACCAAGATTGCTTCCGTCCGACAACAGCATTCCGAACCACGTGGCCGTGGCCTCCTGTTTGAAACCCCACGTAAATGCGTATCCGCCGAGAGACAGCGGGCGATTGACGATGGCCTGGGTGTAGGTCCGTCTGTAGGCTTCCGCCTTCTGCGTGCTGGTGAGTTCCTGGGCCGCGCCCCAGGCGGTCTTGCCGGTTTCCCACGTGCCACCGGGCCCGTACTCCGTGAGCACGTACGGCTTCGTGCCGCCGGCCGCCTTGTATCGTTCCGGGATCGACGGGCCGCCGCCGTAGGAGTTGATGCCCACGATGTCCACGTCCGGGCACAGGCGGTTGATGTTCTTGACCCGATCGCCCCCGATTTCCGAGATCACCGTCATCACCGGGTGATTGGGGTCGAGGCGCTTGACCATCACCGCCAGGTTATTGATGGCCGACCAGATGGCGGCGTTGTCACCCGCGCCATAGCCTTCCATTTCGTTGCCCAGCGCCCACATGAGGACCGCCGGGTGGTTCTTGTATTGCTCGACCGACTTCCTGACCTGCGCTACCTGGTCGGCGACCTGATTGGCGTTGTTGTAACTGAATCCGTGCTCCTCGTGGCCAAGCCAGATGCCGACGGTGATCGTAAGGCCCAGTTTCTGGGCCTCATCCAGCATCGGGCCGAGGTTGTCCGCGCCCCACGTCCGGTTCGAGTTCGCACCGGCTGCCTTGAGGCGATCGAGCGGTCCGCTCCCCCCGGCGCCCTTGATGAAGAACGGCTTCCCGTCGCGCAACAGGCGGTACCCGTCGGCGGTCTTCTCAAGCGTCACGGGAACGGGTTTGGCCGCCTGTGCGCGGGCGTTCGCGGGAATGGCAAGTACGATCAGGACCGTCAGCAGAGCGCGGTGGTTCATATCCGTTGTCTCCTCTACCGGTGCGCAACATTACGCAATGAGAACTCGTTGATCGTGGGGCCGTCGCTTGCTTCGAGTATGTTGAGCCGCACGTATCGGCCTGTCACTTCGGGGAAGGTGGCGCTGAAGTGCTCTCCCATCGTTGTGCCGGCGAGCGCCGTCCGCCACGGCTGATCCGGCGTGTCGCGGTACTCGATTTCGAACCGCCGGATCCGCGGCGCCCATTCGCTGACGCCAACTTCGTTGAAGGTTGTCGGTCGGCCCAGGTCGACCTCCAACCAGCACTGTTTGGTGCCGGTGTCCGTGGCCCAGCGCGTTGCGTCATCATCGTCCACGGCGGCGGAGGCGGCATAAGCCGTTTCACCCTGGTAGACGTTGGACGCGGTGGCCTTCTTGCCGGCCGCGAGGGACGATGCGGGTGACCATCTTACCGGTGTGAGGCTTTCGGCGTTCGCGTCGAGTTCGAGCGCGACGATCGTATCGATATCGTTCCGATGCCCGGGGTCCACGGATATCTCGATGCCCCGATCGGTTTGCGAGACGGTGCATTTTCCGCCAGTCAATACGCTGGAGCGCGTGATCTTCGCGGGGAGCGGCGAGAGCGTGATCGTGTCGCCCGGCCAGCGGAAGACGTGGACGTAGACCGTCTTGCCTTTCGACGTCGATACACCATCGCCGGACGGCATGAACGGGCCGCCGCGGGTGCCGTAGATCGCCTTGCCGTTCTTGCGCAGCCACGTGCCTACTTCGTTCAGGCGCTCGACCTGCGGCGCCTCGATCTCGCCGAGCGGCGTCGGCCCCACGTTGAGGAGCAGGTTGCCGTCGCCGCCGGCGCACCGGGCGAGTGTACGGATGCATTCGGAGAGCGGCTTGAGCGTGTCGTTCGGCTTCCAGGCCCATTGGGTGCAGATTGTGATGCACGATTCCCACGGCGCGTCGCGATTGAAGCGGCCGATTGTTTGTTCCGGCGTGGCGTAGTCGCCGGCCTTGCCGTCGCGCCCGTGGCCCACACGGTCATTGATGATGATGTCCGGCTGAAGCGACCGGACGTACTTCTCCAGGTCGAGGCCTCGTTCCAGGTTCCACGGTTGCTCCCACTCGCCGTCAAACCAAACCAGGCCCAGCGGTCCGTACCCGGTGACCAGTTCTTTGAGCTGGCCCTTCATATACGCGACGTACCGGTCCATGTCGGGGTTTGTCTTTACGCCGCCGCCGGGGGCTTCGCCGATCGGGTAGTCCGGATGCCGCCAGTCCAGAACCGAGTAGTACGTACAGAACCGGATGCCCTGCCGGCGGCACTCATCGGAGAGTTCGCGGACCACGTCGCGCTTGAACGGGGTATGCGTGATGCTGTAGTCCGTGAGCTTGCTGTCCCACATCGTGAAGCCGTCGTGGTGCTTGGTGACCAGCACAATGTACTTCACCCCGGCGGATTTGGCGATGCCGACCCATTTGCGAGCGTCGAACTTTTCCGGGTCGAACCGTTTGTACAGGTTGTCATACTCGGCGGCGGGCACTTCGTTCGAGCGGGACCACCCGATTTCCGTCCCCTTCAGAGAGACGGGCCCCCAGTGGATGAACATGCCGAACCGCGCGTCGCGCCACCAAGCCATGCGCGCATCGCGCTGGGCAGGTGTTTCGGGAGGCGTCACGGCGGCGGACGGCACAAGGGAGGCGGCAGCCATTAAGGCGCCGAGCGCGGCAATCTGTCCAGACGGAGTCTTCATAGGAGGCCTTTCGCGGTTGCGGTTGTTGGTACACTCCCATTATGCACTCGGCGGATTGCGCGGTCAGTCCTCTTTTATCTCATACGTACCCTTCACGAAGCGATAGATGTCGTGGTAGTACGCGCGTTCGACTGGGTCTTCGTGGTCCCACATCTGGGCGATTCCATTGCGGCCGTGATACCAGGCGCACGCGGCCTCCTTCATGAATCCGAACTTTGCGCCCCCGTTCAGGTAATCACGGAAGCGCTTCTGGCGCTCGTCGAGCACCGCGAACGGTTCTCCCCATTCCAGATAGTACTCCATCTCGAAGCCGGCGTTTCGCGCTTTGGCGACGGCGGCGGGTCCCTCGATACCCGGCGTATTCACGTAGAACATGTGGTTGGGCTGCTGGAAGGCGAGGTCGAAGTAGTAGTCCTGGTAGTTGTCCAGCAGGTGTGTGTTGTACGTCGATGAAAACGGAATCCACGTCATCACCTTGCCGAGTTGCTTCAGGTGTTTGTGGTGCTCCTTCAGCAAGAGGTGGTCATCCACCTCCCAGCCGTGGTACACCGTCTCGAACGGCCAGTAGAACCCCAGAAAGCTCACGTTGGGCCATCGCGCATCATCCCATCTCGCGACGCACTCATCCGCGAACCAGTTCGTCGCGGCAAGGCGGTCCATCGTGGCCGGTGTGATGCCCTGCTTGACGGTGCTGAAATTGAGGCATTTGTCGCTGCCCGGCAGGCGTCCCCACATGGGTTGCATGATGCCGGGGTAGGGGGTCATCAGCACCGCGTTGTGCTTGTGGGCCGGCGCGGGCAATTCGCACTTCAACGACTCGACGCCCGCATTCATCGCATCCAGGTATCCACCGTCGCCGAAGTAGACATCCAGGAGGTCGTCGTAATCCTTGCGGGTGGCCGGGTTGGGCACGGGAATCGGGTAGAAATCGCCCTCGCCGCACATCGTGGTCCCCAGGTTGACATCCGACCCGAAACTGCGGCCGGACGCCGCGGTCATCGGCACGAAGAGGAGGGAGTCGAAAAACCAGTCCAGGGGCTTTCCGTCTTCGTTCATGTACGCGAGATAGGGGCGTATTCGCTCGGCGTTCCAGATTGATATGTCGCGGCCGTAAAGGAGAATCAGATGGCGCAGGTAGCCCATCTCGGGCGCGCCCTGGGGGAAGTATGGCATGGGGAATATGTGTCCTTTCGCGAATTGTTACATAACATTATGCACTCTGCGCCAACTCCCCGTGCGACCTAATCTCCTCAACGAGCGTGCTCGCGTTCGAAATGCCCAGCCAGAAGCGAATTGTGGCCCGTGATCCCTTGATCACCCAGAACTGCATCACGTCGCTGCCGACCCTGCGCGACGAACTTATGTCAGACCAGGCGATGAAGGTCTTGCCGGAAGGTGTTGTCTGCGTGACGCCGAGACTGTCCGTGCGGATGGACACGGTACGGTAGCGCCACAGACACCATGCCCAGACCGCGAACGAGCCGAGGCCGATGATCCACGGCGCCAAGCGATCACGCTGTACGGCCAGGCCTTGTGCCTGCAGGACGCCGATCACTACAGCGATCAGCACGAAGCCCAGCGGGAACATGAGCAGCGCGCGGCTGGTGTACGTCCGGTAGTGGTAGACGTGAACGCCTGCCGAACCGCCGTCCGGGCCGATGACGTCGCCCTCTGCGTCCGACGTGTACCGCGCGTTCACCGCGAATCGCTTAATGATGGCGTCAAGCCGCATGGCGTCTCGAATCATACGGGTGTACTCGAACTCGCCGTCCGGCGTGACGATGACCCGCTTTTTCCCGTACGCCATGCGTCCCACCGGAACAAGCCGGACGCCCTGAACGTCCTCCCAATTCGCACGCAGAGACCGCTCCCCGTCCTCGAACGCGATTCCGTCCGGATCGACGGTGATGCGTTCGGTGCGCCGCCGAAGTCCGTCTTTGATCGCGATGATGAAACCGCAGTACACAAAGGCAGCGATGCCTGCGGCAAGGACGAGCACCAATATGAGAAAGCCACACATCATCAACAGTCCCAGGTCCTGGAGGATGCCCGCCAGTTTGGCGAGAACACGGTGGAAGACCAGTCCAACGTAAAGAGCGGTGCCGACGATCGCGGCCCATCGCGCCAAGGCCAGGCGACGCTCGTCGTACTCAAAAACCCGTTGCGACGTTCCGCCGCTCGTGAGCACACCCCATTCGTCCTCGAGGACGTCAAGGGCACGTGCAGCCAGCAGTGCCTTGAGGTCTGCCTGGTGTGTCCACAAATCCGGCACAACCAGCCGGCCGGCATCAGTCCGGATGATCAGGAACGGCTTGCGCGCCGCGCCTTGGGTGTCCTGCAAGTGGTACTCCAGCACGCCGGACCACGGAACAGACCGGCCGAACCCGAACCGCCTCCAACGAAGGCCATGCTCGTCCGCCACAACGCTGGAGGTGGCGCAGAAGAGCGTTTCCATCGCCGAGAGCGACAACGCGATGAATCCGATGGCGGTGAGGGCAGGGTCGTCCACCGGGTGTGGAGCCAGGGTGGGGATAAAAAGGAAGAATCCACCAAGCAGCGCGAGAAGCGCCGCGGAGGTGATCCACAGGGGGCCCGGGCGGCATATAACGGTTGTCACTGGCTTCAATGATGTGTTCATGGTCGATGAGATTCTCTGCTGTTGTGAAAATGCCGACGCCAACCGGGCACTGAAGTACCCGTCTAGTGGGCCTTCGGCCAATCGTCCGCCGGACGAAGGCGGAGCGCTACGCGCGTGTTGTCGATGAGATTCTTCGCTTCGCTCAGAATGACATCCTAAGTCACCTCTGTGTCCTCGGTGGTGAATCCGAAGGTCGATACGAGCGGGACGTCACCATGTTACAATGACGCAGGAAACGGAGGAAACCCATGCTCGCGAAGACCCTGCACATGATAGGAAACGCCCACCTGGACCCCGTGTGGCTCTGGCGGTCGCAGGAGGGCTTCCATGAAGCGCTCGCCACGTTCCGTTCGGCACTCGATCGGATGACCGAGGACGACGGCTTTGTCTTCACTTCCAGCAGCGCCGCGCTGTATGAGTGGGTTGGTAGCGTGGCGCCGGGAATGCTGGATGAGATCCGGGGACGCGTAACGGAGGGACGGTGGCGCATCGTGGGCGGGTGGTGGATCCAGCCCGACTGCAATATCCCGTGCGGCGAATCGTACGCGCGGCAGGCGCTCTACGGCCAGCGGTTCTTCCGCGAGAAACTGGGCGTCACGGCCACGGTGGGGTATAACCCGGACAGCTTCGGGCACAATGCCATGCTGCCGCAAATCCTCGCGAAGAGCGGCATGGACTCCTATTTATTCATGCGTCCCGGCCCGCACGAGAAGGATCTGCCCGGACACATCTTTCGCTGGGCTTCACCGGACGGTTCCGAGGTGACGGCGTACCGGATCCCGTACACCTACTGCACCTCGCCCGAACAACTGCCGGAGCACCTGGCCCGATGCCGCGCGCTCGAACAGGACGGCATCGATGAGTTCATGTGCTTCTACGGCGTTGGCAATCACGGCGGCGGCCCGACGAAGGAAAACCTTCGCCTGATCGCCGAAGAAGCCGCCTCAAGCACGGAGACCACGATCGTCCACAGCTCGCCGGACGACTACTTCAGGGCCATCCGCGGCGCCGATCTGCCGCTGGTCAACGATGACCTCCAGATCCACGCGCCCGGATGCTTCGCCGCACACAGCGGCATCAAGCGCTGGAACCGTATCGCGGAAAACCGGCTGCTCGGCGCCGAAAAGATCTCCACGCTGGCGAACTGGATCGCGGAGTTTGACTATCCGAAGGACCTTGGCCGCGCATGGAAAAACGTGCTGTTCAATCAGTTCCACGACATCCTGGCCGGCACATCGCTGGAGGAGGCATACGAAGACGCCCGGAACGATTACGGTGAGGCGATCGCCATCGCGGATCGCGCACTCGGCGCAGCGGCCGTTGGGATTGCCTGGAAGACCAACTTGCGCCCTGTCGACAATTGCCTTCCGGTTGTCGTGTTCAATCCGAACGCCTGGCCGGTGCGCCGGGTGGTGGAGTTCGAAACGGATACGAACCACGCGCCCAGTGTGATGGTCGCGCCGGACGGGAATCGCTCCGTCGTGCAGGCGGTGCTGCCGCAGGCGTCGGTCGTCTTTCGCAAGCGTATCGCATTCGTCGCCGAGCTGCCCGCTCTGGGATACCGGGCCTTCTGGGGGTTGGCCGAACCGGAACAAGCGCCACCGACCGAGGTCAGTGGCTGGCGCGGCGGAATGTCGGCTGAAGCCGACTCCGGCTCGGCGGACATCGAGAACGAATACCTCCGCTTGAGCGTAGACCCGGCGACCGGGTTCATCACGCTGTTGGACAAGCGGACCGGCGTGACTATTGTACGAGACGGCGCTGCGCCGTGCGTGATCGCGGACGACAGCGACACGTGGAGCCACGGGCGCGTCCGCTTCGATGATGAGTTTGGTCGGTTCGCCGTGACGGGCATCTCGCTGGAAGAGGCCGGCCCGGTGCGATGGACGCTGCGGTTGGAGAGCGGGTGGGGTTCTTCTACGCTGGTCCAGCGGTTTTCGCTGGCGGCCGGAATCCCACGCGTGGATGTGGCGGTGACGGTTGACTGGCACGAGCACCATCAGATGCTTAAGCTACGTTTTCCGACCGGGATTACCGACGGAGTGGTGACCTACGAGATCCCGTATGGCAGCATGGTCCGCCCCGCCGATGGTAACGAGAAGCCCGGCCAGTCGTGGGTTGATATCAGCGGCGCCGGCGCGGGGCTGTGCCTGCTGAACGACGGCAAGTACAGCTACAGCGCCGAGGGCGATACCCTCAGCCTCACGGTGCTTCGAAGCCCCGTCTACGCGCACCACGACCCATATGTCCTGGATCCGGTGCTGCCCTACGCCTGGCAGGATCAGGGCGTTCAGTCATTCATGTATTCGCTGCTGCCGCATGGGGGAGACTGGCGCGCTGCGCACCCGCATCGCGAGGCGGCGGAACTGAACCAGCCGCCCGTGGTTCAGATCGCGACATTCCATGAAGGCACGATGCCGACGGAATACTCACTGGCCACCATTGAGCCGGCCAACGTGATATTAACCGTATTGAAGGTGGCGGAAGATGGGAGCGGGATCGTCCTCCGGTTGGTGGAAACGGACGGAATGGCGTGTCGTGCGGCGATCACTTTCAACTGGGGCCGCACGATCGAGGCGGACTTCGGCCCGTACGAGATCAAAACGATCCTCGTGCCCGATGACTCCGATGAGGATTGGGTAGAGACGAATCTGTTGGAAACACCACTGTGAGGCCAGTGGGGCGAAGGCTCCGTTACATCCGCGGGGGCAGTTCCTTCTTTGGCGCCGGGCCCGGGTGGTGTACGTGGAGCCAATCGTTGTACGCGTCAATGTGGTCCTGACTGTCGCGTACATTTGCGCGCACCCAGTGCTTAAAGAGGCCGAGCCCCATACCGAGAAGCGGGAACACGAACCACCAGAATCCGCGCGTTGTGAGGTAGTTGAACGCGAACAGAAACGCGTTCACGCCGATGAAGGAGTACAGCGCCGATTGAAACGCGCCACGCTCATGGGCCAGGAACTCGCTGTAGAGTTCGCGGCGTCCCCCCTCGGCGAGGTGTTCGGCCTCGGCCAGGCGCAGCGCCTCCGGTGAGATGCCGAGTTCGGCGCCAATCTTCTCCAGTTGCTCCAACGACATCGCGTCCTTAAGCGGCATATTCTCGATGGCGCGGCGCAGGATGTCGTTTGATTCTTCTTCCGAGTAGTGTGGTTTCATATTGTTCGCTTCTTCGCGGGTTTCGAGCGCGCTACCCGCCGGGGCGCGGAGCGATACGCCCGAGTTCCTGCGCGGCGAGCTCCCGCGCCCGCCGCTCGATGCGCCATCGGGTGAACCGGAGTTCGAAATCCTCGCCGTCCGTACGCAGGACAAACGCAGCCCGCAGCGCCAGGCCGATGGTCGAGCCAATCATCACCACTATGGCGAGAGAAATCGCCTGTTCCCGGCCGATGGCGAGGCACCAGAGGAAGAACAGCACGTTCACCACGGCAAAAACTGTGAAGGTGCGCCGGAAATCGGCGCGACGCGTGGCGATGAAGGCTGCACGGTCGACTGCTTGAGCCTGTTCGGCCTCCCAGTCCGCCTCCGCCTTCTGAAGGGCATCCGGCGAAACACCGAGCTCGGTTGCGATGCTCTCCAGTTGCGCACGCGACATCTCATCCTTCATCGGCATGCGTTCAATGGCGCGCCGCAGGATGGCGTTGGCTTGTTCCTCTGTGTAGTGCTGTCTCATCGCGGTCAGAGGTCCTTCTTCGATCCGAGGCGTCCCAACTCCCGGGCTGCTAGTTCGCGGGCGCGCCGCCCGATGCGCCAGTGAGTGTAGCCTGCGTCGAATTGCGCGCTTGTTGTGTTGAACGCGGAAAGGCCGTGGCAAACGATTCCGATGCCCCACAGAAGAGCGATGACAACCGTTGGGATCATGCCGTCCGGATCGTTCTCGGCCCCTGTTACGTAGGCGATCATGAGCGTGAACAGGACGTAGGCTGCCAGGTGCTTGTAGAATCCGAGGCGTTTCAACGAAGCGTATGCCAGCCGTTCCTCTTTGTCCGATCGCTCCGCGTGCCAGTCATCCTCAGCCTTGCGCAGCGCCTCGGGAGACACGCCAATCTCCGCCGCAACGGCTTCCAACTGCTCGCGGCTCATCTCATCCTTCATCGGCGCGCGTTCCACCGCCCGCCGGAGGATCTCGTTCGCTTCTTCCTGTGTATAGTGCGGCTTCATATGGGATGGAAGGTCCTCCAGGATCAGAATTCCGCGCTGCCCGGCGTTCGCGGGAACGGGATGACATCCCGGATGTTCTTCATCCCCGTCAGGTACATCATCATGCGTTCCAGGCCGAGGCCGAACCCTGCGTGAGGCGCGGTGCCATACTTCCTGAGATCAAGATACCATTTGTAGTCATCTTCCGGCAGGTGCTGCGCGCGAATCTTTTCGAGAAGGACGTCGTATCGCTCTTCACGCTGGCTGCCGCCGATGATCTCGCCGATACGCGGCGCGAGGACGTCCATCGCCCGCACCGTCTTGCCGTCGTCGTTCAGGCGCATGTAAAAGGCCTTGATGTCTTTCGGATAGTCGGTCACGATGACGGGCTTCTTGAACGTCTCGTCGGTTAGATAGCGTTCATGCTCGGCCTGCAGGTCAACGCCCCATTCTACGGGATACTCGAACGGTTTGCCGGCCCCTTTCAATATACGGATAGCCTCCGTATAGGTTACGTGCTCGAAGTCGTTGGACGCCACGTTCTCAAGTGTCGCCAGCACGCTGGTATCGATCCGCTTGTTGAAGAACTCCAGATCCGGCGCGCACGTATCGAGCACGTGGGCGATGATGTGCTTCAGGAACGCCTCGGCGAGTGCGCGATCGCCGTCCAGGTCGCAAAACGCCATCTCGGGTTCTATCATCCAGAACTCGGCGAGGTGACGGGGGGTATTGCTGTTCTCCGCGCGGAACGTGGGGCCGAAGGTGTAGACGTTGGAAAACGCCAGCGCGAAGACTTCGGCCTCCAACTGCCCGCTCACTGCAAGGTAGGCCGGTTTTCCGAAGAAGTCCTGCGTGAAATCGACACGTCCGCCCTCACGGGGAAGGTTCATCAGGTCCAGTGTGGAAACGCCGAAGAGGCTCCCGGCGCCTTCCGCGTCGGACGTCGTGATGAGCGGCGTGTTGACGTAGAGGAAGCCGCGCTCCTGGAAGAAGCCGTGGATCGCGCGGGACAGCGCGTTGCGCACCCGGAAAACGGCGCCGAACGTGTTAGAGCGGACGCGCAGGTGGGCGATCTCGCGCAGGAATTCCATCGTGTGCCCCTTCTTCTGAAGGGGATAGGCTGCCGGATCGGCATCGCCGAAGATGTGGATCTCGGTGGCCTTGAGTTCCACCGCCTGGCCGGCCGCGGGGGACTCCACGAGGTCGCCGGTTACGCGCAGGCACGCTCCGGTCGTGATTTTGGCCAGCGTCTCCTCGGGTACCGTGCCGGTGTCGATCACGATCTGCAGGTCCGCGAAGCACGAGCCGTCGTTCAACTGCAGGAACGTGATGCCCTTGCTGTCGCGGCGTGTTTTCACCCAGCCGTGCGCCTGAACGGCGGTTCCGGGCGTTTTCTGGAAGATGTCTTTGATGTATTCGCCGCGCAAAATCATTGTGTTTGCCTCTCTGATGGAATAATCGGCAGCCGACCGGGGTTCAACGTCCGTCCCGCGAGCCATCACGTAGATCGCCGCGAGTCACGCCGCAACCGTCCCAACGGTAGTCGCCCCGCCGGCTGCGGACGTGATTCCAGACTTCGTTGAAGATGACACCGAATGTCCGGTTCAGGCGCCGATGCGCAGCCGGGCGGAATAGCCCACGGAAATCTGGTATCCGTGCGGGCTCACGCCTTTCCACAGCCGCAACATCGCCTCGTCACTGAGGTCCTCCAACTGGTACTCCAGGACTTCGCCTTCATCGAACACGACGCCCTTGACGGCATTCAACGTGGCCGCATCGATCGCGGGGGTATCGGTCAGCGTTTCCATCGCCCAGCCGAGGATGCGTTGCTGCTGCCCCGCGTCCTTGCCCCAGGCGGTCAGGATGAAGTGAATGTACAGGGGGAGCGACGGCCTGCCCTTGCGCGGCGGGTTCCGGGATGTGATGTCCTGGCTGACCCGGTAAAGGAGCAGCGTGACGCCGCCAGTGGGTGGATCCACGAGGTCCGACGATCCGATGACGCGGAAGTGGAGGGGTTCGCCCTTGAAGTCGTCTTTGCGGTATTGCCGGTCCAACAGGTCAACAACCGCCTGGCAGGCGGTGGCTATCGCGCGATAATTGGCCATCATCACTCTCCTTTGGTTTTCCTCATTGTGGCACCGAACATCAACGGTTGGCCCACTCGGTTTGACCCGGCCATAATGATCCCATGCCAACCGTTCTCCGCTCCCGATTGCGTAAGGTGCGAAATGAAGCTATCGATTCCTCTCCTGATCCTCTGTGCGGCTTTGCATTCGGCGCGCGCCCAGGCCACGCCTACGCTGCCGGACCACACAATTGACCTCAACGCCAACTGGCGATTCCTGCTTCAAAACCAGCCCTCGGCGCGTGCCGCCGGGTTCAACGACTCCGGTTGGGACAACGTGTCGCTGCCTCATTGCTGGAACGTGCAGGCAGGGCAGGATGGAGACTCCAACGCCTACTACAAGGGAGCGGGTTGGTACCGCCGCCACGTGCGGCTGCCCTCGAGTGACGCCGGCAGGCAGTTCTATCTGCGATTCGACGGCGCGTTCGTGGTGACGGATGTCTTTGTCAATGGGGAACACGCCGGAACACACGACGGAGGCTTTGCTGCGTTCTGCTTCGACGTGACCCGTTTCGTGAAGCCGGGCGGGGACAATGTGATTGCGGTGCGTGTGGACGGTTCGCCGGATGGGCATGCGGGGCCTCCGCAGGGGGGCGACTACACCAAATTCGGCGGCCTCTACCGCGGCGCCCGCCTGCTCGTGCGCAACCCGGTCCACATCTCGACGGAAGATGCGGCCGGGCCGGGGGTCTATCTCGACCAGATGAGCGTAACCCGGGAGGCCGCGAAGATCCGGGTCAGGACGCTCGTCGCCAACTCGTCCGCCCGAAAGACCAGCCCCACGGTTCGCGTACGGATACTGACCGCGGGCGGCCGGCCTGTCGCGGCGGAATCCGCGGCGGTGACCGTTGCGCCGCGAACCACGGGCGTGAGCACCATCAGCATGCAGATCAGGCATCCGCATCTTTGGAACGGAGTCCTGGATCCCTACCTGTACCGGGCCGTTGTGGAAATAGCGTACGACGGTAAGGTACTGGACCGGGTGGAGCAGCCGTTGGGGCTCCGGTATTTCCGCATCGATCCCGAGGCCGGCTTCGTCCTGAACGGCAGGCCCTACGCCCTGCACGGGGTGAACCGGCACCAGGACAGGCTGGGCGAAGGATGGGCTATCACAAGCGCGGACACCCGCGAGGATGTCGGGTTGATTTGTGACCTGGGCGCCAACTGCCTCCGCACGGCTCACTATCAGCAGGCCGACGATCTGTACACCCTCTGTGACGCTAAGGGCGTCGTCGTGTGGACCGAACTCTGCATGGTGAATTCCGTCCGGCGATCCGAGGCATTCAAGGACAGCGCGCGGCGGCAACTCGTGGAACTCGTCAAGCAGAACTACAACCACCCGTCTATCTGCTTCTGGAGTTTGTGGAACGAGATCTCGTTTGAGGGTGGCAAAGGCCCGAACGATGACGACCTGGCCTTCCTGAAGGGTCTGAACGACACAGTGAAGCGCCTCGATCGGTCGCGGCTGACCACCGCGGCGAGCAATTCCCTCGGGACCCAGCGCCAAACGTTGACCATACCCGATGTGATCGCGTGGAACGGGTATCCGGGCTGGTACGGCGGGAAACCGGGCGAATGGGACCGCACGCTTGGTAATCTGCGGTCTTCCTTCCCGGGGCGCGCGGTCGGTGTCAGCGAATATGGCGCCGGCGCAAGCGTATTCCACCATGAAGCCGCACCGAAACAGCCTTCCGCCGGCGGCCCATTCCACCCCGAGGAGTGGCAGTCGCTCGTCCATGAGGCCGACTGGAAGGCGCTTTCGGCGCGCCACAACTTGTGGGGCACGTTCATCTGGAACATGTTCGATTTCGCCTCGATTACCCGCAAAGAGGGCGATCACCCCGGTCGGAACGACAAGGGGCTGGTGACGTATGATCGCCAGGTCCGCAAAGACGCTTACTTCTACTACCAGGCGCAGTGGACTCGGGGACTCATGGCGCATATTACCAGCGGACGATTCAACCCGCGACCGTCGGGTCCGGCGGAACTGAAGGTCTACTCGAATGCGGATACGGTGGAACTCCGCCTGAACGGCAAGCCGCAGGGCGCCAGATCCGGCGATGGCGGCGTCTTCAGATGGGATGTGACCCTTCCGGAAGGGAGCGTCCGCGTGGAGGCCGTCGGATATCGCGGAAACGAGAGGGCGAGCGACGCCGTGGCCTGGACGTGCTCAGCCGCTGCGCCCTCGCGTATCGGCCCAAAGTGAAGCATCAAGTCAATAGGTGAATGAGTAAACGCGTGCGCAGACGCGCCTCAAACGTCGCCTCATCCCCCTTCACCGGATGACGCACCAGTAGCCGCTTACGGAGCGACGCCGAGCGCCACCACCCGGTTCATCGCGGGGTAGGAGTCGCGAGAGACCAGTTCACGGATTCCGGCGCGCGGCCCCTTGTCGAACACGCGGTAGACGGCTACGCACGCTCCCGGTTTGCCACGCGTGATCACGCGGCGCTGGCCGGCCGGCACGTGAACGCTGTTCTGGACGATCTCCATGGGGTCGACCCGGCCGGTGGTCACGCCCGTAACGCCGGCGATCGGTCCGCGATCGCGCCCCAGAACCTCGAACGCGAGCGAGTCGCCCACGTTCCGCAGCCGGATGCGGACCGGCCACCGGTAGGGGTTCTGCAGGCGCAGGTCCACATCGTACTGGGCGACAGCCGCATCCAGGCCCGGGGGAGCATAGCGGGGCGCCCACGTGTGCCGGTGCCGCTCCACGATCTTCAGGCCCGCCAGCAGGCCTGCGTTGTAAAGAGTTGTGGACGTCTGGCAGACACCGCCGCCCCAGTCCTTGACCAGTTCGCCTTCGTAACTGACCGGCGCCCGGACGTAGCCCCGATCCATGCTCCACGGCCCAACCGTCCGGTTGAACGAGAACACGTGTCCCGGTTCTATCACGGCGCCGTCGATCGCTTTCGCGGCCAGCATGGCGTTCAGGCGCTGGCCGGCGGTGCGGCCGTCCAGCGAAGTGGAGTAAGCGCCGAGGACACCCTCGGCTCGCGGCTGTAAGAGCATCGCCAGCAGACCGACGGCCAGAACGAATAGAATGATGACTCGCATAATAGGGTCGAGGGCTTGGGGTGTTGGGTCTAGGGAGAGGACGATAGGCTTGGGATTCCGCCCCTAACCCGAGCCCCCATACTCTAGACCCTCACCCCCCTCACTCCTTGATCGTGATCTCGTCGGCGCGCGATTCGGCGCGCAGACTGGGATTGTACATGTCAAACACCCGCGGCGGCAGTGCGGTGTACCTTCCGGGGACCGTGGCGGTGAACCTGTAATCGAGGCGATGCAGGCCCGGTTCGATATGGCGGATGCCGAACGCGACCTTCTGGTCCCGAACGATCTGATCGGCCCACCAGTTTCTCCAGTCCGACGCATCCACGGCGCCGCGGTCCCGGACCTCTGCGCCGGCCGGAACCGGATCCTCAACCATCAGGTAGTCGAATGCGCGAATGGCGTGCAGCACGAGCGTCACCTCAATGATATCGCCGCTGCGGAACTCCTTGACGCTCGGACGCCAGTCGGCGAGCGCCCTCTCGTTGTACGGGTTTTCACCGGGCTCCACCTTGCGGTATCTCCGCTCTATCGTGATGCCGGCCTCGTTCGACAAGGGTGAGCCGAGATCCATCGTAGCGGACTGGGTCAGCGATGCGGTGTAGTACAACCTGCCCGTTCCCGCCGCCCGGATAGTGACCCGCAACGGCCCGACCGGCAGGTCCCTTGGACCAAGCGCGACCTGGAACTCCGGACGCATCATGTCGGCGGATGTGAGCCGGCGCGAGGCGATTTTCCGCCCATTGACTTCGATGGTCGCGTTGAGGTTCGGCGTGAGCTCATTCGTCAGGCGCACGTACCGGGCCAGGGCGTAGAGCGCGGCCGCGGTGTCCCGCGTGGAATCCCAGTGGTTTGCGCGACGCTGATCCATGATCCAGCGCGTGAGGGCGGGGAGGCGCGGGTCGCCGGGCGTGATCTCGCAGGCGGCGTACAACTGGGCGGCGCCATACTCGGCCGGCGACCGCCACTCGTAGAGGCTGGTCTGTGGCAGGAACCCGCGATCCGAGAAGTGCTTCCAGGTATCTGAAAGGACTCTGTTCGCCCGGTCGGCCTGCCCGGTTCTTGCGAGCGCGAGCGCCAGCCACGGCCGGCCGGCATCGCTCAGCTTCAGTCCTTTCGTTGCCGATGTTGAGATCGCGAGAGCGATGGCGCTTTGGGCCTCCTGCGTGCGCCCTGCGAGAGTGAGCACGTAGGCAGCGTAGGCGCGGATGTCCGAACCCGTCTTATTGTCCGGGTTCTGCGCCATCCGGGCGAGCGCATCGATGCCGCGGGACAGCGCTCCGTCGTTGATGGTGAAGCCGCTGTCACGGGCCTGGATTAAACCGAACACGACATATGCGGTCATCCATGAATCGCTTTCGTCATACGTCCACCATTTCCAGCCGCCGTCGTCGTGCTGCATCGTATAGAGCTTGAGCAGCCCTTCCTGCACCATGGCCGGGAGTTTGGCTTTCAGCTGAGGCTCATCGATTCCGCGATTCTGCAGCAGGTTGAACAGAATGACGTCGGGAAGGAACGCGGACATCGTCTGCTCCGTACAGCCATACGGATATTGCGCCAGATAGTCCAGCGAGCCCAGCATCGCCGAGACAATCGACGGCGAGAGGCGGATCGTCAACGCCTGTGTCCCGGGGACGCAGTCCGTGCGAACCTGCAGCGTCTCGGTTCGCGAGCCCTGCACGTCGCCGCAGCGGGTGTCGGTCTGCTCCCGCCCCTTGGGCAGCACGGGCACGGTAAGTTCCATGGCGTCGTTCAGTTTGCCCGCCGTTCCCCAAACGCGGATGCGGAGCCCGCCGATATCGGCCGGTCGAACCTTCCAGGCAATCCTCTCGGTCTTCCCCGGGCCGACCTCGCGCTCAATCCGGCGCCCGCCTTCCAACGGAGCCAGCGGGGAGTCATATCCAACGGTCGCCTTTACGGAGGCCGTTGTGAGATTGTGCGCGACGGCGGCGATTTCGACCTCGTCGCCCTGAACCATGAATCGAGGCGTCTCCAGCCTCAGCAGGAAGGGCTTCTGGACGATGACGCTTTGCGTCGTCTGACCCACGCGCGTCTCCGCGTCCGCCGCGCGGCACGTGGCGCGCCATGTGGTCAGATTGTCCGGCAAGGTTACGTGGAACGTGGCGTCGCCTTGGGAGTCGGTGACGGTCGCGGGCTGCCAGAACGCCGTGTCCGGGAACAGCCTGCGGGTCCGGATGCCCTGTCCGGCCTTCTCGTCGCCGGAAAGGTAGATGTCCGGGAAGGAGAACTCAGTTCGGACTTCATTTAGCCTCTTGGGATAGAAGAACGTCACGATGTTGGGCGTCTGCTCCGCGAGTATGTCGTAGACAGCCTCATCCACGAGGCCCAGCGATACCTCCGCGCTTACGGGCTTTCCCTCGGGCGAGAGCGTCTTGACCCTGTACACGGCGGATTCGCCTGGTTGGTAGATCGGCTTATCCGCCGTCACCTCCACGCGCAGCGCCTTTCGCTCGCGCGAGATGTTGAGCAGCGCCGAGCCGTTGAAGTAATTCTTCCCCTTTATGTACGAGACTGTGGCGTTGACGGCCGGCATCATATCCGCGGTGATCGGAATCCGGAGGATGTTGGATTTGCCCTCAAGACGGATCACTTTGTGCGAGATGATATGGGCCGCCTCGATGGTGAGCAGCGCCGAGACGCCCGCCTTTGGCGACTGGACGACGATCTCCGCGACTTCGCCCATCTTGAACACCCGTCGCGCCGCGTGAACCTCGAGATTCTGGAACGGGTAGCCGTAATCCGCCGAGTCCGAGCTCATGACGTAGATGCCGGCCTGTTCGGTCACGGCATTTCGCCGCGAGTCCTTCGCCCGGGCGATGATGCCGTAATCACCGTCTACCGGCGGAGTGAGCGTCACCGCCGCGTCGCCGCGCGGGCCGGTGACAAATGGGACTGTGGCAACCTTGTTCGATGTCTCCTCGTACCGCTTCCATATGTGGCGAACGAACTCGATGGCGCCTGACACGTTTGGAACCGGCTTCCCATCATAATCGACCGCGGTCACGACGACGCTGGTCGGAACGCCCGGCTTGGCCAGATATCCCTCCGTGCGTAACTGGAGGCGGAAATCCCCCTGGGTGACCAGAGTGGAGCCCTCCCCACCAGCCTCGAACCTGCTCGCGTCCGTGACCGTGGCATTGACCGTGTACTGCCAATCCTGCCCCAGATCGTCTGCATTCTGCGAAGGAGTGGGCGAGAACTCGATATTCAGCCGGCCCATGGAGTCGGTAGTGCCCTCGCCGGTCTTCACCGTCTCGCCGCTGTAGTAATCGTCGTTCATCTCGGGCTCAAGGTCGGAATCCCAATATCCGCTGTCTTCGCGGTAGTAAGACGGGCTCCGGGTGATGAACCAGCTCACCCTGGCATCCGGCACGGGCGCACCGTAGTAGTACCGGGCCTCCACCGTCGCGGCGACGGTTTCGCTGGCGGTATAGCGCTTCCGTCCCGGAGTCACCGTTACCTCGAATTCGGGCTTGCGGTACTCGGCGACCATGAAATCCGTGTCATAACGGTTGCCGCCCGCGTTGAGCGAGATGGTGTAGGGGCCGGGAATGGCGGCGCGGCTCAACGGGAAACTGCCGTTCATAGAGCCGTTCTTGTTGGTCCTGAGGCCGCCGGAGTAGATGACGTCTTCGTTGCGGTCGGTCACACGTACGCGGGCGTTCAGGCCGGCGGGGATTGTATACTTGTCGCCGTTAAGCGCTCGGGCTATGGATTTGAAGTACACTGTGTGGCCGGGACGATAGACGGGCCGGTCCGTGTAGGAATACACGCGGAGATGGTCGCGGCTTTCGGCACGATCGGTATACGTTCCCGAGATCGCCACGGAGTCCGCGTAGCGCGCAACAGCGGTCATCTGTGATCCGCGCACCGAGGTTGGAGACACCATCCAGGTGCCATCCGTCCCCGTCTCGCCCGATGCAACTGTCTTGCCTTTGCCGATGACCTGGATGCGAGCGCCGGGTACCGGCTGACCTGTCTCGATGTTGGCGGCGTAGACCAGCGTGTCGCCCGGCGACGACTTGAGGATAATGGCGAGGTCCGTGACTGTCACGACGCTCATTTCACGCGCAGGGCCGGCATCGAAGGCGACCAGGTACATCCCGGCCGCGAGTTTTCCGAAGCCCACATCCTGGCGGAACACGCCCTCGGCGTCCCGTTTGACGATCGGTTGTTCCGTCCTGCTGACCAACCTGAGCGTTTTCAGCGCGTCCAGGTTGACCTGCCTGATCTGGCGGCGTCCGCCTACGGCATCGTTGAATCCCGACTGCCAGATGCGCGCCATCGCGGAGTCGGTGATGCGGTAGACACGGATGCTCAATTCGGTTACAGGCGCGAATCCGTGGACCTTGAGTTTGGGCGTCTCCCGTGTGGTAAACACACGCTGGTGCTGAAAAACCTGCAGGAACGGATCGGCCGGCGGCAATTCCAGCGTCTGTGAAATTGATTGGCCTTCGAGGACTTCGATGATTTGATTGTTCTGCTTGTGAGCCTGGGTCACGGCGCTGATACGGTACAGGCCCGTCGCCACGCCGGGGAACGAGAAAGCGCCGTGCTTGTCGGTTGCGGAGTAATAGGTCTGGTGAGTGTTCAAGGCAGGTGTGAGCGTTACCTGCGCGTTCGGCAAAGGTGAACCGCTCTCCGCCGCCACCAGGGTGCCCGACACGCTTCCGCGTGGTGTTTCGGCGTTGATGACATACGCTGCCGCCGCCAGCAATACCAGCAGCATGAGCAGCAACGCGGCATTGGATTCATGCAGGCGTTTCATCGCTCATCCCCCTCAGCTTGCCCGCAACATAGACGACAAGCACGATGACGGCCAGAACCGCTATGGCATAGACTTTTTGGGCGCGCGTGAGGTCGAGGTTGACGGCGATCGGCGTTATGTGCGCCGCGATGAGCGCGGAGCCCAGCAGGAATACGTGGGGAGACGACATGATCGCGATCAGACGCTCCTCTGCGGTGCTCCACGCGACGACAAGCATCCAGACGACTTCAGAGACCACGAGGCCGCCGATGAAGGCCGCGGTTGCGCGTCCACCCCAGAGCGCGGCGATGAAGACCGGCGCTGCGACGGCCATGAGGCCGAGACCCGTCACGGCGAACGCCTGGGCTGACTGGAGCCCGGGGCGCGATTTCCACCGTGCGCTGCCATTCGCGACGTGGCTGAGCAGCGCAAACACGGCTCCGGCGCCCAACGCAACCGCCAGGAACTGGTAGTGCTGTTGAAAATCGAGTGATCGCCACTGCTCAAATTCATCGCTATACAATCGGTACCACGTGAGCAGTAGGAGAAGGGCGGCGCCGCCGGAAACCATCGCTCCGGCCATCGAACCCTGGGCGGTTGGCCGCCCGCCGTGGACGAGCAACACGATGACACCGGCCGCCACAAGCGCGAGCGCCTGGCCATAACCCCCGGCCGCCTGGAACGCCAGCGCGCCGACCAGCAGTGCGGCAAGCGCTGTCACGAGGGCGGGCATGGCGGGCCGTCCGGGGTAGTCTCCGGACGCGGCATCTTCACGCTGGAACAGGAACGCCATGAGGCCGAAACCGACCGTCGCGTAGACGAGCGGCGTCCATGTCAGTTGCGGCAGGAGTTTCCAGCGGATCAACCCGGCGGCGAGGGCTATTGCCAACGCGCAGGCGATGCCCGTGATCAGCAGGCGGGCGGGCGCGAGCTTCGCGCCGTTGCCGACAGCCACGAGGATCAGCACCAGAGCGGCAATGGCCGTCAGAAGGCCCGGTATAGACCAGTATCCGCCGGCGTCGGCGAATGGTGTTGCGCGGGGATACCGGGCGAGCGCGAGATATGACCCGGCGGCAACCGCTCCGGCGGAGAGGATGTACGATTCGATGCCGCGGCACAATGCCCCGGCCGATGAAGCGCCGGCCGCGGCGGCGGGCGCCAGCATGCCGATACAGCCGATGGCGACGATCACCCCTCCCAAGGCACAGCCTATCACCGCGTCCGATGGGTCCCCGCGAAATAGGATCAGGATCAGGCTGGGTCCGAGTGCGGCCAGTGACAGGAGCCCGGCGCACCGTCCGGCCCAGGCATCGCCGGCCGGGTCTGTGGCCGCTTCCCCCACGGCCAGAAGGGCGCACAACGCGCCGATCAGGATGCCGAAACCCATCAGCAAGCCGGGCGACCACGGGGGCTTGTACGGCAGTGTAAACAGGAAGGCGAGAAGCGCGGCCGATGCGCCGAAGGCGGGCGCCAGGCCCCACCCGTCCCGCAGCAGCCTCGACCAGCCCGATGCCTGCTTCGTGGCGCGACGCGCCAGCCAGGCGTAGATAAGGCCCAGAAGCGAAGCGCCGGTGGCAGCACCGGCAAGCACAGTCTGCATCTTCGAACCCTCCGTACAGCGTCATGACCGATTGGGCGGCATAAGGCAGGCGGGCTCTAGCGACCGGCGGGCGGCAAGACAGGAAGGAAGACGCCCACCGCACCGCCACTGCGAACGCGCTGCATCTTTGAACGCTCCTGATTAGGGGGCAGCCCCGTGAACGGGCTCTGAATTAGTGAACGGATGACCGCACTGAAAGTCACGCTGGAACAGGCATCGATTTCCACGCCCGCATGATAGGTTATACTTACCGATTATGGCGAGTTCTCATGCAGTTGTTTTGCTCAGTGGGGGACTGGATTCCGCGACGGCCCTGGCGGTGGCTCAGAGCGACGGGTTCGAGGCCTGCGCGCTCAGTTTCCGCTACGGCCAGCGGCATCTGGTGGAGATAGAGGCGGCGAAGCGGGTCGCGCAGCGGGCGGGCGTGTCCCGCCACGTTGTGATGGACATCGACCTTCGCGCGTTTGGCGGCTCCGCCCTCACTGACGACATCGCGGTTCCGAAAGGCCGCGACCTCGCGTCGATCGGCCACCGCATACCCATCACCTATGTCCCCGCGCGCAACACCATTTTCCTGTCATTCGCGCTGGCATACGCCGAGGTGCTGGGCGCGGCCGACATCTATATCGGGGTCAATGCCCTGGATTACAGCGGCTACCCGGACTGCCGTCCGGAGTACATCGAAGCGTTCCAGAAGATGGCCAACCTGGCAACACGCGCCGGGGTAGAGGAGGGCCGCCACCTGACGATCCACACCCCCTTGCTTCACCTCACAAAGGCGGAGATCATCCGTCTCGGCCGCTCGCTGGGGGTAGACTACAGCATCACGATCAGTTGCTACGATCCATCGCCGGAAGGCGTTCCGTGCGGCGCGTGTGACTCCTGCCTTCTTCGGGCCAGAGGGTTTGAGGAAGCGGGTATTGCCGGCCCGTGGAAGACCGCGGGCTGACTAGCCTTCCAGCAGCAGGCGGGACGGGTCCTCGATCATCTGTTTGACGTGAACGAGGAAACGAACGGCCTCGGCTCCGTCCACGATGCGGTGATCGTAAGAGAGGGCGAGGTTCATCATCGGGCGGATGACGACCGCACCGTTCAGCGCCACGGGCCGATCCTGAATCTTGTGCATTCCCAGGATGCCCACTTGCGGCGTGTTGAGGATGGGCGTGCTGAGCAGGGAGCCGAAGACGCCGCCGTTGGTGATGGTGAACGTCCCGCCCTGCAGTTCCGGCAGCGTCAATTTGCCGTCTCGCGCTCGGGCGGCCATGCCGGCGACGTCGCGCTCGAGTTCCGCGAAGGTCTTCCGGTCGGCGTCCCGAACGACGGGCACGACGAGCCCTTCGTCGGTCGAGACGGCGATCCCGATGTCGTAGTATCCCTTGAGGACCATCTCGTCGCCCTGGATTTCGGCGTTGAGCATGGGGAACACCTTGAGCGCGCTCACGACCGCCTTCGTGAAGAACGACATATAGCCCAGGCCGACGCCATAGCGTTCCTTGAAAGCGTCGCGGTGGGCGGCGCGAAGAGCCATGACGGAGGACATGTCCGCTTCGTTGAAACTCGTGAGCATGGCGGCGGTGTGCTGGGCCTCCACAAGGCGAGTCGCGATGGTCTGCCGGCGCCGGGACATCCGAACCCTCTGCTCGGGGCGATCCGTCGCTGCAACCTGACCTGCCGCCGGAGGAGCCAGGAGTTGAGGCGAGGCGGCCGGTGGCGAAGTGAATTGCGGCAAAACGGGCGGCGGCGTGGGGGCGGGGATGGAGGGCACGGTCTCAGGAGCGGCGTGCTGGATGAAGCCCTCGACGTCCGTCCGCGTTACCTTGCCACCCGGACCGGTGCCGGGAACCGCGGCGATATCGACATCTTCCACCCGGGCCATGCTCCTCGCGAGCGGCGTGGCCGTAGCGGGCGCGGGGGGAGGCGCCGGGGGCGTCGCGTCGGCAGCGGCGTTCTGGGGCGCGCCTTCCACGACGCGGCCTAGGACCTCGCCCACCTGCACCGTGTCACCTTCATTCCGGAGAATCTCGCTCAGGACGCCGGCGCGTTCGACGGTCACATCGAGGTCAACTTTGTCTGTCTCCAGCGCGAGCACTGCCTCGCCTTCGGCGACGGCGTCGCCGGGCTTCTTGAGCCAGCGGCCAAGCGTGGCATCCACCACCGATTCACCGAGTTGGGGTACGACAATATCGAATGGCATCTCAGGTTGCGCTCCTTGGTTTGTTCGCCGACCTTCGTTTCGGCTTTTCGACGGCCGGGTCCGGCACGGCGTTCAGGACAGCAGTGATGATCTTACCCTGCGCCGATTGGTGGCGTTTCAGGGAGCCCTCGGCCGGGCTGGCGCTCTCCGGCCGGCCGACGTATCGCATTTCGAGATTCAGGCGTCCGGCGTCTCTCAGCACGCCGCGCACGCGGGGCGCGGCGAATGACCACGGCCCCATGTTGCGCGGCTCTTCCTGCATCCAGACAACCTCCAAAAGGGAAGGGTACATTGATAGGACCGCGGCGAGTTCATCGGACGGAAACGGGTACAACTGCTCCAGCCTCGCGACCGCGATCCTGGGCGCCTGTTTGAACGCCTCATTCGCCGCCAGATCGTGGTAGACCTTTCCGCTGCACAGGATCAGTCGGGTCACGGCGGCGGCGTCCGTAACCGCTTCATGAAGCACCGGGCGGAACGCACCGTCAGAGAGGTCGGCCAGCGACGATCCCGCGGCCGGCAGACGGAGAAGGCTCTTCGGGGTAAGGAGGATCAGCGGTCGCGGCGCCGTTTCCAGCAGGGCCGCCTGGCGTCGCAGCACGTGGAAATACTGAGCGGCGGTGGTGCAGTTCACCACGCGGATGTTCTCGTTGGCGGCCAATTGCAGGAACCGCTCCAGGCGCGCGCTGCTGTGTTCCGGCCCCTGTCCCTCATATCCGTGCGGCAACAGCAGCACGAGCGACGGGGTCTGCCGCCATTTGGCGTTGCCGGACACGAGGAACTGATCGATGATGACCTGCGCCGAATTTCCGAAGTCTCCGAATTGCGCTTCCCAGATGACGAGGGCGCCGGCGGCGTGCATGCTGTAACCGTATTCAAACCCCAGGGCGGCGCACTCCGAAAGAGGGCTGTTGTAGATGGCAAATGACGCGCGCGCTTGCGGAAGCGATTGCAGCGGCACGAAGCAGTCACCCGTTGTCGGGTCCCAGACGACCAGGTGGCGTTGGCTGAATGTCCCGCGCTCGGCGTCCTGACCGGTCAACCGGATGGGAGTGCCGTCTTCGAGGGTCGCGGCGAGCGCCAGGGCCTCGGCGTGTGCCCACTCGATGCCGCCCGGTTCCGAAATCAGTCCCCGCCGGCGCTGGAGATTCTTCTCCAATTTCGCATTGGGAGTGAACTCCGCCGGCCTCGCCAGCAAGGCTTCATTGAGATCGAGCAGCCGCTCAGCCGAAACACGCGTGTCCGGCGCCGGGACCGAATATATGCTCTCCGAGACCACGTTTCGCACGGGAGCGACCGGCTCGGCGCTCCGGGCGGTCTGCAACTGTTCCTTCACCGTGCCGACCATCGCGTCCGCTTCGTCCCGCGTGAGTACGTGGTCGCGCTCCAGGTCGCGAGCGTACAGTTCGCGCACCGTGGGGTGCGCGGTGATCCTCGCGTACATGCGAGGCTGTGTGAACGCCGGCTCATCGCCTTCGTTATGGCCCCACCGCCGGTAGCCGATGAGATCGATCAGGAAATCCTTGCCGAACTGCTCGCGGTAGGCGTGTGCCATACGCGTAACGGCGACGCACGCTTCCGGGTCATCCGCGTTCACGTGAACGATGGGAATCTCGTACCCTTTAGCGAGATCGCTGGCGTAGAGGGTGGAGCGCGCATCCCCGGGGCCGGTGGTGAAGCCGATCTGGTTGTTCGTGATGATGTGGATCGTGCCGCCCACGCCGTATCCGGGGAGTTGCGAGAGGTTGAGCGTTTCCGCCACCACCCCTTGTCCGGGAAAGGCCGCGTCCCCGTGGATGAGCACGGCGAGCGACGCCGCCGGATCCTGCAGCGGGTTTCCGCGCCGGTTCCGCCGCTCCTGTGCGGCGCGTGCGCGGCCCACGACGACAGGGTTCACATACTCGAGGTGGCTCGGGTTCGGCGCCAGCGTGATCGGCATATCGTGATGGCGCAGGGCGGTGTAGGAACGCCGGGCGCCGAGGTGGTATTTCACGTCGCCGCTCCAGCCTTGCGTGCCGCCGCCCGAAACCGCCGCGCTCTCTTCGCGGACGGCGGACTGGAATTCCGCGAGGATGACCGCATACGGCTTACCCAGAATGTGCGCGAGCACATTGAGCCTCCCGCGATGGGCCATACCCATGACCATCTCCCGCGTTCCCGCCGCAGCCGCCGCCGCGATGAGCTCGTCCAGCATGGGGACGAGGCAGTCCACCCCTTCAATGGAAAACCGCTTCTGCCCAACGAACGTCTGGTGCAGATAGCGTTCGAACGTTTCAACGGCAGTGAGGCGTTCGAGGAGCTCCCGCTTCCGATCGGCGCCGAAATCCTGGAAGAACCGCCGGCTTTCGATGACCTCGCGCAGCCATTCGCGTTCGGCGGGCACGTGAATATGCGCGTAATCGTATCCCACCGAACCGGAGTAGACGCGGCGCAGCCGGCCGATAGCCTCCAGCGCGTTCGGGGCGCCTTCCGACAACGGCCCACCCACCACGCTGGCGGGAAGCGCCGTGAGGTCGGTGGTCTGAAGCCCCTGGTTTTCCAGCTCCAGCGCCGGATCGCCCGGCGGGTGCGTACCCAGCGGATCGGTGTGCGCCGCCAGGTGGCCGATCTCGCGGATCATCCGTGTGAGGCGGGCGGTCGCGACGATTTTGGTGATCTCCGCCTCGGATCGCGTGAAAACAACGGCCGGCGCCGAAACGGCCGGCGCCTGGGCTGCGGCTTCAGCGGCGGGCGCCGGGTTGTTCGCGGCCTCCCATTGTTCGAAGAGGTTGCGTGTTTCGGCGTCCACGGAGGCCGGGTCCTCGCGGTATTGATCGTACAACTCCTGTGCGTAACCCGCATTCGCGCCAAAGAATGTGTTGAAATCAGCCATCGTTTTACCTGTGGGCTTAAGGATACCCTTCAGGCGCCGTGTTTGACACCCCCGCCGGATGCAGGAACACCATTCACGCGGCACCAATTCCATTTATGGAGGTCGGCGAATGCGCGTGACACCTGTCCTCTCGGCGGCACTGTTCCTTTCGGCCGTTTCCGTTGCCCTCGCGAAGCCGCCGGGAAACAGCGTTCGCGATTACGGCGCGAAGGGCGATGGCAAGGCCGACGATACCGCTTCATTTCAGGAGGCGATCGACTCTATCGCGAAATCGGGCGGGGGTGTGCTTTCCGTTCCCAGGGGCAACTACCTCATCAAGACTCACCTCACGGTCCGGGAGCACGTTGTCCTGGAAGGCGTGTTCAAGGCGCCCACCGCGCGGTCCGAGATGAAGGGCAGCACACTCCTCGCCGTGGAGTCGAAAGGCGGATTGGAGGGAGAGCCGTTCATCACGCTGCTTGCCAATGCTTGCCTCAAGGGCATCACCGTCTTCTACCCGGAACAGAGCCAGACGACTCCCAAACCATATCCGTGGACGGTCCGCGGCATCGGCGACAACTGCACCATTAAGGACTGCCTGTTTACCAACCCGTACGCCGCAGTCGATTTCGGCACCTATCCCGCAGGCAGGCACTATATCAACGGCCTCTACGCGCAGGCCATCTACCGCGGCGTGTTTGTCGACAAGTGCTTCGACGTGGGGCGCCTCGAGAACGTTCACCTGTGGCCGTTCTGGACGGAGAAGTTGATGGACTGGACGCTCAAGAACGGCGAGGCGTTCACCATCGCGCGGACCGACTGGGAGTACATGACGAACTGCTTCTGCATCTCGTACAAGACCGGCTTCCATTTTCTGGGAAAGGCGGACGGGCCGGGAAACGCCATCCTCACCCAGTGCGGCTCGGATGTGGGAGATGTGGCCGTCCAGGTGGACGCGCTTCAGGGGCACGCGGGAGCGTCGTTCCTCAATGGCCAGTTCATGGGAGAGATCCGGGTCGCACCGGCCAACACGGGTCCGCTCAAGTTCACCGCCTGCGGTTTCTGGGGCGTCGCCGGTCGGACCGAGACGTATGGCATCCTCGAGGGTCACGGCCAGACGAGTTTCAGCAACTGCCATTTCACCGCGTGGGACCAGAAGACTAACGGCGCGCCGGCCATCCACGCCGTCAACGGCGGGCTGAGCGTGATGGGCTGCGATTTCATGGACGCCGGCCTGAACCAAATCGTGCTGGAGAAAGGCGTCGAAGCGGCCACCATCGTCGGCAACCGTTTCCGTGGAGGGCAGAAAATGACCAACAACAGCAACGGAAGCGTCGAGATCGGGCTGAACGCGAAGGGGTGAGGGGCGGAGGGAGCACTCGGAGACGGCTCCCCACGTGTATGAAAGGGTGTAAGCTATGGCGAAACGCGCTGATCTGATTCATCTTCCCGCTTTGTTCCTTCTGAGCACTGATGTGACGCGGTATCTTGCTCCAGAGCTAGCCGTTGATGGTTTTCTTACCGTGGAGTTACGCGACTGGGCCAGAAAGAAACTCCTGTCGTCCTTTCACGATGATGACATTGACCTCGACGGTCTGCAAAACTCAGTGCGCGGTGCACAGGCAGAACTTGGCAAGCCTATGGTGGGCGCCATTGCACACTGGCGGAAAATGGCGTTCCCAAGAGAAATCGAGTCGGTTCGCCGCTGGGTTTGGATGATGTTGTTCCTCAAGCTTCGAGATGTGTGGGAAGCCGCCGAGCAGAACAGCCGCGATCCGCTATGTGAAGAGGAATACGCGTGGGTTAGGGTGCTGATACGTCAGCGGGTAACCCATTCATGCATCCTAAGGGATGAGGTCGATGATCTCCTGGAAAGATCGCGTTCGGAATGGGACCCGATGGTGGCATCCCGCTATTCCGACTGGTTCGACGTAAGATCGCAAATCATCCAGACTGCGGACAGCATTGCAGCAGCTCCCTTGTGGTCAGTACTTCTCAGAGAGTTACCAAGTGATCAGCTCAGGCGTCTCGCCGATTGGGCGGTTAGGATCGCTAGGGAAGAACGCTTGCCAGTAACGAGGGCTGCTTTCCCAAGTGTATAGCCAACAACAGCAACGGCAGCGTGGAGATCGGGCTGAACGCCCGCCAGTGAGGGGATGAGGAAATGAGCAAACGGGGAAACGGGGAAATTGAGAAACTGGGAAATGGGGGCAATGAGGAAATGGGTCAACGAGTCAATGGAAGGACATTGACTCGTTGCTCCGCTGGCTGTCTAGCTCGCTGGCTCATTTCCTCGTTTCCCCGTTTCCTCGTTTCCATTTTCCTCGCCGCTTCCGCCCATGCCGCGCCATCCGTGGTCGCGGTTGAAAATGGCGGGCTGCTTTTCACGGACAATCCGGCCGGGGTGAGCGGGACGGACGCCGGGTTTTCGTCGCCCATCGGCGACAAGACGCTCTGGATCTTCGGCGATGTGTTCCTCCTCGATCCCAGTAAGCCGGAGAAGCCGTATGTCGGCAACGTGAGCAACTGCGGTCTGCTGGTTCCGACAGGGAAGGGGACCGCGCCATTGAAACGCTACGGGTTCCTGACAAACCCGCAGACGGGACTGGCGCGGCAGTTGATCCCGCTGGCGAACCGTGAGAAGGACGATACCCGGCTCTGGCCCGGAGGCTCCTGGTACGACGCCGCCACGAAACGGCTCTATCTGTACTATTCGGGCATCAGCATTCTCGGCGATGGTGTCTACAATTTTCGGTGCAACGGTTGGGGGCTATGCGTGGCGGATACCTCGAAGCCGGAGGCCATCCGTTTCGACCGGCTTCACCCAAAGGGCCGAGAGTGGATGTGGCCGAACGCGCCGGGCGCCACAGTATACGGGAATGCGACGCTGGACGGCGGCGATTGGCTGTACGTGTATGGAGCGCACGACGACAGGCCGGGCAGTTCCGCCCGCCTCGCCCGAGTCCGAAAAACAGATGTAACTGATCCCGAGGCGTATGAGTACTTCAGCGGATCGCCGGATAAGCCATCGTGGAGCAGAAAGCAGGAAGACGCGGCCGACGTCCAAGGGTTGCGCGATTTCCCGAGCGAGCTGTCGGTCGCATACAACCGCTACCTCGGAGGCTACCTCGCCGTGCACAACGTGATCCTGGACGACCGCATCCGCCTCAGCCTGGCGCCGCACCCGTGGGGACCGTTCACCAAGATCGCGGATATCGGCGCTCCGAGGCAGGCGCTCCAGAAGAACCCGTGCTACGCCGGGAAGGAACACCCTGAACTGGCGGAAGACGGCGGGCGGATTGTGTACATAACTTACGTTGACCAGCAGCGCTACTGGCTGCAACTCCTGAAAGTGACATTGAAGCGATGACTAAATCCTGGAAGAGTGCGATGCTGGCGGCGTTCGCAGCGTTTTACTGCGTTCGGGCGACGGCGGCAGGGAAAGGGCCCGAGTTCCCGCTGGGCGTTTGGTATGAGGGCGGCGTCGGCGCGTTCCGCGACGACCTCATCCCCGCCGATCCCGCGCTGGCCGCGCCGATCTATCTGAAGCACTTCAGGGATATGGCGGCGCACGGCATCAACTGCGCCGTCGTCCCGAACACCCCGCCGGATCACCATCAGGCGATCCTCGATGCGGCGCGGTCGGCGGACGTGAAACTCATCATCGAGGTCAACAAAGAGGGCGGGGATCTCGGAACCATGATTCGCGGCGGGAAACCGGTCTCCGAGGCGGCGATCAACGCGACGCTCACCCGCGACCTCCGGCCGGTGATGGACCATGCGGCGTTGTGGCGCGTGCAACTTCTGGATGAGCCGCCGCCGGGCACCTTTCCGCGATATGCCGAGGTGGCCAAAGGGTTGAAAGCCTACGCGCGCCGCCTCAAGCCGTTTACTTGCCTCATCGGCGCTGACGGCTTCGACGAGTTTTTGAAGACAACCGGAAGCGACGTTGCGGCGTTCGACCGGTATCCCATCGGCGTCGGTACCCCGCTGGGCGACGTCGCCGCTATGCGCGATTTCGAGCGGGTGGCGACCAAGGCGGGGCTCGCGTGCGCGAAAACCGGCGCCGCGTCCTGGGCGGTGATGCAGGTCCACGCCATCACCGGAATCCACAGGTTCCCAACGCCGGGCGAAATCCGGTGCATGACGTACCTGGCCCTGGCTTCGGGCAGCAAAGGCCTGTTCTGGTTCCTGTACCAGACCGAATACTGGAACAAGGCCAAGGGCGAGATGATGTCCGGCCTCATCGACACCGATGGCGACGGCGATGCCCGTTGGGAGGAGGTCGGCCGGCTCACGAAGGAGACCCGCGCGCTGGAGCCGACGCTGCTGAGATTGACGCCGATTGCCTCGCCGGAGGATACACGCCCCCACGCAACGACTCATTATCTCAAGGACAGAAAGGGCAGACGGTACGTTTTCACCGTCAATCTGGACACTGTTTCGGCGCGGGACGTTGAGACGCGGATTCAACTGCCTAATGGGGAAAGCTCCGCCGTCACACGGCTGCCGGGCGGAAAACGAGTTGCGGCCCGCCGCCAGAATGGCGGTTTGGTGTGGTCCGAACGCCTCCCGGCCGGTTCAGGGGCGCTGTATCGGCTTGACTAGTTTGATGCCGTAGTGATCGGACGCACGCTAATGTCGGCGAGGACGCCGACCAGGGTTTGTCGGCGAGGACGCCGACCAGGGTTTGTCGGCGAGGCGTCGACAGAGGTTTGTCGGCGAGGACGCCGACAGAGGTTTGTCGGCGAGGACGCCGACACTACCAGTTGAGTGAAAGGATGCAAAGCATGATGCGGATAATCAGGGCCGTGGCGGTTATGGCCGGAATCGCGGTGATGGTGGCGGCCAGTGCGCGCGCGGAGACCAATCCGCACGACGGCTACGCTTTCTGGCTGCCGAACGGGAAGCTGACCGTCGGTGACAAGGTCAGCGAGAAGCGCTACAACTTCCGGCGCGAAGGCAACACGGTCACGTTCGATGTACCCCTGCGCAAGACGCGCTTTGATACCCCATCCGGAAACTTGTATGTGCTGACCGTAGGGCCAGTCGATGCTGAGGTGACGAATGGCGTACGGCTATGGGGAAACCTGTTCCTCATACCACGTGCGGAAACGGCGGCCCCAGCGTCTCTCAAGGTGACTTCCGACGCGAAGGGCGCTCTCCCCAAGGCCTATCGATTCTACTTCTCGGATGATATGCGTGTATGGCCACGGCTCAGAGACCCACAGCCGCTCTGGAAGAGTTCCGCAGAAACAACCAATTACTACGCGTGTGGCGTGGAGCGACTTCTCGCAGGAAAACTCCCTGAAGCAAGCGAGTGGTTTATTCGCGTGCTCAAGAACCGTCTCACCACCGAGCAGGCACGGTACGCGCGCCATATGATCCGCTGGTGCGATGCCGAGACGCGATTCCCCAAGATCGTGAAGACCGACGCGAAGGCTTACTACAACCTGGGGCTGTACTGCATGGTCAACGGCTTCTGGGAGTTGGCCGAGAAGTCGTTCATGGCATCCACCAAGGCCAACCCGAAGAACCCGGACGCGTGGTACATGCTTGGAGACGCCGCCAGTTACGTTCACAGCGACCTGGATATGAACTTCGCACAGGTCTACCCGTACTATCAGAAGGCGGCCGATCTATATCCCCGAAAGAACAGCAACACGTTCCGCAACCACCTCGCGCTCTTCCGGAAGCTGCGCGTGAGCGACGGCAAGGGCGGCACGACAGTCATTACGATGTCGGACGAGCAGATCGCCGCGACGAAACTGAAATGGAAATGGTGCACGGCGCTGTTCGAAGCGTCAAGCCGCGGCTCCATGCGGATGGTCAACAACTGGGCCGAGTACGACCGGGAGTTCGACAACAGCGCGCCCATGGAACACGACCCGGCGCCCTACGAGGGCCTGTTCGAAACCGGCACCATCGAGACGTTCATGAAATTCGCGGGTTGGGGCGCTTCAGACGCTATCGGGCCGGACTGCGGCGCCAACCGTGGCGCCGACGTGAACATTGGCCAGCGCGAATGGGACGTCCTCTACCATGAATGGAATCACACCCTGGACTGGCTGATGACGTTCAGCGGCCAGGGCATCGGCGTGCCGGACACACACAGCAGCGACTGGTGCGGGTTTGAGCCAATTTCCAGCATGGGCATGGGCCATCACTCCTGCAACCGCTACTACATGACGCCGGGGATGTACCGCACGATTCACGGAAGCGACAAACCAACGACTCCCTGGATTGACGAGTGGCTGATATCGAACCCTACGTCACTGGATGCGGGGGCGACACCGACGACCGAGAAAGACCAGAATCGACTTCGCGCAGCGGTCCTCGCGGTGCAATCGCCTCTTTCGCCACGGAACGTGCCGAGCGTGAGCACGACTTGGGCGTCCACCAACGCCGTCGATGGGTACGTTGACCTGTACGCCATCGAGCATGGACGCAAGGCAGCCTATTCGTTTGCGCACACATACGTCTGGTCGCCGAAGGACCAGAAGGTGCGCTGCTGGTATGGCGCCGACGACAACGCTAAAATCTGGGTGAACAATCAGCTTCAGTATCCCGGCCAGTACTGGAGCGTCTGCAAGTGGGAAGAGACGCAGGAGAAAGACCAAATATGCTGCGCCCTTGGCTTGAAACGCGGATGGAACAGCGTGCTGATGCAGGTAAGCAACGTGCCGCGCTTCACATCTAACCCGCCGCCGCCACATCCCTTCTACTATGGAAACCCGGATTCGTGGGGCTTCAGCATGCGCCTTTGCGGATTCCAGAACGAACCGCTTGAGGGCGTGAAATGGCAGGCCAAACGCCCGTCGATGTTCGAGGCATCGCTGCTGGCTCACGTTCCGACGCTCGGAGAGCAGAAGAACCCGAAGCCAACGTATTACCAGTGGGCCAAGGTGAAGGACGACTACACCTGGCTGCTGCCGCACTTGACGACCATGGACCTCCGCGCGATCACGGGCTACAGCAAGCTGAACGCATCGGAAGAAATGCTGTTCGATCCGGGCCAGCCCACGACGCTCAAACCGGCGCGGCTCTTCCACAACGGCAAAGCGGACCCGAACGAAATCGCGCTGAACAACGAGTTGAACTGGTTCTTCTCGCCAAAAGAGATGGTCGGGGTTCTGCGATACAAGAGGGGGGCCGCGCAGGCGCGCGATCTCGTATTCCTCCGCCCCGAGATGTACGAAGCGTTCACGAGCATCGCCAGGGTCTCCCCGGAGGCTGCGAAGCGCGGCATCAAGAGCCATGCGGACCGTGTAATCGGCTACTACACCGTGCCGCGTGGAGACAATCTGAACGGCCGCGTCGTGCTGGTACTCGACACCTGGCTGGGCAACAACCCGCCGGTGGACGAGGAAGACCTGCTGGCGCCGTAACGATGAGCGATGAACGATGAACGCCCTATGAGGGGGTTCATCGTTCATCAACCTGATTTCATCACTCAGGGTGTCCTTGTGGTCGTCTCCGCTTGCAGCGTCGCATGCTGCGGTTTTTCAGATTGCGGACACGGGCATCAAGCCGCCTCATCCGCCTTTTTCAGCAGGCGGTGGACGCGGAAGAGGTTCTGGTCCGGGTCATCGAAGGAGAATTCACGCGTGCCCCAGGGCTTGTCCGCCGGCGCGCACAAGACATGGGCGCCGCTCGCGACCAGCTCTGCGTAGACGGCATCCACGTCGTCCACGTAGAAGTTGCAGACGACTTCGTCGAAGGGCGGGTTCTGCCGGCGCAGGAACAGGCGGACACCGTCCCGGATAACCGAGGCGAAACCGTGTGCTTCATACACCCACTGCAATGTGAACCCCAGCGTGCCCTGATAGTGGTTCAGCGCGCGCTCCAGATCGGCCACGGGCAGTTCCGGGACGAGTTCCCGCCAGGCATTCGCCATCGTGTTATCCTTTCAGGCAAAGCCTTAACAGCAGAGGCTCTGCCGAATATCCAACACTACACCTGGAACCGGAAGTTCACGACGTCGCCGTCCAGCATGATGTAGTCGCGGCCTTCGAGGCGGGCGAGGCCCTTTTCCTTGGCGGCGGCCCAACTGCCGGTTGCCATCAGGTCGTCGAACGAGATGATCTCGGCGCGGATGAAGCCGCGGGCGATATCGCTGTGGATCTCGCGGGCGGCGTCCTGCGCGCGTGTGCCTTTGCGGATGCTCCAGGCGCGAACCTCGTCGCGGCCTGCCGTGAGGAACGACATCAGGCCAAGAAGGTCGTAACCGTGTTGGATCAGGCGGTTGAGGCCTGGTTCCGCGAGACCGAGATCCGCCAGGAATTCCTTCTCCTCCTCCTCGTCGAGGTCGGAGAGTTCAGCCTCGATGGCCGCGGAGATCTCCATGACGTGCGTGCCCTGTGGCAGTGCGGCGCGGAGTTTCCCGGCGTCCGGACTGCCGCCGGCAACGAACGCCTCCGGGACGTTGGCCGCGTAAATGACCGGTTTGTCAGTGAGGAGGAACAACTCGCGACGGTTTTCGGCGCCCAGGGCGAGCGTACGGGCCGGCTGGCCATCGGAGAGGTGGGCCTCCAGCGCCTGAAGCTCCGACTTCGTCCATTTGGGCGCGTTGTCCCCCTTTTTGACGGGACGGTCAGCCTTCTGTATCTGCTTGCCCACGCTCTGGAGGTCGGCAAGGATGAGTTCCATTTCCATGGTTTCCATGTCGTCCACGGCGTCTACCGCTTTGTCCGGCTCTTCGGCGAGGGTGAAGCACCGGACCACGTGAACGATGGCGTCCACCTCGCGGATCTGCGCCAGGAATTTGTTGCCGAGGCCTTCTCCTTTGCTGGCGCCGGCCGCCAGGCCCGCGATGTCGACGAACTCGACGGTGGCCGGGGTGATCTTCTTGGGGTCGAAGAGAGTCGCCAGCGCCTGAAGGCGGCTGTCGGGCACATGGGCGGTGCCCTGATTGGGTTCAACCGTGGTGAACGGATAGGCGCCCACCGCCGCATGCGAGCGCGTGATAGCGTTGAACAGCGAAGTTTTTCCGGTATTGGGCAATCCCACGATGCCAATCTGCATATCAAAGCCTCATTTCGGGGTATTGTTGTGTCAAGTCACCTGGTCCGGCGATCCGGCTGGCCGTTACATTATAACGTTCGTGGCGCGCCATGCTAACATTGGGTGCAAAGGCGGCCCACGCCTCAGCATAAGGAGGTTCCATTGGACCACACGCTCACACTGAGTCCGCTCACCAACATCGCCATTCTGGTGATGGCGCTGGGGCAGTTGTTGCTCGTCGGCGCGGTTGTTTTCCTGGCTTTCAAACTGAAAACCATCGTATCGGATACCGTCAAACAGGCGCTGAACGAAACTCTGCCACGGGTGCAGCCTGTTATAGACAATGTCACCGGCATCACATCGCAGGTCAGCGATGTGGTGAAGTCGGTTGCTCCGAAGGTGGAGCGCATGGCATCGGACGGCGAAAGCGCCGTTCATAACGTGACGTCGAAAGTGAAGACCACTTCCAGCATCGTAACAGAGGGCATTGCGAAGCCGATGGCCAACATTGCCGCGCTGCTCACCGGCGTCCAACGCGGGATCACCGTTTGGAAGACGGCAAAGGCAACACAAGGTGGCGCTGCGCGGGCGATGGAGGCCGACCATATGGGCCAGCCCCCCGGCGCCGATTCCTGACCGCGGCGGACAGGCCGCATCCAGTGTTCGCGGGCACGTTAGCCGCGACACCAACGCGATAGCACCGAAAGGACCGTAAAATGGCAAAAACTGATTTCGCCGTAGGACTACTGGTTGGCGGCGCCCTGGGAGCCGCACTTGCTCTGCTCTATGCGCCAACTACCGGAGACGAATTCCGCGCAACAGTGAAGGAAAAAGCGACCGACTTGGGCGGCACCGTCAAGGAAAAGGCAGGCGAATACTCCCACACCATCCGTGACAAAGCGGCTGACCTGACCGACACCGTCCGTGAAAAGGCGACCGACCTTGGGGGCGTCGTTCGCGGAAAGGCCGCGGATATCAGCGGCGCCGTACGCGACAAGGCCGCGGACCTTGGAGACACTATGCGCGACAAGATGGGCGGGGTACAGCGCGTTCAGGAAGCCGCCGAAGATCTCGGCCAGGCGATCAAGGACATCTGAACCGATATCCGGGGGGATGACGGTTCGCCGTCATTCCCCTTCTCCCCCGCCTGACGGCCCGAGAAGTGCCGCGCGCAGGAGATCGAGGTCAACCGGCTTGGTCAGGTGGTCGTCGAAACCCGAACTCACCGCCCGCTCCCGGTCGGACTCCTGACCATACCCCGTCACGGCGACTATCCTGGCCCCGGCGGTTTCGGGCCGCCCGCGCAATTCCCTCGCAACTCCGTAGCCGTCCAATCCCGGCAGGCCGATGTCCAGCAGAACGACATCCGGCCGTTGCCTGACGGCCACTTCGATGGCCGCCCGACCGTCTTCGGCCTCGAAGATGATGCACCCGTCGAGCTCCAGGATGTCTCGCAGCGTCTCCCGGGCATCGACGTTATCGTCCACCAGTAAGACTGTGATTCCGGGGCGGACCGCTTCGTGCGATTCGTGTCGCGTCGGCTGAGGTTCACGCAGATCCTGAGTGCTGGCGGCGGGGAGGCGCACCGTGAATGTTGCACCGCGCCCCGGCCCGGCGCTCTCCGCGACTACGGTTCCGCCGTGCAGATCGACGAACGATTTCACCAAAGATAAACCCAGCCCAAGGCCTCCGCCGGCGTGAGCGAGAGTTTCGTCCGCCTGGGTGAACACCTCGAAGACCTGAGGCAGCATCTCTGCGCCGATCCCCACGCCGGTATCCCGGACTGTGAGGACTACCGCCGGCCCGTCACGGTACGCGGTTACCCACACGGACCCTTCGTTCGTATATTTGACGGCATTCACAACCAGGTTGAAGAGAACCTGCTCCAGGCGGATCTCATCGGCGGTCACCAGCAGATCCGGTTCCGTGTCCACGCTCAGATCAATGCCCTTGGCTGCCGCCAAAGCTGCCAGCGAGCGGACGACTGTAGCGGCCAGCGAGCCCAGGTCAACCGGAGCCAGCCTGAGGGCGACGCGGCCAAGGGCAATGCGCGAAACATCCAGGAGGTCTTCCAGGAGACGCGCCTGGGTTGCCGACGCCCGCTCGATGGCGTCGCGCGCCCGGAGCAGCCTCGGCTCGGCGGGTTGCACGGACTTGAGCACTTGCGCCGCGTTCACGATAGTCGACAGCGGATTGCGCAATTCGTGCGAGAGCAGAGCGATGAACCGGTCCTTCGCCCTGGCAGCCTCGATCAGCGCTTCCTCCGCCCGTTTGCGCTCCGTGACATCGCTGTAGGTGATCACAACGCCGTGTCCTTCCAGCGGCAGAGGGGCGGCGGTGACGCTGAGCCAGGTGACGGTCTGGTCGGGGCCGACGATGCCGATCTCGCCGCCGGATATCACGCGCCGTTCGGTCAGGGCCAGCACGCTGGGAAACTCATCGGACGGCATCGGCGATCCATCCGGGCGGACGATTTGCCACTGCGGACTGGCGATCTCGCGGGGGAGTTGCCCGCCCAGACGCGCCGAAAGCAGCGTTTTCGCGATCGGATTGGATTCCATGATACGCCCAGCCTCGTCAACGACGTTGATGCCGAGCGGGAAAGACTCGAAAAGGGTCCTGTATTTGGCCAGCGAAACGCGCAACGCTTCATCCGCGCGCCGCGCCTCAGTGGTGTCCTGTATCGTTCCGATCATCCTGATGGGTTGGTTCCGGGCGTCGTATTCGAGCCTGCCACGGCCGTGCACCCACCGTTCCACCCCGTCCCTTTTTCGGAAGATCCGGTACTCCTTGTCGAAGGGCTCCGCCGTTTCCAGAACAGCGCTCGCCAGGTATTCTACCATCGCGGCCCGATCGTCGGGATGCACGAGGGTAGACCATCCCTCCACCGTTCGGTCGAAGCTTTCGTCAATCCCGAATATTCCGTCGAGGATGTCCGAGCTTTCCCACCGGGCCGTTTCAATATCCAGGGTGTAGGCGCCAAGCCCGGCGATCAGCTGGGTCTCCCTCAGGAATTGAGCCGAGGCCGCCTGGGCTTCCTCCGCCCGCTTGCGATCTGTGAGGTCCGTGTGGGTGCCCGTCATCCGGATCGGTTCGCCGGATTCGTTGCGTTCCACGACCTTCCCACGCGCCAGAATCCATTTCCACTGGCCGGACTTAGTCTTAAGGCGTTGCTCGACCTCAAACAGCGGCGTGTGCCCCTGCAGATAGGACTGCAGGAGTTTGTTGGTCAGCGGCATGTCGTCGGGGTGAACGAGGTCGTTCCACACCCGGGCAACCTCGGCCATTTCGTCGGGGGAATAGCCCAGAATCTCGCAACCGCGCGGGCTGAGGTAAACAGTGCCTTCCGGCAGGCGCACATCCCAGAGGCCATCGTTCGCCCCTTCCAGAGCAAATCGAAGGCGCTGTTCGCTTTGAATCATCGCGGTTTCGGTGCGCTTGCGTTCGGTGATGTCGATCACGCCCGCGATCGCGCCGATGTATTCCCCGTCTCCGTCGGCGAGGGGCGAGGTCGCGATGACAACGTCCACGCGGTGGCCGTCTTTTGCGTGGAGCACGAAGTCGTGCTGCTCGTCTATGCCCTCCAGCCTGCGCTCCAGATTCCGGCGCGCCGTGCCGACACCGGACTTGTCCATGAACGAGAACATATGCCGGCCGAGCATCTCCTCGGGCGTGTAGCCCAGCATTCGCGCCATGTTCGCGTTCGCATAGGTGGTTCGCCCGTCCGCATCGATGACCCAGACGCCTTCCTGGAGCGTCTCGACGAGGCGGCGATGCATTGCTTCACTCGCGCGCAGCTCGCGCTCGCTCTGGCGACGGGCCGTGATGTCTTCCACGAACCCTTCCACATAATCGATCGCTCCGTCCCCGGACCGCACGGCTCTCATATGCAGGTTGGCGGTAAACTCCGAACCATCGCGGCGGCGGTACTCCACCTCACGGCGCACGAAGGAACCGCTTTCCAACGCATTCTGCACGATTGCGATTCGCTGCGCGGGATCCACGAACAAGCGGTTAGGGATATCCTTCACTTCGGCCAGCATTTGAGCGGGCGAGGCGAATCCGAACATGTCTGCGGTGGTTTGATTGACGTCAATGAAGCGCCCCGAGACGGTGGCCTGGAAGATCCCTATAGGAGCGTTCTCGAAGAGGATTCGGAACCGCGGCTCGGGATCGCCTGCTGCGCCGGCGGCCTGGGCCCCCGGATCGGACGACTCCGCGCACGCGCAGCGTTCGGCTTCTTCCAGGGAAAACGCCGCGTACGCGAGGCCGATTTCGGCCGCCCTTGCGTGCCCCTCTGGGAACACCTCCGCGGCTGCCTTCGCGATGGCGCCGTTCAGCGCAAGGAGATTCCGCAGGGCCGCCGGAAGCCCCGAGGCAAGGTACGCCGGGGGCTCCAGTGCGGGATTGCCGGTGACCCACAATTCAAACCGCCGAAGCGCTTCAGCGCACGACGCATCGGTCGCGCCACCCTCACGCGCGGCGGCGAGGACACGATCTCGCAGAGCGTGTAAGTCTGTTGCCAGAAATGTCTCCGGTTGATCCATTGGCCCTCCGCCCGGTTGCCTCCACTGCTATGCACGCGCCATCTATGACGTGATGATAGCGCTGCGGGGCGCGCAACAACACTTTGGTTTGACCCGCGCGGATGTGCGCCCATAACATCCAACCGACGGCCTTCACATCTGCGTCATTTGTGCGCGCTGTCCAGCGTGAAGCCCTATGGGGCGGTGCGTCCGGCCGAGCGGCGGACGCGCATCAGCAAGGTCCTGGCCCACTCGAACTCATGAAAACTATCCACATAGCCGTGGTGGCCCTTGGCGGAGGCGGAGGCGCCGTCGCCCGTTATGTGCTGGGGGGCTGGATCTCCGTTCGTGCGGGCCCGGGCTTTCCCTGGGGAACGCTTGTCATCAACGCCAGCGGCTCCTTTGTCCTGTGCCTGCTCGCAACGCTGGCGCTGGAGCGGTTCACTCTCTCACGTACGTGGTTCATCGCGCTCGGCGTCGGTTTTTGCGGCGGCTACACGACGTTCTCCACTTTCTCATACGAGACCCTGCGGCTGGCCGCCGAAGGGAGTTGGGCCCGCGCGGGATACAATGTGGTCGCCTCGGTTGCGGCGGGCATCCTCGCCGGGTTGCTGGGCATTCTTGTCGGTCGCGCGGTTTGAGGTATGGCAATGGAAATCGTGGGTCAGGCGAAGAGGCTGCGCATATACATCGGGGAAAGCGATCACTGGCACGGGCAATCGCTCTACACGGCGATCGTCCAGGAGGCCCGCAAGGCCGGGTTGGCGGGCGCGACGGTCCTTCGCGGGATCGAGGGTTTCGGCGCGGAGAGCAGGATCCACACTGCCCGAATCCTTCGGCTTTCCGAAGACCTGCCGATTCTCGTGGAGCTGGTTGACAACGCCGACCGGCTCGATTCCTTCCTCCCGACACTCCTCCCGATGGTGGGTGGCGGCCTCGTTACGGCGGACGAAGTCGAAATCCTCCACTACAAGCCGGGAACCCAGCCCTCGAGCGGTGACAAGCCGTAGTGATGCGTCAAGTCAACGGGTGAATGAGTCAACGGGTCCGCAGACACGTTGCTCACGTTGACGCGTTTTGACAACCCTGGATGACGCATCAGGTCGTCTGTCGTGGTGCGCCGCGCGCCGTTCATCGCATCCAGTCCTATCCCCCCTGCGCCACATTTTCATCGCGGCTCTGGCAAACGTCGCCGCCTCCGGCAAAGTATGAAGGTAGATATCGTCATACGTGCCCGCTCCGGGGGGGAGAGTCTATACAGAACCATGTCAGACAGCCTGAGGAATAACACAGAACTCATCACAGCCGCGCGAAATGCGCACACCCAGCGATTCCTGGCCGAGATCGCTTTTGTTCGGCAGCTGGCGAAGGTGGAGAAGAAAGATTGGGACAGCCTGATCGCCGAGGCGGAAGCCCTGTTCTCAGCCGGCGTTGCGGGCAGTTTGGAAGACCTCCGGGCCGCGGTTGAGCGCGCTGAGGCGGTCCTTGCTCCCATCGCCCCCATCGCCAAGGGACACACGGTCTATTGCGTCGGCCACGGCCATATCGACATGAACTGGATGTGGGGCTGGCCGGAGACCGTTGCGACCACCAACGACACGTTCCTCACCGTCCTCAAACTGATGGACGAATTCCCGACGTTCAAGTACACGCAGAGCCAGGCGTCGGTCTACGAGATTGTACGCAGGCACAACCCGGAGATCTTCGAAGGGATCAAGAAGCGCGTGAAGGAGGGGCGATGGGAAATCGCCGCCTCGCATTGGGTGGAAGGCGACAAGAACCTGGCCTCCGGCGAAAGTCTCACGCGGCACCTGCTCTACACGCGCCGGTTCATGAAAGAGCATTTCGGGCTCGAGCCTGAGGAAGTCACCGTTGACTGGTCGCCGGACACGTTCGGCCACGCGTGGTCTATCCCCAGCATCGATGCGCGCGGCGCGGTGAAGCATTACTATTTGTGCCGCGGCGGAGATGCGCCCCTGCCACCGCTTTTCTGGTGGGAGGGCCCCGACGGCGGCCGGATACTGGTCAACCGCGAAAAGCACTGGTACAACAGCGAACTGGCGCCGCAATCCGCGATGATGCTGCTCGATTTCCGCGAGGAATGCGGCATGAAGGACTGGATGCAGGTGTACGGAGTGGGAGACCACGGCGGCGGTCCAACGCGGCGCGACCTGAAGCTCGCTATCGAGATGGATTCCTGGCCGGTGTTCCCCAATTTCAGGTTCAGCACCACGCGCGAGTATTTTGCGGCGATAGAGGCGAACTCCGGGGATTTCCCGGTTGTCACCCGCGAGCTCAACTTCGAGTTCTCCGGCTGTTATACGTCCCAGAGTGATATCAAGCGCAACAACCGGCACGGCGAGAATGCCGTTGGCGAGGCGGAATCCGCCGCGGCGCTGGCGTTTGCGGCTCTGGGCCGGGATTATCCCGCGGAGACCCTGCGCAACGCCTGGGTGGACGTTCTTTTCAGCCATTTCCACGATATCCTGCCCGGCTCGGGCGTCGCGGATACACGAACTTTCAACCAGGGGACCTTCCAGAAGATCGTGGCCGCTACCGGCATGGTGAAGACCAACAGCCTGCGGGCCGTCGCCGCGGCCGTCAACACGTCTTTCGCCGGAGAAACGGACAGCCGCGTTGTCCCCGCCGACATCGCCGCGATGGGCCTCGGTGGCGGGCCGGGACGCTTCAGCAACCGCGGCGAAATATCCTCGGCCGGACACGTTGTGGACGGCCCCCGTCCCGTGATAGTCTTTAACCCCACCGCCTGGCAGCGCGACGAGGTGGTGAAGGTTTCTGTTTGGGACGCTCAGACAGGCGCTTGCCCCGGCAAGCTGGAAGACAAGACATGGGTGGTGAAGGCCGCCGACGGAACGCTCATCCCCGCACAGCGAACGGACCACGGCGACTACTGGGGCCACAAATTCGTGGACCTCGCCTTCCCTGCGAATGTCGGCCCCATGGGATACGCCGCATACAGCGTCGAGGAGGGAGCCGTCGAGGGATCCGAGCCGGCAGTGGTTCTGAAAGCCGGATCGGAGGGCAAGGACCATGTGAACCTTCCGGCCGGCGAACTGACGATGGAGAACGAATTCCTGAAGGTGGTCTTCGACAAGGCCTCCGGCGGTATCATCAGCCTGCTTGATAAGCGCACCGGAAAGGATGTGGCGGATCCCGCCAACCCGATCGGCTTGCTCGAATACACCCTGGAGCGGGCACAGGGTGGCAGCGCGTGGATACTCGGCGCGCCCGAGAAGACCGTCTGTCCGCTGGAACTCACGAGTTTCGGCGTCGGCACCCCAGGAGCGTGGAACACGGACGTGAGCGCCAACGGCCCTTACGTCGCCACCGTGACGGCGAAAGGGAAGATCGGCGGTTCCACGTTTACCGTGATGTACCAGTTGAAGGCAGGGCAGCCCTGGGTGGACATCACCGTGGACACTCGCTGGGTCGAAATCGGGGGAGACAGTATCGGCACACCTCGGCTATCGATGCGCTTCCCTGTGAATTTCACATCGAAAACCGCGCTGTATGAAATACCTTTCGGCACGCTGGAGCGCGAGCCCGGTAACGCGCGCGACGTCCCCGCCCTCCGCTGGGCGGACCTGAGGAGCCAGGACGCCGGGCTGGCGGTCTTGAACGACAGCAAGTACGGCCATGCCTTTGACGGCAAGTCGATTCGCGTCGCACTGATCCGCTCAACCTGCAATCCGGATCCGCTGCCCGAGATCGGCGACCACACGATCAAATTCGCCGTCGCGCCGCACGGGCCGGACATTTCGAACGCGGAACTCATCCGTCTCGGCGCCGGTTTCAACCATCCGCTGCTGAGCGTGCCGACCGACGTTCACGAAGGCCCGCTTCCGGCGTCAATTGGGATGGCCGTGTTCTGCGCTGAGGACAACGTGCTCGTGACGCAGTTGAAGCGCGCAGAAGACAGCAATGAACTGGTGTTCCGCCTTCAGGAGGCAGAGGGCAAGGCGACCACCGTGCACGTGACGCTGGATACCACGCTGTTCGGCAAGGTAACGGCCGCCGTGGAGGCCGACCTCATCGAGCGACCGCTGACTTCCGGAACGGCCGCACTCGCGGGAAACGGGTTCAGCGTGAGAGTGGACGGCAACGGCATCGCAACGGTAAAGGTGGCCTGCGCGAAGTAGGACACCTTTACCGCAGAGGACGCTGAGAACGCGGAGGGGCGCAGAGGATGGGAGTCTTCTGCGCCCTTCGTGGCGAATGGCAAATTTGCCCTACGAGCTGGCGAGTTCGGTGCGTTTGAAGTACACGTCTGCACCACCATCGGGGATCCGTATCTTGAAGCCCTTGCGGTCCAGAATGCGCCTTAGTTTGAGATTGGGGTGAGCGCAGTTAACGGCGTGGACTATCCATTCCATCGCGGTACACTCCCGGCCCTTTGCGAAGCGCTCAGCAAGCAGCCAAAGCGTCGGAAGTACACCCTCTCCGCCGCCATCAATATGTGACAGCTCTACGGAAAGGCAGTCGTCCGACACGCTGAACTGGCCGAGCACGCAAGCAGTGCCCGCCTGGAAGACCACAGGCTCACCCGTTAACAGCAGAGCTCCGATTTCGGCGTCAGGAATCGCCAGGATCTCATCAGGGGTGAAGCCCTCGATATCGATGCTCTCTGTTCGGGGCATCTGCAGCCTCCAAAGCCAGGAGGGGCGCGGGAATCTAACAATCCCTCCGCGCCCCTCTGCGTACTCGGCGTCCTCTGCGGTAAGATCGCCTTACGGCATGAGCACTTCCTTGCCCGTCCTGGCGCTTTCGTAGATCGCCAGGATGAGATCGACGGCCGTGCGCCCCAAGTCCGGAGTGATCATCGGGTCGCGATCGTCTCGGATGGCTTCCGCCATATCCCTGATCAGGCGGGTGTGGCCACCGGAACTGAGAAGTCTCGGGTCGATCGCGCCCTGCATATCACCCTTGCCGCCGGTGATCCGGTTGGCCTCGTCGCCTTCGATGTACCATTCGACGATCTGGTCATCCGAGATGCTGATGGAGCCCTTCGAACCGTGAACGTTGTGGACCATCGAATACCCGGGCACGCAGGATGTTGACACTGTCAGGTTGCCAATGGCGCCGTTCTTGAACTTGATGGCCGCCGTGAGGTTGTCTTCGACCTCGATCTTGTGGGTCAGCGTGGCCTGGTAGGCCTTAACGGACGCGATTGGTCCCATGAGGTAGTAGATCAGGTCCACGCCGTGGATGCCCTGGTTCATAAGGGCGCCGCCGCCGTCGAGAGCATACGTGCCGCGCCATTCGCCGCTGTCGTAGTACTCCTGGCTGCGGAACCACTTCATATTCGCTTCGGCCAGGAACAGGGTCCCCAACTCGCCGCCCTGGACGGCATCGCGGACCTGGTTGATGACGTCCATCGCGCGGCGCTGGAAAATGCAGCCGACCTTCACGCCGTATTTCGCGGGCACTTCGGCGATGGCGTCCAGTTTCTCCCTGGTGATGTCCATCGGCTTCTCCACGATGGCGTTGATCCCCTTCTTCGCGGCGCCGATTACGCCCTGATGGTGGATGCCGCTGGGAGTGCAGACGCAGACGCAATCGAGACCTTCGTGCTCAAGCATGGCCTCCAGCGAATTGTACGGCTTACAGCCGAACTTGGTGGCGAGGGCCTGCGCCCGGTCGGGCAGGATGTCGCAGCAGGCGACGAGTGAAGCAACGTCCGGATTTGCCTTGAGCGCATCCGCGTGGGTGCCGCTGATGACGCCGCATCCGACGATGCCGAAATTGATGATACGAGACATATTGTGACCTTCCAAAGCGATTGGGCGGCTGAGACAGGGGCTGAGGTCGAGCGGCTGAGGGCTGAGACAGAACCAGCTACATCAGCTTTCGTGTCTCGGCCCTCAGAATTCCATCAGCGCCTGCCAGAACAGGGTTCTGATCTGGTGGGCGCCTTCCGGGGTGGGATCGAGAACCGGCGTGAGCCAGGCGTCTTCGCCGGACTTTGGGCCGTGTCCTTCAAAATGGGAACAGATGTCTATGAGCGACGCTCCCTGTTCGCGCGCAACATCCGCAATGGCGGCGTTGTACTCAACCAGAGTCGCGGAGACGTCATCGCCGGCGCCGGGGTCCGGGATGTTGCCGAGCATGAAGTAGGCCTCGGCCAGACGCCGGCCAAGTTCATCGAAGACCGCGACCAGCGCCTCGTACAGTTGGTCCGCATCGCCAACGCAGTCGCCCATTTTCAGGAGGTCCTTCGCGCCGGCGGTTACGGTCACAAGCACGGGATCGTCCGCGTTGCCCACACGCTTCATCTGGTGGGAGAGCGTTGTCTTCGCCGTGGCGCCGTCCTGTCCGAAAATCAGGAGGCGGGCCGCCGGATCGCGCGTGACCATATCGCGGCCGTGGAACTCGGGCCACTCGGCGTCGCGATTGCGGTAGAGAAGGGATGCGGGGCCACGGTGGGCGCCGACAGAGGCGGAGTCAATACATAGATTATCGCCAACGGCGATCAGTGCGTCAAAACGCGGGGCGCTCAAGAACCTCTCCTCAGTGGGTTGATGGGGTTAGTGATTTCCAGCGTGCCTTACCATCACGGGACGCCGCTTCATAATTGGCACATTCATGCGCTATGGGGCAACCAATTGCGTCATTGCGCGCCAGAATGTCTTGACTTCCTCGGCATATCTTCCGTTCAGCGCAAGGGCGATTTGCGTTTCGATGAGTCCGAGCGGCACGCCCATATCGTAGCGATCACCGTTAACCTCGATGGCGATGGTCGGCACGCGTTCCGCGAACATCGCCTGCGCGGCGGCGAACTGGATTTCGCCGCGCGTCCGCTGGTCGGCCGCCACCAGTTCATCAAGGCAGTCGAATATCTCGGGTGGAAGTGCGTGCATCCCGAAGAAGCACAGATACTGGTCCTCCGGGAGGCCCGGTACTCGCAGATGGGCGCGCGCAAAGTCGACGGTGGGCTTCTCTACGACACTGGTGATGTTGTACGCTCCGGGCTGCCCTCGTATTGGGTCGCCGCCGACCGTGCCGTACAACCGCAACCGGCTCTCGGGTGTCCTCTGCACGGCGAACACGGGGCGGTCGCACCGCTCCGCCATGTCCAGCACCTGCCGCATCGTGGGGCGCTCTTCGCGAGACACGTAAACGTGGTCACCCAGCAGCAACAGGAACGGGTCATCGCATACCCAATCCCGGGCGCACCAGACGGCGTGCCCGTAGCCTTCGGGACTTGGTTGGACGATAGTGGTAAGCCGCGCGCCGATGTCGGCGAGGCGATCGCTCACCGTGAGACCCCACGGCTTGGTCGCGAAGCGGGGCCGCATGTTCTCGTCCATCCCCTGGAAGAATCCGCGGAAGGCCTCTTCGTCCTCCGGGGATGTAACGACGCCGATTTCCTCGATGCCGGACGCCAGGGCTTCCTCGATAATGATCTGGAGCGTCGGTTTGGTGATCCCGTCCCGGTCCACCACAGGGATCAGCGCTTTCTGTATGGCTTGCGTTGCCGGGTATTGGCGCGTGCCTCTTCCGCCGGCGGTTATGAGAGCTTTCGTGATTCGCATAGGATTGTTTGTGTCACGGCCGGCTGAATGGTATAAGCAGTCTTCTCAGCGCGGGCTGAATTTGAGCCCTGATACCCTCGTTGGCGTAGCCGATCCAGGAGACGGGTTCGCGGATGTCCAGGGGCGCCGACAAAGCGTCGCCGCGCTCGTCGGTGATGATGACGCCCGCTTCCTTTGCGATCAGTTCGACGCAGATATCGTAGGGGTGGCAGCACAGGCGGGCCGGGTTTGGCCCGAGGAACACCGGCCGCAGGTCCGCATTGAACCGGTCGTGCCCGACGACCAGTTCGTACAACTGTCCGCCGGTGGAGATGTACTGGTCATCGAACGCGAGCGGATTCCCGCCCTGGACGCCGTCGAGGACTTCGGCGAAAAGGTCTTCTTCCAGTTGCGCCGCCTGCACCTTTGTGCCCGGGAAAAACTTGGTGATCGATGCGAATCCGTGCGCGATCGTCGCCGATCGCGAAGGGCGCGGGGTAAACGGCTCAACGCTTCCCGTGAGCAGGTTCTGGCGTTCACCGTGAGCGCCATGCCCGCGGACCGCCCACAGCGTGTCGCCGTAAAGATGGCGTGTGGTGGGCAGTTCGGTCATCACGGCCATTTCGATGTCGGCCAGGGTCGTAGCCGCGCCTTTATTGGGAGCGATGCCCGCAAGCGCCCAGGCGGAGCGCTTGTCGTACATGATTTCGCGAGTACCGTCAATCGGGTCCACGATCAGCAGGAATTCCGCCCGATCGAAGGCCGTGCCCGCGGGGAACGCGCGCCAGCCATCGCCCGGAACGCCTTCGGCGATCAGCACGAACGGCGTTTCTCGGCCCCAGCGCTCACACTCCTCGAACAGGACGTCCTCGCCCTTCTCGTCGATTCGGTAGATCGTGTCGCCGTCGCTGGAGTGGTCTTCCGCGACGTCGGCCATCGCATTGCCCTGTACGCGCAGGTGCGCCAGTAGGGCATCGCGCATGCGGCGCTGGAGCGCAATGAGACGCGCGATAGACGGAGGAGGTTGGGGGATGGAGGCTGGATTTTCCATGAGTTGTCGGGAGCGGTTGCAGGACGCTCCGGAATCATTATAGGGGCATCGGAACGCGGAAATGGGGAAATGAGCGTTCATCTCCCCGTTTCCGCGTTTACGATTTGTCTAGCGGACCGTCAGGGCGAAGTCGTCCATCAGGAACCACGTCGCCAGCGAGCTGTCTTCATTCCCGATGGCGCAAACGCGGATTGTCTGGCCCTTGTAGGCGGAGACGTCAAACGTCTGCTGTGCGTAGCCGGCGTTCTGATTCAGGTTTGAATAGGTCGCAAGAGTCGCAAGGATGGCGCTGGCGCTGTTGCGGACCTGGATTGACAGCTTATCGTGAAGTACTCCTGTCGTGTCCGCGGAAATGATATGCAGCCAGAAGGTGAGTGTAGCGCTGGAGGCGGTGGATGGAATTGCCACATCCTGATAGATGGCGTCCACATGCTGCGTCCCATAGCCGTTGAGCTTGGCCTTCCAGACGCCGGAGAGCGCGGGCAGCGTGGTGCTGTTGTCCACCACGCCTGGGGTCACGTACCATGGGCCGGGGTTTGTCGAGCCGTTTTCGAAGCCGGGATTGAGAAGCAGTTGGCTTGCCGGATAGGGCGCGAGATCCGCCAGCAGGTTGGCGCCGTTGAACGTGCCCCAACCGGTCGCGTCGTCATAACCCGTCACGGCGGGGTAATAGAGGTTGGTGCTGCCGTCGGCGATGTCGTGGAAATCGGTGGTGTAGCGGCCGCCCTTGCCGACCTGATAGATGGCAGGGTTGGCGAATCCCAGTGGAGAGGTCCCGTTGGCCGCGCGGCGCTGGTTGACGAGCGCTGTGTACGCGGCCCAGAGCGGCGCAGCGCAGCTTGTTCCACCGTAAATCTGCCAGCTGCCGAAATACACGGAGTAACCCGAATACGGGTCGGCGTCCAGCGATACGTCCGGCACGTTGCGCATTGTGGTCGACCCCTTGGACGCGGAGGATACAACGCCGGACTGCCAGGAGGGCATGGACCAGACGGTGCTGATGCCGCCTCCTCCGCCCGATTTACTGGTCGAGCCTCCGTTCCACGTGGTCTCGGACGACCACGCGCCGCCGGCCCCGCTCGTCGTGAGACGCGTGCCGCCAACGCCGACCATGTAAGGCTGAGACGCCGGATCATCCACGCTGAGGGATGAGCCGTTGTCGTACGCCCCGCTGTCACCGGACGCGGCGTAGATCGATTGTCCCTGGGCGGCCATTTGCTGAAACGCCGTATTCTCCGCGTTGCGTGTGGCGGCCCCGGTGCTGCCTTCTGCGAGGCCCCACGATGTGCTGATCTCTTTCGCGGCGTTATCCGAGGCAATACGGTTGTACGTGTCCACCACGCCGGATCCGGAATTCGGGCCTTCGTAGACGACGATCTTGGAGGCGCCCGGCGCGACGGCGATCATCAACTCGATGTCCAGCGTCACCTCGCCGGCGCCGCTGCCGGCCGCGCCCGAATAGCCGTCCACCAGCACATTCTGCAGCGGCACGGCAGGCAGGCCGAAGTAGCTTTCGTATGTGTGGATGTCGCTGGCGGCGTAGCCGTCGAGTTCGAAGAGCGCCAGGGTCTGCCCGGTTCCCTTTTCGGTCACGGTGGAGAGGTTGTAGGCCGAGCGGATGTCGGACGGTGTCAACGCGCCGCCGGGACCGGAGCCGACCTGGAGCGGCGAAACGGACGCCGACGCATCGGCCATCGGACGGTTGTGCGTCTGCCAGATTGCGGCGTTGTCCAGCCCGATGACGCCGCTTATGACGCCTGCCAGGGCTTTTGGGACGGAAGGTTCGGCGTCCGGGGCGCGGAAGGTCCTTCCGCCCGGATCCTGATAGCGCAGCAGGTGAAGCCGGAAGGCCGACTCCACGGCGGCCGCCGGGCCTTCCACGTCCAGCACGAGGCGGTTGGCGTGCTCCGCCGTCACGCGAAGACCGGAGGCTTCGGCGAGAGCCTTCACCGCGCGGTAGTCCTCGGGGCTTGGGCTGAAGCGCGAGGTGAATTCCTCGGACGTCAGGAAATGGCCGTAGCCCGGATCGGCCGGGTCATAGAGGCGGCCCAGGAGCGACTGGAGCTCGCGCTCGTGGTGCAGTGGCAGCGCGATGGCCAGAGCGATCGGGTCCTGCGGCTGCAACCGGCCAACCACACGGGCCCGGTAGACCGAAGCCGGAAAGTGGCCAGGAAGCCTTACGTAGGGTCCCGACTGCGCGGAGACGGGCGCGGCCAGGGTTATGGCGACGGCGGCGCCGACGGCCTTAACGACGTGGGTCAGCCACGCCGGAGAATAGGGTTTGCACACGGGATCTGTACCTCCATCGCCGGCGCCTTTGCCGGCCGGGTTGCGTGTGCGAGCCTCGCGTTCCCAGTTGACGAAGCCATTATCAGCGGATCTGCCAGGGTCGAGAGCTTGCACGGGGTGAGCAGGCGGAGCGTTCCGGGCGCGTGTGGCCCAGGTCCCGGAGCGTCGCTCGCCAGTGTCCCACCGTTGCCGCCGCAACGGGTACGACGTTGCCATGGCGCTGCGGACTCTTCGAGTTTATCACACTCCTCGAGCCGGTGCATGCGCGCGGGGAGACACGACAATGGCGGGCCACTGAACACCGCCGCCGTGACAGGGTCCCCTTCCACGGCAAAACGGGGAAACGATCCGCATTGGGATCGTTTCCCCGTTTATCAACCGACGAGCGAGCTTAGCCCTGCGGGCCGGCTGCTTTCACCTCGGGCGTGGTCTCGCTCTCAAACGACTTGAAGTTATCGACGAACATCCCGGCGAGTTTGCGCGCCTGAGCGTCGTAGGCATCGCGGTCCGCCCAGGTGTTGCGCGGGTTGAGAACCTCCGGCGGTACGTTGGGACATGCTGTCGGGACATTCAGGCCGAAGAACGGGTCCCTGGCGGTCGGCGCCTCGGCGAGGCTTCCGTCGAGCGCCGAACGCACCATCGCGCGGGTGTGCTCGATGCGGAACCGTTTGCCGGTGCCGTACGGGCCGCCCGTCCAGCCAGTGTTGATGAGCCAGACGTTCGCGTTGTGCTTTTTGATCCGTTCACCCAGGAGCCGCGCATAGACAGTCGGGTCGAGGACCATGAACGGCGCGCCGAAGCACGTGCTGAAGGTGGCCTGCGGCTCCGTAACGCCCTTCTCGGTGCCGGCGACTTTGGCTGTGTATCCGCTGAGGAAGTGGTACATCGCCTGCTCGGGGGTCAGCCGGGCCACGGGGGGCAGAACGCCGAACGCATCGGCGGTGAGCATGATGATGTTGGTGGGGTGCGGTCCGAGGCCGTCGCGTTTGATATTCGGGATGTGGGTGAGGGGGTACGCGGCGCGGGTGTTCTCCGTGAGGCTGTCGTCATCCAGGTTGAGGCGCCCCGTGTCGCTGTCGAAGCCCACGTTCTCCAGGACCGTGCCGAAGCGGCGCGTGGTCTGGTAAATCTGCGGTTCGCTCTCGGCGGACAGGCGGATCACCTTGGCGTAGCAGCCGCCCTCGAAATTGAAGACGCCGTGGTCACTCCAGCCGTGCTCGTCATCGCCGATGAGCTGGCGTTCGGGGTCGGCGCTGAGGGTCGTTTTGCCGGTGCCGGAGAGGCCGAAGAAGATCGTTACGTCTCCGCCGGTTCCGATATTGGCCGAGCAGTGCATGGACAGGACGTCCTTCTGCGGCAGCAGGAAATTCAGCAGCGTGAAGATGGATTTCTTAATCTCACCGGCGTACTCGGAACCGCCGATGAGGATGAGCCGCTGGCCGAAATTAATGACTACGAACACTTCGCTGCGGGTGCCGTCGACCTCCGGAATCGCGTGGAAATTGGGGGCGTTGATGACCGTGAACTGCGGTTCGTGATCGACAAGTTCCTCCGGCTGCGCCTGAATGAACATGTTGCGCGCAAAGAGGCTGTGCCAGGCGGTCTCCGTGATGACGCGGATGGGAAGCCGGTAGCGCGGATCGGCGCCGGCGAAGCAGTCCTGCACGAAGAGGTCCTTGCCCTGGAGATAGGCCAGCATGCGGCCCTTGAGGCGCTCGAAATTGGCGGGGTCCATCGGCTTGTTAACCTTGCCCCATGCGACGGCGTTCTCGCTGGACGGCTCCTTCACGATGAACTTGTCGTTGGGTGCGCGGCCCGTGTGAGTGCCGGTGCGGACCACCAGCGGCCCCAGATGGGCGAGGCGCCCCTCCCGCCGGCGGATGGCCTCTTCATAGAGGAGAGAAGTTGAAAGGTTCCAATACACCGACTGAACGTTCTGGATACCGTGGGCCTCGAGTCCCACCCTGCTCTGAAATCTGCCCATAACCTGCATAGCTGCCTCCCGACGATACGCGCGCCACGGCCCTTTGGTTCGGCCGTGGCAACCTAGTTAAGCCTAAGTATGGCGCGAGGCGGCGAGGAGGGCAAGGGACGTTGGGGGATGGGGGATGGGGATAGGAGTCCACCGCTACCAGCGGGTTGTTGCCGCAGTAGGCGTACCAGTTGCTTTCGTCCTGCGCCGGGTCCTGGCTGATGAACCGGCCGATGGCGGGATCGTAGTAGCGGTTGCCAAGCAGGTAAGCCTGACTCGGTCATATTTGCCGGTTGTCCTGGGCTTGTCGGGCACTCGTCTGCCTGGTTGGCTACATATGGCGTAACGGGTGCTGCACGATTGAAAGCGCCACTGTGAGGAGCACGCCAATAACCAGTACAATCACAAGGCACAATACAAAGAGAAAGACACCTCGCATGAATTGGCGAACGTCGCTTGACCCATTGGGATGTGAACTGCGCATAGAATCCCCCTACCAGCCGTTCATAATTGCACGCTCGCGTTCGTACTCATACAGCGTTTTGAGGCCGCGGATGCTCGAGTTTATTCCGGTGACAGGCTGGTAGAATCCGTCAGCCCCCGTCCAGTGGCCGCCGGGGCCAACTATTCCGTCCCGGAGTTCGTAGTTGTGATTTGAATGACAAGCGAAGAATCGAGCCTCATCGAGTTTCCGTCCGCTCAATGCCCTCTCGAAATCGGCTCCGCGCATGCCATCGCTGCCTTTTCCACCTTTCCCGGGGTTGACAGAGACAGCGCCAGGGAAGGCTTCGTGGCCAATCCATGTGAGCGCGTTCACGGACTTGTCCGCCAAGGCGAGGTCTACCTGCTTCTCCGTGGGGTTTGTACGAATCTTGACTGAGCCATATCCTTCGGCATCATAATAGCCAGCCGCCGTCTTGGCGAGATTCTGGACAGCACGGTCGTTTGCACCTTGCATCTTGCCAACCTTGGTATCGGCAATCACAATCAAAGCCGTTTGATCCTTTTTCTCAGTCAGCCCGCTCGGGTCCACCGCGACCAGCGGGTTGTTGCCGCAATACGAATACCAGTTGCTCTCGTCTTGCGCCGGGTCCTGACTAATGAACCGGCCGATGGCAGGATCGTAGTAGCGGTTGCCCAGCAGCATTAGACCGCTCTCGTAGTCCGCCTGGTACTGGTGGCTGCCGCCCCAGAGGAACGGGGTGGGGGTGGGAACGGTGTAGTCGCCGACCGTGGAGAGGTCGCGCATCACCACGTTTCCGAAGGCGTCGTAAAGGATTTCGTCCTCCACGTACTGGCCGCTGGATCAATTCCTCCTCGCTCAAAGAAAGAACGCTAATCAATCTGACGTGATTGTAGTCCATTCTGATGTATCACGATGACCCATCCCCGGTGTTAATATGAATGCCTGATCGGTTGTGACGTTTGCGCCGCTCCCCCAAATAAAGAAGGGAAGCGGCCCGTTTCCGGACCGCTTCCCAGTTCACCGATTTTCCTTGGGCGCGGGTACCAGTCACCTGACACCTGTCACCCGTCACCTCACTTCGCTTCGGGCTTGATCGTCCGGATGCCGGTGCTGCGTCCGCCGCTGGCGCTGGGCGCGTTCACCTGCATGATGATCGCTTCGCCCGGCTTCACGTTCTTGATGGCGGCCATCAGGGCCGAAACCGTCGGCGTGGGAGTGCGTCCGACGCGAAGGATCACGCTGCCCGGAGGGATGCCCGCTTCGTAGGCGGGACCGCTGAGGTCCCACTTCGTGACGAGCACGCCCTTGATGGCCGCGTCCAGGCCGAGGCGCTGCGCGTCCTGCGGGGACAATGAGCTTACGGACATGCCGAGCGTGGCGAGTTTGGTCTCCTTGCCGGGCTGATCCGCGGCGCCGGGCGACGGCGCGCCGTTGATGTCCTTGGCCAGTTCCTCTTCCGACTTGCGCTTCTCGGTCGTCACCTTAAGCGTGACCTGCTTGCCGCCGCGCACGACCACCAGATCCACCTGGCGACCGGGAGGCGTGGACGTAACGGCGGCCTCAAGGTCGTCGAAGTCCGCGATCTTCTGACCGTTCCAGGAGGTGATGACGTCCTCGGGCTTAACGCCTGCCTTGGCGGCGGGGGTGTTGTCGTTCACCTGTTCCACAAGCGCGCCATACTCAACGCCGTAATACTTCTTCAGTTCAGGGCTGAGCTTGCGGTTCATCTGGCTCACAGCGACGCCCAGGTAGCCGCGCGTTACGCTGCCCTTGGAGATCAACTGATCCAGAATGCTCTTGGCCACGTTGATTGGAATGGCGAAGCCGATGCCCACGCCGCCGCGGTTCGGGCTGGCGATGGCCGTGTTGATGCCGATCACGTCACCGTTGATGTCCACCAGCGGTCCGCCGGAGTTTCCGGGGTTGATGCTGGCGTCCGTCTGGATCATGTCGCGATAATCTTTGAACCCTTCCACGCCGGACAATTCGCGCCCGGTGGCGCTGATGACGCCCACCGTCAGCGTTTCGCCAACGCCCAGCGGGTTGCCGATGGCGATGGCCCACTGGCCGACCTTCACCTTATTGGAGTCCGCCAGCTTGGGGATATTGGCCCGTGTAACGCCCGCCGGCGTCGCCATGCTGATCAACGCGAGGTCGGTCTTGTCATCGGAACCGACGACCTTGCCGTCTACCTTCTCGCCGTCCTTGCCGGCCAGGATGACCTGGATCTTGCTGGCGCCATCCACCACATGGAGGTTTGTCAGCACGTAGCAGGTGTTGCCGTCCACGCGCACGATAACGCCGCTGCCGGTGCTGATGCCCATTCGGGGCTGCGGCTGGGGGGAGGGCTGATTAGGCGAGTTTCGGAAAAACCCGAACGGGTCCGGGAGTTGGAACGGGGCGCTGTTGTCCCCGTTGTCGCCGGAATCGGGGGTGGCGTTGGCATCCGGCCTCGTCGTCGCCTCGATGCTCACCACGCTCGGCTCCACCGCATCGGCGATTCCCACGAAACCGTCCTGCAGGACGCCCAGGGCGACGCGCTGCTTGCCGGTGGTTGCAGCCGCCTGCTGCGCCGAGGCGGTTTCGATCGCGTCACGGCGGAAAAGCGCCACGAGCGAGAAACCCAAAGCCAAAACACTGATAACCATCAAAACTGTGTTGGAAGGCTTCTGCCAGAACCCATCTTGTTTGTGCATTTCGGATCTACCTCCAGATGTCATATGTTGCGAGGGGCGGGTACCCCGGCGAGCCGAGGCATCCCGTCCACAGTATAAGTCGTATATCGGGCCCGTTTGGTTCCCAAATTGAGCATAGCGGGTGAAGGGGAAACCGCTATTGTGCTTGCGTGCAGGCGGGCGGTTTACCGGCCACAATCCAGGCGCGTGAACAGGACCTTTCCGGCGGCCGTCACGTTGGCATTGAAGGCCCGCACCTTTGGGGCATCCGGCCCGGAGAAGGCGGTGCGGAGCAACTCTTTCAGGTCCGTATCCTGCATTTGCGGCACGCGAGCGCGATCTGAGTGTTTGCGGGAATAATCGGCGCAAACAGCCTCGTCCGGCCCGTCCGGCGCCGCACCGTGGAAGATGAGGATGACTTCGCTGGTTCCGTGGGATTTCACCAGGAACTGGCATTCGCTCACCATCTGCGCCGCACGGGAAAACTCTGCGGCGCCGCCGGCCAGGCCCCCCGGTCCGCCGGGAACGTACAGCCTGTCGTAGGCGTTGATGCCGAGATGGTTGTTGAGAAAATCGTCCAGATGCGCGCGCATGCGGCCGTCGGAACACGCGATGACCAGCGCGGACGGCCGTTCGGCGCTCCATTGATGGCGGCTGACAAAATCCGCATTCGCTTCGGGATTCCCGGCGGGCTCGGACACGGATGTGTCGGGGACACTGGGTCTGACTGGCTCGAAGATCATGGTGCCTCCTGTGGCCGGGGCCGCGGCCCCGGTAGATTTATTACCTGATACGCCCGATGACGAGTGCCCGGTTACACCGATTTGCCGCGCAAAAATGCGGGCGGCATCATCGCAGGCGAGCGTAGTACACGCTTTGGTCCGGGAACACGTGCGGCGGCCCATAGCCGGGCAGCGGCAGGCGTCCAAATTGTACAACACGCCATTCGTCCCATCCGTCCGGTACATTCATGCGCTTTCGCGGGGATTTCAGGTAAATGCCGTCGGGGGTCACGCCATAATCGGCGAACCGCGGCAGGTCGGCGGGGGTGGGCGGTAGAGGTAGACTGCGCCGGTAGCCGTACCAGGCCACGCTCCAGGGGACGTCGCTCAGTATGATGGCGCCCTTGGGCGTTGAGGTGTGGATCCATCGCTGGTTGTTGAGTTTCCATTCCACCCAGGTGCGGTCCTCGCGGGGTCGGCGCGGGGGGCCGATGATGTACAGAGAGCCAAACAACAGCGGTACCGTGACAAAGACGGCAAAGGACGCGCGGGACGGCGAGAGGCCTGGTCGCACCTGGTCCCATATCCACAGGAGGGCGTCCGCCGCGTAGATGATGAGAAACGGCGTGAATATCGCGTAGTAGCGCGGGATGTTGGACAGGAGCCCAAGCGTCACGAAGTGCAGAACGAAGACGCCCAGCAGCCATCGGCGCAGGCGCTGGGCCTCGTTCACCATAGGCCGCAGTGTGCTGACGACGAAGAAGGGAAACACCTTGCCAAGGTCTCCGATGCTGTCGATGTTGTTCCACCAGAGGTCGCCGGTCTGGATCAACCACTTCTTAACCGTCCAACCCGGGTGTGCCATCCAGAAATGCGCCGGTTTCTCGTAGATGAACTGATACCAGTCGTGTGTGTGCGGGCTCGCGGCGGTCATGTATCGCACCATCAACGCCGTTGTAAGGCTGAACAGCGGGTCGCCCGCCAGAAGGTAGTTTCGGTACAGCCAGGGAAACGCCACCGCCGCGGCCGGGACAACGAACTCCAGCGCGGCGGCCAGAGGACGCCGGCGATGCGTCTTCCAGATGAGAATCAGCATCGGCAGGGCATACAAAGCGACGCTGTAGCGGTTGAGAAACGCCAGGCCGGTGATGAGGCCGGCGAGCGGTATGTGCCACCATCTCGAGGGCCATAGCACCAGGTACAGCGCCGCGAGGAAGAAGAACAGTGCGGCGGGTTCCGTGAGCCCGGTGATCGAATCGCCCAATTGCCCGCCGTTGAACGCGAACAGAAACGTGGACAGCAGCGCTACCCGGTGTGAGAACATCCTCCGCGCGAACAGGTAGACCAGCGGTATGGCGAAGAAAAAGAACAGCGCCGAGGACAGGCTGATTGCGAAATCGCGCGGGCCGACGACCTTCATCAACCCGGCCTGTATCAGGGACGGCAGCGGAAACCGGTGGAGGTTCCACCATGGCTGACCGAGGCGGCCGGTCTGCTTCATCCACTCGAGGCCGCCCAACGGCATGATGCTGGTGATGAAGCCCTTGCCCTCGGCCACATTGCGGGCAATTTGAGCATAGTCCTGGGCGTCCGGATCCTGGAGGGCTATCGGGCGCGCGTGCCAGTAAAATGGAATCCACAGCAGCAGGGCCCCGATCCAGATGAGCGCAACGTTTCGCCATTCTTTCGGGGATATCGCAGGCGTGGGTGATGGTACCGGGTCGGATCGCATACCAATACGATACGCGGGAATGGGGGCGCGCTTCAACTGGCCGGATATCGCCGGCGCCCGGCCGAAAGCCTTGCTCGCGCGGCCGCCCCAGGCCCGCAGTCTACGCGGCGTGACAGATGGCCACAATCTCCGCGCTGGTCACATAGGACCAAGGCTTCATGCCGAGGATGTTGTAGAGCGTGCGCAGGGCCTTGCCGTCCACCTGTCGGAGGAACGGAACCATCCGGATTTCCGAAGTCATTTCGCACTTGGTCAACGTCGCTTTCAGCGTGAAAGGCGTTTGCTCATTGACGTGGACGTGCTCATTGTACCCCTGGCCTTCCTCGGGATTCTTCGGCAGGCGGTCGCCTTTCCAGTTGGGCTTGGTGGCGGCGAGCGCCGCGGCCGCTGGGAAGACGCGCCGGATGACCGGATAGAGGGCGCGGATCACGGGATAGGAGTACCTGTAGAACAGCTTGTTGGGGGCCGTGTGAACGATGAGTTCGCCGCCGGGCGCCAGGAGCGTCCTCAACGTGTTGAGGGTCCTCTCCAATTCGTGCTGATGAAGGTGCTCCGCTACGTCGATGAAGAATATCCGGTCGAAAGTCTCCCCCGCCAGGCTCAGTTCCACGGCGTCGCCGACGCTGAAAGAGACGCGCGCGCGGAACTCGTCGTCGTAGGTAGCAAGCGCATCGTTGGCAAGGGCGATGGCGTCTCGCGAGTAGTCCATTCCCTTTGCCGTTGCGCCCAGAATACCGGCCTGCAGGACCAATTCGCCGCGACCGCAGCCCACATCCAACACGCGCTGGCCGGGCTTGATGGACGTCATGGAGAGGAGTTTCGCGTGCCGCGGGGTTATCTGGCGGCCGCCGGTGGAGACGAAGAGTTCTCCTCCCTCCATGTTCTGGAGGTAGTAATCGCGGTCATACCACTCGCTGGGAACCTGTTCCGGAAGGTCCGCCGGGGATTCTCCGGACCGGGCGTCGCTGGATCGCAAGATATGTCTCCTCAACCGTGATGCCCTGAATGCACTCTCCGTGCGGGCAATTCGTGGACTTGTCGTTGAAATTCGTAATACAGGGGCTGCAGGGAAGGTTCCTGTAAAGCACCGTGTTCTGCGCGCCAACCGGGCCGTAAAGCGTGGGATCGTTGGGCCCGTAGAACGCCACCGCCGGCACCTGGAGCGCCGCGGCAAGGTGGACCGGACCGGTGTCGGCGCATACTATCATTTGCGCGCTCTGTAGAACCGCCGCGAACGCGCTCAGATTGAGGAGGCCGGCGGTGGAGGAGGCCGGCGATTTCATGCGCCCGCGCACCGAGTCCACAAGCTCTTTCTCCCGCGGCGAACCGCTGAAGACAACGGCCATCCCGGATTCCTGGATAATCTGGTCGGCCAGTTCGGCGAACCTCTCGGCGGGCCAGCGTCTCTGCGGCGCGTTTTCCCCCGTTCCGGGGTGGATCACGACAAACGGCCTGTCCAACAGCCCCTCCGCGCCAAGGAAGGCTTCCGCTTTCAGCAGGTCGGCGTCGCTGAGTGAGAACTCCGCCAGACCTTCCGGCCGTGGGACGCCGCCGACGGCGCGCGCGAGATCACAGAACACGTCCGCCATATGCACGCCGTCGCGGTATTCCACCGGGTGGCTGTATACGCCGGAACGCCCCTGGCCCGCCGTAGCGAACCCCACGCGCACCGGTGCGTTGCCGAGGCCCGCGATCAGCGCGGAGTAGCGGGAAAACTGCTCAAAATCCACAACCATGTCGAAGCGCTCGCGGTACATGAAGCGCAAGAGTCGCAGGGTTTCGTGAACGACGGAGCGGAGGCCGGTGACGTTGAAGTAGTGAACGTGGTCCACCATCGGGTAGCGTTCCAGGAGCCCGCGGTTCGCGGAGATGGTGACGAATGTGATCTCGGCATCGGGGAACTTCTCGCGGAACGCGGCAACCGCTGGCGAGGCGAGGATGAGGTTCCCGAAGCCCACCCATTTCATCATCAAAATCTTGCGGGGATATGTCAGTGCCTGCGCGGCGCGTTCCCGCCCAAGCCATCGCCTGGGCGAGACTTTTTGCGCGAATGCTGCGGCGCAACAGAGCGGGACCCCGATTTTGCGGTCCACAAAGCGGACCAGACCCACGTTCACGTTTGGTACTTCCCTTCGAACTCCTCTACGGTAGCACACCGCCGGCCAAGGGTCAACGCGGAGCGCGCCGGCGCCTTCGATTTGTCCTCTTCGGACCGTACGATGCATCTATGGTAAACGTTACATCAGAGGAAATGTGTCGAAGCAAACGAACGTTCCCTACACGTGTGCTCTTATTCGTCCTATTATGTGACCATATCCTCTTTTAACACATGGAGAAGCCTCAATGCCGCGGCCGCTCGACCTTTTCGTCCCTTCCCGAACACTTAATACCACCGCCCATCAGCCTTGGCGGACTTCGCACGGAGAACTCGTAACGAAACGGCGGCCCGCCGGACGCTCGCCTCGCGCATCCCGGAAGCGCCGCTCCGCGTGGGGGATCGTCCGAACGCTGGCGATCTTCACGATGGTTGCGACGTGCGGCGCCCTGCTGGCGTTTCCCGATATCAGAGCCGCCGCCGCGGCCGCGTGGCCTGCCGCTACGCCCGCCCAGACGTTCGGAAGCCCCCGGGTTCTGCTCCTTGTGATGGGCTCCGACCGCGATTACGGGACCAACGGTCAACGCATCGATGCTCCGGGCAGGTCCGACACCATGATGCTGGCCGATCTCGACCTGGATGGCGGTAAAGCCCACCTGATCTCGATTCCCCGGGACACCGAAGCCGAAATCCCCGGCCGTGGCATGCACAAGATCAACGCCGCGTACGCATTTGGCGGCGTCGACCTTTCGCGGCGCACGGTGGAAAACCTCATCGGCGCCAAGGTGGACCATACGGTTGCCGTGAACCTGGACGCGTTCCGGGACGCGGTGGATGCCCTCGGCGGCGTGGACGTCACCGTGGAAAAACCGCTCCGGTATACAGACCACTGGGCCAATCTGGAGATCAATATCCCCGCCGGGCCGAACCACCTGGACGGCGAGCACGCTATGCAGTTCGTCCGATTCCGGCACGACGCCATGGCGGACATCGGCCGCGTGAAGAGGCAGCAGGATTTCATGCGCGCGCTCCGGGAAGCGATGCAGAAGCCATCCGCCATCGCCCAGTGGCCGGGCGTGGTGCGCGCCGTTGCGTCTCATACAGAAACCGATCTCACACCCGCGCAGATGATTGCCCTCGGACGGTTCGCCAAGTCCCTGCCGAAAGGCTCGCTCGTAACCGAGACGTTGCCGGGCGCGTTTCATCGCAGCGGATGGCGCCCGGACAAAGTCGCCATGAAACGCCTGGCCTTTCGGTCGTAGAGAGCCGAATACCTGTAGGAAATGTGGCCGCGAAGGTGTATATATAATTGTTCACTCCTGAACGGAATGCCGCGAGACTGGGTGCGCCCTGCCCTCCTCGCGGCATACTTTTTGGGCCTTGCAGCTTGAGGAGTGTTTGCCGGACACACGATTCGGGAATCAAATACACAAGTGATGTCCATCACCGGTTTGGCCGAGGCTGTTCCCGCGCCTCGTGAACGCCACAATCATGGATGGTGGGGGCGCTTTGTCGTGCCGCGTACACGCGCTCTCGGCGCCGTGAGATAATGGCGGCCCGTTCCGTCAGGGTGGAAACCACAGGGGTGGCCATTTGTTCGCCCAGCGAGCGCACTACCGAGGCTGGTGAGGCATATGCCGAAGAGATCCCATGACGTTTCCGAAGGAAATGCAGTCCAGTCCTGGATGAACCGAGTGGGCCGAAAGCCGCTGCTTAAGGCACACGAGGAAATTGGGCTGGCCAGGCTGTGCCAGAGCGGCGATGACGCGGCGGCGGAACGGCTTGCCGAAGCCAACTACCGCCTCGTGGTAAGCGTTGCCAAGCGTTTCCGGGGCCTTGGCGTCCCCTTCGAAGACCTTATCCAGGAAGGCAATATCGGCCTGCTGCGCGCCGTTGAGAAGTTCGACCCCACGCGCGGTGTCCGGTTCTCGACCTACGCCACGCCCTGGATTTACCAGGCCGTCACGCGCGCCGTCGTGAATCAGGGGCGAAGCATCCGCCTTCCCAACAACGTGGCCCGCCTCACACTCAAAGTGTCGCACGTGGCGCAGACTCTCCGACAGGAGCTGGGGCGCGAACCCACGAACGAAGAGATCGCGGACGCCAGCGGGCTGCCCGCGGAACTCGTGCAGGAGCTGTCCACCCTGGCGACCCAGACCGTGAGCCTCGACGCGCCGTTGAGCGACGATACCGACGAAATGCTCGGCGATTTACTTGCAGATACGCAGGCGACACCGACACCGGAGCCGGGCGAGGAGTGGAAGCAGGAGACTGTCGAAGACATGCTTCAGAGGCTGGATCCGCGCGAGCGCGAGATCGTGAGGCTGCGTTTCGGGTTGGATGGCGGCGGCGAGCGAACGCTTGCGGACGTGGGGAAGCGGGTTCACCTCAGCAAGGAACGCATCCGCCAGATCGAGCATCAGGCGCTGCAGAAATTGCGCCACCAGGCAGCAGGATGAAAAGAAAGCGGGAGACCTGTACAGGTCTCCCGCTTTTTCGGCCCAGTGTCATCGGTGCAGGTTGCACGCGCTATCGGAGCGATCCACCTTCAACGATGCGGCGGCTGCAACTGCGTCAAGCACATCTTCGGCATTTATTCCGCTGGCGTTTACGGTGACCGGCTGATCCAGAGCGCCGGAGGGCGCGGAAATCGGTGTTGCGCGGTACGCGGCCAGCGCGGCAAGCGCCTGGCGGAGCGTGGTGGCCTGAGATGTGCGCCATTGGAGCGGAGAGCTCGTGGACGGCGCCATTTGCGCGGGGAGCATCACGCTCACCGCCGCGGCGTCCGCAAAACTCGGGCCCACCAATCGGAGGGTCACTTCGTGAACCGCCGCCTGCCCATTCGGAAGCAACCGGACGCTTACCCGCTGCTTGTCTCCCGCCGCCAGATCACCCTGCCACACGGAAACGCTGCCATCCGGCTCGGGTGAACCTCCCGCGGTAACGGTCACATCCGCCGAAGAGCGGACAGTCATCCGCCAGTGCCCGGTGCGCGGGACGGAAACATCAAGCAACAGGTCATCCGGCGTTCCGGCCGCGCGGAATCCCGCCAACGAACCAACGACGGAGACGGTGGGGGGCGTCGAAACCGCCGGAGCGGGCGTTTTCCACGGAATCCGTCCACCGATGCCGCCAGTGACGCCTTCGTGGAAAGGACCCAGCGCGAGCACGACGGCCAACACCGCGACGACGCCGGCGCCGGCCGTGGCGAACTGCCAACCGCGTGAAAGGGAAGCGAACCAGCCGCCGGCGGTCTTCCGGCTCGCCTTCTGCTCAACCCTCAAGCGCCGCATGACATCGTCGGCAAGGCTGCCCGGCGATTCAACCAGCAGGACCGGCTCGTCCAGCACGCGAAAGAGATCGGCGACGGCCGCCAGATCGGCCCGGCACGTTTCGCACGATTCTATGTGCTGGTCAACGTTCAGGCGCAGGCCCGGCTCCAGGTCGTTTTCCACATAAGCGGAAAGGTATTCAGATATGGTTTCACACCGCATTTGTCGGATCGCCCCCTTTGGGCGTAGAACGCACGATTGCTGTTACATTTAACAGCCCGAGCCGACTTGGCTCAATAATTCCGACCACACCGGTACCGCCATTGTTCCCGCCGAAGCAGGCTACCGCGAAAAAACATCCCGAGCTTTGTCAAGGTTCGCCCGTAATGCCAGCCTTGCGCGGTTCAGGCGCGATTTCACCGTACCAATAGGCGCTCCGGTGATCTCGCCGATCTCTTCGTAGCTGAGGTCCAGAACGTGGTACATGGTGATCATCTCGCGCTGGAAGTCGGGGAGTTCGCGGATGGCCTCGTCCAGGATCCGCCTTCGCTCCTGTTCCTCGGCCAGAGCGTTGGGGCCGGGCGTTGAATCCTCTACCTGCCTTTGAAGGACCGAGCCTTCGGATTCGAACTCGTCGTCGAGGGAAACCTGAGGGTGCGCCCGCCGGCGCTTCCGTTCGTCGAGGAACACGTTCGTGGCAATTCGGTAGAGCCAGGTAGAAAAGGAGGACTCGCCGCGGAACCGCGGAATGGCGTTGAAGACCCGCACGAACGCTTCGGATGCGATGTCGTTCGCATCGTCGTAGTTGCCGCTCATGCGGTAGGCGAGGTTGTAGACCGGTTTTTCGTAGGCCCGAACGAGCGCGTCGAACGCGTCGAGGTCGCCGCGCTGCGATCTGTCGACCAGGCGGCGCTCCGCGTCAGGGTCCAACGGTGCGATTCTTCCGGGGCGGGGATTGGTTTCCACGAGGACATTATAGGAGGCGCGGTGATGCTTAAACACCACCGCCGCATCCCACACGAGCGACGTCGTGGCATCGCCGGGCAACAGGCGCGCCAAGTGCGTCCCCGCTTGACGCTCAAACACCCCGGCGTTTACAATGATGAGCAGACGCGCGACGCTTCGCCAAGAAAATTGCCTGTCGGCCACATCCGGTCCTCTCTGACCGACCGGATCGTGGCCAGTTTGATATATGGACCTGTGGCCATCATCAGAAGCTATAACGGCGTTCAGCCGGAGATTGGCCCGAATGCATTCGTCGCCGAGACGGCCGCGCTCGTCGGCGCGGTTCGCGTAGGGGCCGGGTCCAGCATCTGGTACTCCGCTACCCTGCGAGGCGACGTCGATTCGATAACGGTCGGCGCGCGCACGAGCATCCAGGACGGCTGCGTTCTGCACTGCGAACGGGGCGCGCCATGCGTAGTGGGCGATGATGTCACCGTGGGGCATAACGTCACACTTCACGGTTGCACGGTGGAGAACGGCGCCGTTATCGGCATCGGGGCCACGGTGCTGAACCGGGCCGTAATAGGCGCCGGGGCCGTGGTTGCCGCCGGGGCGCTGGTGACGGAGGGTGCAGTGGTCCCGCCCGGAATGGTCGCGATGGGCGTACCGGCGAAAGCGGTCCGGGAGGTCACGGAAGCGGAGAAGAACCGGTTCCGGGCTAATGCCGAGCACTACGTACTTCTGGCGCAAGAGTTCCTGGCGGATTCCGCCTGAGGCGGGTCCCCGCCCAAATGCATTCAATGAGACCGACACAACATACGAGTTTCGAAAAGGAACGCGGCGTTAACGACGTCCATATCGACGCCGAGGTCGCGCACATTGTCGTTTCGCTCCCGAGGCAGAAACTGACGCCGGACAAGCACCTGGACATCTACAAGGGCCTTGGAGGCGCGGGGATGGCGCTCCGCCTGGTGAAGATGCACCCGGGCGGGGTGAGTTTCGCCGTCGAGCGCCATCAATTCGCCGAGGCGCAGCAGATCATCAGCCGGCTCGGCTATACGTTCGAGGCAACGGACGATCTGGTGATCCTGGCGATCACGGCGGTCAACATGCGCGAAATGTTCGGCGTGATGGCCAAGATGGCGGAAACGCTCCTGGATGCATCCGTCGAGACCGTTCAGGTGGGGGATGCGCACGACGCGGTACTGGTGATGGTTCCCGGCGCCCAGGCGGAAACGGCAGTGGCGGCGCTGCGAAAGGCGTTTGCACTATGAAAATGCACTGGATCGAACCGCTGATGGAGGGTTGTGGAGTTCAAGACAACGCGGGTGCATTTCGGGACGAGGCAGACCAACTCACGTCTATATTCATCGCGTACATCAATACAGCCAAGTCCCGGAGGTAGATTGTCCGACATTCTGCATTCAGCATTCTGACTTCTGCATTTTCTATGAAGATCATTGTTCAAAAATTCGGCGGCACCAGTGTTTCAACGGCCGAAAACCGGGAGCTGGCGGCGGCAAAGGTTATACAGGCCAAGGAAGACGGCTTTTTGCCTGTGGTCGTGGTTTCGGCGATGGGTCGCAGGGGGCAGCCGTACGCCACCGACACCCTGATCGATGAGCTCAGAGCCGTCGATCCGGCAACGAAACCGGACAACCACGAGTACGACATGCTCGTCTCCGTGGGCGAGATCATTTCCACCACAATTTTCGCGCAGCTTCTCCGAAGCAAGGGCTACGCAGCCAAATCCATGACCGGTCAGCAGGCTGGCGTCATCACCGAAGACCGGCACGCGGATGCCCGCATCCTGTCGGTTGACCCGGAACACCTGCTCGCCGTGCTTGAGGATGGGATTATCCCTGTGGTCGCCGGCTTCCAAGGCGTTACCCAGCCGAGGGACAAGCGGCATTCTCCGGAGATCACCACGCTGGGCCGCGGCGGGAGCGATACTTCCGGCGCCGCGCTGGGCGCTGCGCTGCACGCGGAAGCGGTGGAGATATTTACGGATGTTGACGGTGTGAAAACGGCGGACCCATCGATTATCCCGGACGCCATCACCCTGGACACGGTCACATATCTGGAAATCGCCGAGTTGGCTCACCTCGGCGCGAAGGTTCTGCACCCACGGGCCGCCGAAATCGGCATGGACTACAACGTCCCTATCTGGGTGAAGTCCACGTTCACGGACGAGCGGGGCACCCTGATAACGCATGTGGACAACCCGGTCGCGTGGCCGCGCATCACGGGCGTTGCGCATTCCGGCAAGGTTGTCTATTTCAACCTTACGGTGGAGGACCCGGGCGACAAAGCCAAAATTGAGCTGGAACTCTACCGGCTGTTCGCCCAGGCCAAGGTCAATATTTACCTGATTTCCGCCAGTCCGAAGAGCGTTGGGTTTGCCGTCGAGCGCGGCATGCTGCCCCGCGTTCAGGAAATGCTGCAGGGGCTGATGATACCGGTGGAACTCGCTGGCGGAAACCTGCGATGGTATATACTGAGTCTCGGCGAAAGCGCCGGCATGCAGGGGCAGCGGATGCTGCTGGAAAAATGCCAGGGCAAGCTGGACTACCGCGTGGCGGAAGCGACGATGACCGAGAACTGCTCGGTTGTCTCGTTGATCTCCGGATCGATCTTCCAGTCGCCATCCGTGCTGGCCGAAGTGGCCGAGACGCTGGCGGAGGCCGGGGTAGAAATATATCAGATCGCGGACAGCCAGTATTCACTCTCGCTTCTGGTGCTTGAAAGCGAAGTGGAGCGCGCTGTGAGAGCGCTGCACACAAGATTCGTGGGGCAAAGGCCCGGGTGAGTTCAGAGTCTCGAGTTCCGAGCACGGATTCGGAACCCGAAACCCGGAACTCGGAACCCGGAACCCGGAACTCGGAACCCGGAACGCGGAACTCGAAACTGACATGCGGTTCAAACTGACCCCCGAGAAGCGCCGGGAATTGCGCGACACCGGGGACGCATCCATCGCCGGCTGGATGCTCGTGGTGTGCATCGTCATCGGGGCGCTCGGCGGAGAGTGGGCGGACAAGCACTTCCACGTGGCGCCGAATGGGGTGCTGGTGGGGGTCCTGCTTGGCGTCGGAGCCGGGTTCGTGAACCTTTTCACGGTGGTACAGCGCATCAAGCGCGCGGAAGAAGAGGAAGACCGCCAGAAGCGGAACCGGTGATGAAAGAGGACGGGCTGCTCGACCGTATCCTGAAGATGTCGGTTGGCGTGACCGTCTTCGTGACGCTTTACGTGGCCTCGCTGGGCCGCGCCTGGGAAGGCCTTTCGTTCGCGATCGGCGCCGCTGTTTCCATCGGCTTCTTTCTGGCGTTGCGGGCAGGGATTGAGCACGGATTCCGGCCCGGCGCGGGCCGGAAGGCGCGTGTGGTAACCGTCATCGGAGCGGTGGTGAAATACGGGCTGGCCGGCTGGCTGATCGCCTTGATGGTCCGCTGGCCGCACGCTCGAATGGGTTTCTTTCTCGCTGGGGCCACGACGGTCCCCGCGGTGATTGTATTGAAGGCGTTAGGCCAATTGCTGGCCGAAGCGTCCGCGAAAAAACGATGAATTTCGGACATCCCGAACCAACCTGGCTTCACCCTCTCGCGAAACTGATCCCGGAGAGTGTCCTCCCGTACGGGGAGTTCGTGGTCATCACGGTACTGGTGGCGCTGATTCTGATTGGCACGTTCGCCCTGCTCGCGCGGCGGTTGAGCACTCGTGACGTTTCCGGGGGACAGGCGTTTTCCGAGGTCGTGGTGAGCGGGTTCGTTGGCTTCGTGGAAAGCGTTCTCGGCCCCCACAGCGAACGCCTCGTTCCACTGATTGGAACCCTGTTTCTGTTTATCCTCACGATGAACCTGTTCGGCCTCATCCCCGGGATGCTTTCGCCGACGGCCAGCATGAACACCACGGTCGCCCTGGCGCTCATCGTGTTCTTCAGGGTCCAGTATGAGGGCATCCGATCGCACGGTTTCCTCGCTTATGTGAGGCATTTCGCGGGCGAACCGACGGGCATCCATTGGATATTCGACGTATTTCTGGGCGTGTTCATGTTTCCGCTACACCTCATCGGCGAACTGGCCAAACCACTTTCGCTGTGTTTGCGTCTCGCGGGAAACATCTTCGCAGAGGATTCCGTCATCTTCATCTTCGGAACGCTGTCGCCGGTGCTCTATCTGTTTCTGAAGCACAGCCCGTGGGCGAAGGAAGTACCATTCTTCCCGTTGCAGATACTTATCCTGCCCCTGATGATCCTGTTTGGAGTGATCCAGGCGCTGGTGTTCTCGTTGCTGGCATCAATTTACATTGCGGTTATGGTGGGCGAATCGCACGAAGAAGCGCCTGCACACTAAGGTCTTGAAGAGGGTTCGGCCTCGCGGCGGTTCCCCGTTAGCTATCAAAGGAGCAAACTGAAAATGCTGTACCTCGCATTTCTCGCACTCGGAGTGACACTCGGCCTGCCGATCGCCGTACTTGGCGCCGGCATGGGCCAGGGCAAGGTTGGCGCCGCCGCCATGGAAGGAATCGCGCGTCAGCCCGAAGCCTCCGGCCGAATCCAACTCGCCATGATCCTCGCCCTGGCGCTCATCGAGGCCCTGGTCATCTACGCGCTGGTAATGTTCTTCCTCACCAAGGGCTTGCTGCCGCAGATGTCGCCGGAACAGGCCATTCAGATGGCGACAGGCAAATAGGATCCCTCTCTGCAGACGTCCCGCCCCGGCGGGGCGTCTCGTTGCGGGCGCTTCGCCCGGGGGAGGCGCACCAGCCTATGAAGAGATTCCTGAAAAACACGTATCGCACGCTGAGCGTGGCGGCGGTCGGACTTATCGTCTGCTCTGCCGGATTCGCCGAGGAGGCCGCGGGTTCGGAAGCCAAGCCCGGCGGTCTGCTCGGATCGCTGGGGCTGGACCCGCGTACCGTCATCGCCCAGGCCCTCGCGTTCATCGTTCTGCTCTGGGTGTTGAAGAAAGTCCTGTGGGGTCCGGTTCTTAGCATCATCGCCGAACGCCAGACCGAGGTCGCCGATATCTATTCCGTGGCCGAACAGGCGAAGGCGGCGGCCGAGACCGCGCGCAAAGAATACGAAGCGCACCTGGCTGCAGCGGATGAGGAGAGCCGGAAACGGATCGCCGATGCGCTGGTCCAGGCCAACGCGATGAAGGATGAGATCCTGGCGAATGCGCGCCAGCAGGCCGACCGCATGATCGCGTCCGGCAACGAAAGCGTGCGCCAGGAAATGGAAAAGGCGCAGGCACAGATACGGGAGGCCTCCACGCGGATGGCCGTCGAACTCGCGGGGCGTATCATCGAGCAAAATATCACCGTGGACTCTCAGCGAACGTTGATTGACCGGTTCATCGAGGGAGTGGGGCAGCCGCAGTGAGACCGCCTTCCAGCGTGGCGCGCCGCTATGCTAACGCGCTGTTCCACATCGCCCAGCGCGAAAACACCGTTGACGCGGTTTCGGCGGACCTGACTGTAATGTCAGGCATCCTTGACCAGAGCCCTCAGGTCCTTGCGGCCCTGGCCGTTCCGCGCGTGCCGGTCGAGCGGAAAAAGGCCGCGCTGCAGGCCATCGTCGGTTCGCAGATGGTTCAACCGGTGACGCGACGATTCCTGGATATGGTCCTGGATCACAGTCGCGAGGCATCACTGCCGGAGACGGCCCAGGCGTTCGCGCAGCTGGCGGACGAGGCCAGAGGCGCGGTGAATGCCGAAGTGCGGTCCGCATCGCCGATGGACGAAGGCCAGACTGCCCGGCTGAAAGCCCGTCTCGACGCGCTAACAGGCAGGGAGACGCGGCTGACGTTGACCACCGACCCGTCACTGGTTGGCGGCGTGATCGTCCGCATCGGCGACACCGTGATGGACGGCAGCGTGAAGGGTTACCTGGAGCAGATCGGCGCGCGCCTCATGAAGGCCACGATGCCGGTAGTTGGAAGTTAGAAGACACTATTGGATTCTCGCCTTGGCCATCGGATGAATCCGACGGCTGGGCGACAAAGTCGGTTTAAACCGACTGAATTCGTACGGTAGCTGGCTTCAGCCGGGTTTGTACGTCAGTCTTCGGCTTCAGCCGATTACGAAACCTGGGCCATCGGATGAATCCGACGGATGGGCGACGAAGTCGGTTGAAACCGACTGAATTCGTACGGTAGCCGGCTTCAGCCGGGTTTGTTCGTCAGCCGTCGGCTTCAGCCGATGGGGCGCAAAGATCTGGGATTGACGGAGGCTGGAGAATGGCATCTGAAAGAGATTCCAGGTTGTCGGGGAATCACACTGAGGTGTTCATCCACTTCACGTGGTCGACCATGGGGAGAGCCCCTTACCTGTCTCCGGATATTCGGGAAGATGTGTATGCGTGCATCCGTAGTGGCTGTGCGCGCCAGGGACTGACTGTCGTAGCACTGAACGGGATCGAAGATCACGTGCATTTGCTGGTGCGAATGACTACCACGACAACCGTTGCGGATGTGGTGCGGCAGGCGAAAGGCGCTTCATCGCACTTTGTGAACCATTCGGGGGACGATCGTGGCTTCCGATGGCAGGACGGGTATGCAGCATTCAGCGTGTCGAGATGGGACGCCCCAAAGGTCGCTGGATACATAGCGAATCAGGTAGAGCATCATCGCGATGGTACAACGAAGGACGCGCTGGAGCCATTAAGTGCCATCGGTTGAATCCGACGGATGGGCGACGAAGTCGGTTGAAACCGACTGAATTCGTACGGTAGCCGGATTCAGCCGGGTTTGTACATCAGACGTCGGCTTCAGCCGATGGGGCCAAAGTCGGCGCAACCTGGGGGGAAACGACAATGAAAACGGTGAAATCGATCGTATTGGCATCGCTGCTGGCCCTCGCCCCTGTGGTGGCGAGGGCGCAGAGTGAACCGCTGATGCGCAACGTCAGCCACCTGATCTCGGCGTCCGGGCGCGGCGAAGTACGCGTGAAACCGGATGTCATTCTGATGTCTATCGGCGTTCAGGAGCGGGGCGCCGAGATCGCCGGACCCAGGAGCCGCGCCGCGAAGAAGGTGACCGACATCGTCGACGCTCTGAAATCCGCGGGTGTGAAGGAAGCGGAGATCCGGACTTCGCGGTTCAGTGTGAACCGCGTGTGGGAACCGCTGAACGATCAGAACCAGCCGGTCGAATACTCCGGACCGTCCAACAAGGGACACTTCGTCTACCAGGTCGCCAACAGCGTGTCCGTGCGTACCGGGCTTCTGGAGAAGGCGGGGGAGATCCTGGACGCGGTGGTGAAGGCGGGTGCGAATGATATCAACGGGCCGACTTTCGGCTTGAAGGACGGCTCGCCGCAAGAGAAGCAGGCGCTGGCCGACGCAGTGAAGGATGCGCGCGCAATGGCGGACACGATGGCGGCAGCGGCGGGTGTGAAGATCACGGGCCTGGATCACCTGAGCGAGCAGGGCACAAATGTGCCCAGCGCAGAGGATGTGGGTGGGACGATGAGCTACCGCATGGCTGCCAAGGTCTCGGGGCCGTCGACTCCCATCAGCGCGGGCGAAGTAGTAGTCACCGCGAACGTGACGGCGGAATACAGATTTGAGTAGGCAGATTCAGCGCCCTCACGGGTGGTTTATGGCGCAAACAGCAGGAGACAGTAGGAACAATGGCAATACGACCCGATGAAGTGACGGCGATTCTGGAACGTGAACTAGGCGCCTATCAACCCAGCGTCGAGGAAGTGGGCGTGGGAACCGTCCTCCAGGTGGGAGACGGAATCGCTCGCGTCTACGGTCTGGCGGAGGTGATGGCGTCCGAACTCGTCGAGTTCGAGGTGAAAACGAAGACCGGCGAGGAACTCCGCATCACCGGCATGGTCCTTAACCTCGAAGAGGACAACATCGGCGTCATCATCCTCGGGGAAGACATACACATCCAGGAAGGCGATCAGGTCAGACGCACCGGGCGCATCGCGGACGTCCCCGTTGGCGACGCACTGATTGGGCGTGTCGTGAATGCGCTTGGCGAGCCGATTGACAACGAAGGTCCCATCGTCACGGACCATCGCTACCACATCGAAACCCGCGCCCCCGGCGTCGTTCAGCGCCAGCCCGTGAAGCAACCGGTCCAGACCGGCATCAAGATCATCGACGCCATCACACCGATCGGCCGCGGGCAGCGCGAGCTCATCATCGGCGACCGCCAGACCGGCAAGACCGCCGTCGCCGTGGACACCATCATCGCCCAGAAGGGCCAGGACATGAAGTGCATCTATGTGGCCATCGGCCAGAAGCAGAGCACGGTAGTCCAGGTGGTGGAAGCCCTCAAGCAGCACGGCGCGATGGAGTATACAACGGTCGTGAGCGCGTGCGCCTCGGACCCCGCGTCGCTGCAGTATCTCGCTCCGCTCGCCGGTTCCAGCATGGGCGAATACTTCCGGGACAACGGGCAGGACGCGCTGGTCATCTACGACGACCTTTCCAAACAGGCCGTGGCCTACCGCCAGATTTCGCTGCTCCTTCGCCGCCCGCCGGGCCGCGAGGCGTATCCTGGTGACGTCTTCTACCTCCACAGCCGGTTGCTGGAGCGCGCCGCGAAGTTGAACGATGGCCTCGGCAAAGGAAGCCTCACGGCGCTCCCGCTGATCGAGACGCAGGCGGGCGACATCAGCGCCTACATCCCGACCAACGTGATCTCCATTACGGATGGCCAGATCTTCCTGGAGAGCAGCCTGTTCTACAGCGGCATCCGCCCGGCTATGAACGCGGGTCTGTCCGTGAGCCGCGTCGGCGGAAACGCCCAGACGAAGGCCATGAAGAAGGTCGCCGGCAAACTGCGCCTGGAACTGGCTCAGTACCGTGAACTCGCCGCCTTTTCACAGTTCGCCAGCGACCTCGACAAGGCAACGCAGGCCCAGCTGGCCCGCGGCGAGCGCCTGACGGAAATCCTGAAGCAGCCGCAGTATACCCCGATCGCGATGGAGGACCAGGTAATGGTCCTGTTCGCCGGCACCAACGGCTATCTGGACCACATCGAGGTTGCCGATATCAGGCAGTGGGAAGTCGGGCTGTATCCGTTCGTGCACAGCCGTTACCCGGATGTGCCGCAGTCCATCGCGTCAACGAAGGATCTGGACAAGGACACCGAAGCGAAACTGCGCAAAGCAATCGAAGAGTATAATTCGCAGTTCAAACCGGCAGCGTAAAGCACACAAACCACAAAGACACTAAGGCACAAAGACCGGAATACGCTTTGTGCATTTGTGCCTTTGTGGTGAAATAAAGGTAACTCCATGGCGACGGTTCGCGAGATTCGTGCTCGCATAGCAACTGTAAAGAAGATCGAGCAGGTTACCACCGCGATGAAACTCGTCGCGGCGGCCCGTTTGCGTCGGGCACAGGAGCGCGCGGAAGCCGCCCGTCCTTACGCCGACCTGATGCAGAAGACCATCCAGCAACTGGCGCCCAGCCTGAAGGGCCTCGACCACCCGTTACTGGCCGATCGCGAATCGAAGGCCGCCGCCGTCATCGTTCTCTGCGCTGAGCGGGGCCTGGCCGGGTCCTACAACACCAACATCATGCGCGAGGTGGCGGTGCTTGTGTCCTCGCTGCCGGTACCGGCGCGCCTGTACGTTATCGGGAAGAAGGGCGCCGGTTTCCTGCGGCGCCGCAAATATGACGTGGTCTACGAAGCCTCGATGCCCGGCACCGAAGTGAACCTGGGCGAAGTGCGAGCGCTGTCGGCCCGTGTGAGGGCCGAATTCGAGGCCGGTGATGTGGACGAGGTTTACCTCGTATACAGCCGGTTCGTGAGCGCTATCACGCAGCGCCCGACCGTCCTGAAGGTCCTGCCCTTCGAGGCGCCGGCTCACGACGCCAACATCCCGGTTGCCGACGACCTCATCTTCGAGCCGGACGCCCCCACGCTTCTTGGCCACCTGCTCCCGCGCTACGTGGACGTGCAGGTCTACCGCGCCATGACCGAGGCCGTCGCCAGCGAGCACGGCGCGCGCATGACAAGCATGACCAGCGCCAGCGACAACGCTGCGGAAATGATAAGCGACCTCACTCTCCAGTACAACCGGGTCCGTCAGGCCGCCATCACGAAGGAACTCGCCGAAATCGTCGGCGGCGCTGAAGCGCTGGCCAACGCGTAGGGGATCGGAATCCGCGCCGCCGGTTTGGGAGTTGTCCCTTGATTGAATACCGTCTCGCCGGACCGGACGACGTTCCAGCCCTCGCGCGGATGCGCTGGGATTGGAAGCTTGAGGAGAACCCACACGCCGATCTGACGCTAGAGGAATTCCTTCGTGAGTGTGAGGCATTCCTACGGCGCGGTATCGAGGCAGGCGACTGGGCCCACTGGATCGCCACCGAAGACGGCGCCCTGCTGTCCAATGCCTCGGTGTTCCGCGTCCCCAAGATTCCGCACCCGCGACGAAAGTCGAAATGGCTCGGCTACGTCACCAATGTCTGTACCGTGCCTGACCGGCGGCGGCAGGGGATCGGCGCTTCCCTGATGGCGCATCTTGTGGAATGGGCCAAAGCCGGGGAATGTGATACGCTGATCCTCTGGCCGTCCTTAGGCAGCGTACCGTTCTATGAGCGCGCCGGCTTCCGCAACGACAACGACATCCTTGAGCACACGCTTGAGTAGCGAATCCGGTTAGTCCGCGTAGGCGAGCGGACACCGGATCACGCACGGCTCCACCACAACCGGTCGGTATTTCTTGATGGGATCGTGTTGCCGCAGCGCGTGGTCCAGTTCCGAGGCGGCGACGTTCTCGTCCGGGAAGACGTCGGCCGGAGAACCCAGATACTGGAAGCCGCTTTCGCCCATCAGGGCATACCTTTTCACCCAGTCGCACCTCTTTGCGTCGATGTGCTGAAACCCGTACGTGCGCCCCTCGAGCGTGAACTCTACCCGTCTGCCTGTGAAGGCATGCGATGGGCAAGCGGCGATACACCGGGCGCCACACGTGACGCAGCGATCCTCCGCGGAATCCGGCTGATACAGGTCGGACGGCCATAGTGGCGCATCGGTCACGATGGCGAACACCCTCTGGCGGATGCCGAACTGGGGCGTTGCCAGGTGACCGCTAGTGGCCAGGTATCCCAGTCCGGCCGCCACTCCCGCGAACCGGTTTGTGAACAGATCCGGCTGCGGTCCGCGGGGGTTGGCGGTCACGGAATCCGAACCTGTAACGTCCGTCACAAGGCGCGCACGGTACCCCCACGCCTCCAACTGCTTGATGATTCGAACAGCGATCGGCCATCCGACGTAGTTGGTCACGTAGGTTTCGAACGAATACGGGCCGGCCGCCTCCGCGGGAGGTTTGGTTGCCCAGCGCAGGACTTCCTCGTGCATGCGAAGGCCGAAAACAAAGACGGACTGGGCTCCGGGCAGGTGATCTTCCGGCGTTTGAAAGGTGCGTCGTCGCGCGGTGATTTCCGGCTCCCACGGAGTGAACCGGATGGAACGGTCCGCCGCGTCCAGGATCTCCTCGCCATCGAAGGCGGGCCTGAGTTGGTCAACAATGGCGTCCATGCGCGCTGCCGACGCGATACCCATCAGGTCAGCACCGCACGCCCGTGCGAGTTCTGACAGTTGGCTAGCCAGATCCGAAGTGGCGTCACCCCAGTCAGGCTTGACCGTATCGCCCGAGGGTCCGCGCCGTTGCGGCTGAATGGCCATGCGCGTCAACACAGTGTTGGCCAGAACCAGGCGCCCGTTCAGATCCGCCTGAGCGGACACAACCGCTTTGGTCGCAGAAGCCGTGGTGACCGCATCAGGCTGGGTGATGTGTTCGACGCTGACGATGGAGCGGAAACCGAGAGTCTCGATATTGCGGGCGAGGTCATAACTCAGAGAGTCGATCTGGTATTGTGCCCCAAACCGTGCGGCCTCGGTGTCCGCTTCCTGTGGCAGGGAGAGCACCAATGTCAACGCGCTCTTCGTACCCGGCAGCACCGACTCGGGATCCACGCCCATCGCGCGCAGGTCATCCGCGCTGGTGACGATGAGTTGTTCGGCGCCTTCCGCGCAAACTCTGGCAAACAGACGGTCCACGACTCCGCGCGAGACACGGGTCTCGTCTGTGGACACCCAGTGCTTGCGCATCGGGGTTTTCGAGTAATTGAGATCGAAACTCCGGTTGGGCTTGGGCACGCAGAACTTCAGGCATTGCCCCATCTCTCCCGCGCGCACTCCGTGCTGCTTCACCATCTTGAGGATGACCTGCTCGTTCACCTTTTCCGGTATCTCCAGATCGAGGTCGAGGTCGAAATGCTCACCCCAGGCGCAGCGCCATAGGTTCTTGTTCGGGAAGCGATACTCGTAGTCGGATATGCGCAGCACCTTTTCGCCGTCGATTTCCGTGGACAATGCCTTTGACGGGCAGTGCTTGCGGCAGAGCATGCACTTATCGCAGATCGTACCCGGCGGAATCAGCGGATCGGGCTCGATGGCCGCGTTCGTAATCACGGTGATGAAGCGGTTGCGCGCACCGTACTCCGGCGTCAGCGCAAGGCCGTTGAATCCCATGTCGGCAAGGCCGGCAACGACCGCCATGTAGATATGGCTCACGTCCGGAGCGAACACCGCATCCAGTTCCTTGTAGGAGTTGTACCGCCAGATATTGCTGGACGCGATCGGCATCGCGCCGTATCCCTGGCGCTCGATGAATGTAGCCAGGCGGTACGCCATTTCGTCGAGGCGGGAGTTCATCAGGTACTGGATGGAGTAGGGCCCGATCTTCTGGGGGTGCTCAACGCCTCCCAACTCGATGCATGCGTCCGGGTGGTGGATAGCCATCACGATGACCGTCCGGGCATCTGGGTAGAGCCCCTGCGGGCTCATCATCAGTGGGGCCTGGGCGCAGCGATCGATGCCGCCGAAACCGACGAGATCGGCGCCAAGCCTGTACGCTGCGTCCTTAATACGTTCTTTGAGTGACATGGGGTTTCCTCAATACCTGCGATCAGGCTTGTGCGATCTCCTCGCACAGGTCTCCGGCAACGGCGCGAAGGCGTTCAAGCAACTGTCGGCGCCGCTTTTCGGGGCATCTGTAGGCGGGTGCAAAGGTGGCCAGTGTGCCCCAGACCGGGTTGGCACCGTCGGTGATGGGGCAGGCGATCGCCACCAGTTCCGCCCGCTCATCGTGCAGAAGGCTGAACCCTTGCGACCGTGTTTCCGACAGGGCCGCGCGGAGGCCTGCTTCATCGCCGATGTCGTTCCAATGCCGGCCTGGCATGCCTTGCCGCGCGATCACTTGCTGAAGCTCCGCTTCTCCCGCGGAGGCTGCCAGCATTCGGCCGGTGCTTTTTGCCCAGAACGGCTCACCATCGACGAGCGCGTGCGAAACACTGACGGTGTGCGTGCTGTCAACAACGGCAACGGTCACCCGCTCACCGTTGATGAGCGTAGAGCAGACGCACGCCTCTCCCTCCGCATCGACGAACTTGTGGAGCGAAGCCATCACCCGCTGGTATGTGCGGGGATCCGCGCACTGGGTCACCCGGCCGATCTGTGCGCATTTCGGGCCGGCAACGTAGATGCCCCGTCCCTGCTGCGCAACATATCCGCTGGCAACGAGGGATTTGAGGAGGTTGTGCGCCGTGTTCTGGGGCAGACCCAGCTCCTGGGCCAGTGACGCCAGAGTGACGCCCTTGTGCGAGACGTCATCCAGGGCGATTCGGTCCAGCAGGGCCATCGCCTTCACCACGGATTTGACGGATGATTGATTTTCCATAATACGGAACAATATTCCTCATGGAGGATTATAGCGGCAGAGAACGCGTCTGTCAACGGGTTTTTCAAGGAAGCACGGACTGAGGCGCCCTCTCCTCCCGCCGCACGATATCTGGAACTTGGAGGTCGGGATTCCGGACTAGGTAGGGTCGGCGTCCCGCTGACCACCCACAGCGAGCCGAAGTCACCCCCGCTGCCGGCACTTACATGTCGGCGAGGACGCCGACACTACCTGACCGGTTGTTTGAGGACGACGACCGGACTGCGTCCCTCGGCGAGGATGGCGATGCGCTTGGTCGGCATGTGCAGCAGCATGATGTTAGGACCAAGCTGGAACACGGCCATATCGCCAGGGAGCAGTGTCGCGAACCGGGGTGTCCAGGCCAGGTAAGGCGTTTCCAGGGCGAGGTTGTACTCCTCGCCCTTCTTGTTCACTGTGATGCCGCGTCCGGCGAAAACATCTGTTTCAATATACCAGTCGGTATCGCCGGGGGCGCGCAGGTCGGCGGGATACACGAATTCCCAATCTTCGAAGGTAAGGGGTTGCCCGCGCTTCACAGAACGGCTGGTGCGTTTGGCGTATGTCCCCACGGGCGCGATCCGTTCGGAAAGACTACGGGCCGCGTGTATGAACGGATAGGCGCTTCCACCGCTCATCGCACACAGGTCGCCTATGCCATCCTTGCCTGGCCTGATCCATATATCTTCGTCCGCCTTCACGGCGCCAATGCCGGCGTAACGGAGGCCAGTACCGTCCAAGTTGACTTGCCACACCGCGTCGCCCTTGCCGACGTAGTAGGCCGTGGCAACCGGGAGCGAAGCGAAAGTGATGGCAGGGCTCAACCGCGCCTTCGTCAGGAATGTGATGGGGGAGGCGGAAATGTACAACGGGACCAGGAGAGCGTAGGACACCGTTTGCGCCAGAAGAGACATCCGAAACGCTTTTCGCCACGGATGGGCGGTCCCGCGAGCCAGGACGCGGCAGAAGGGCCATTCCAGAACGATGGTTGCCAGAAAGGAGATACCGATGGCGACCAGTAGCAGCATCAGGCCGTGACGCAAGATAGACTCGCCGGAGGCGTGCTTCCCGGCGGAGGAAACCACTGACAGCAAGCCGATTCCGGCAAAGAACGAGGCGTAGTTCGCAGCGATGAGCCAGCAGGCGCACTGTAGATACCTGACGCGAAACACCCTCCAGATCACCAGGGCTTCGATCAAGGCGATCAGCCAATTGAGGATGACCAGTTGACCGAAGCCTACCCACATCAGCGGCGTTCCGGCGTCGGCGCGGGCGCTGGACGCGGTGGCAACGGTTATCGCCAAGATGAAAGCGAAACAGCGGCGGTTCATATCGCAATGATAGCGTGCTGTCACGGAATATCGGAGGAATGGCTTATGGGCACTCTCAGTAGACTCTGCCTCTCACTCGGCCTCGCTGGCGCGAGCCTCAATGCGCTTGCTGCCACGCTCTACGTTTCGCCAAAGGGAAACGACGCATGGTCCGGTCGGCTGCCCGCTCCAAACGTCAAACACACGGATGGTCCGTTTGCCACACCAGTGAAGGCGCAGATGGCGGCGCGGAACAAGCCGGGTACCAGTATCCTGTTCCGGGGCGGTATGTACAGGCTTCCCCAACCGCTGGTCCTTATCCCGGCGGATTCCGGCGTCACGTGGGCGGCTTACCGGCGTGAGACGCCTGTCATCAGCGGTGGAATACAGCCAACGGACCGCAGGCTCCTGCCCAACGGACGCTGGGAACTGCGGTTCGCTGCCGGAACGCCGGCCTTCGAGCAGCTCTTCGTGAATGGGCATCGCCGGTACCGGCCGCGCCTGCCGAAGAACGGCTACTACCGTATCGCGGGCTATCTCGCTCCATCCAAAGGCGACAAGCCGGACCGCTTCCGCTTCCAGCCCGGCGAGTTTCGCCCGGATTGGGCAAACCTGAGCGACGTCCAGGCGCTCTGCTTCCACCAGTGGACGATGCAACGGCTACGGGTGGCGGCGGTCGATGACGCTGCCAACACGGTCACGTTCACTGGCGCAACGTGGCACCCGACGATGGCTGCGCTTGGGGCAGGCGATCGATTCCTCATCGAGAACGTGAAGGAAGCGCTCTCCGAGCCCGGCGAGTGGTACCGCGAGCCCTCGACCGGCGTCGTCACCTATATTCCGATGCCGGGAGAGAAGATCGAAACCGCCGACATAGTGGCGCCGGTGCTGAGCCAACTCATGGAGATCAAAGGTGCGCACGATGTGACGTTCCGGGGGATTACTTTCGCCCACACAGGCTACATCACGCCGCCAGCAGGGCGCAGCTTCCCGCAGGCGGAGATCGACCTCGGAGCGGCGATCACGGCCAGCAACGCCCGCAACTGCGCGCTGGATTCCTGTACTATAACTCACACCGGCGAGTATGCCGTTGAATGGAAGGGCGGCTCAACGGACTGCGCGATGCGCCGGTGCCATCTGACCGATCTCGGCGCGGGAGGCATTAAGGTCGGCGATACATCGCCCGACCGCACGGAGCGCATCACCGTGCAGGATTGCCGCATCGCGCACGGAGGACGCATCCACCCGGCCGCCATCGGAGTATGGATCGGCCAGTCGGCTAACAACCTCATCAGCCACAACAGCATCGAGGACTTCTACTACACCGGCGTCTCGGTTGGCTGGGTCTGGGGCTATGCCGCGTCCGGCAGCCATCACAACCGCATCGAGGACAACGTTATCGCCAACATCGGGCAGGCTGTCCTAAGCGACCTGGGCGGCATCTACACGCTGGGGCTTTCGCCAGGCTCGGTCCTGCGCGGCAACATCATTCACGATTGCGACTCCGACACCTACGGCGGTTGGGGGATCTACTTTGACGAGGGCACAACCGGCATGCTGGCCGAAAACAACCTCGTTTATCACACAAAGACCGGCGGCTTTCACCAGCACTACGGCGAGAACAACATCCTGCGGAACAACATCTTCGCGCTGTCGCGCGAGAGCCAGATCCAGCGCACGCGCATGGAGCCGCATCTGTCTTTCACGTTCGAGCGCAACGTCGTCTACTACCGGCAGGGCGTGCTGCTGGGCAGCAACTGGGGCGATGCCAACTTCACGATGGACTACAACCTGTACTGGAACCCGAAGGACTCGGTCCGATTCCTGAGCCATCCTCTCAACGAATGGCAGAAGGACAAGGGGAAGGAACTGCACAGCGTCGTTGCCGATCCGGGGTTCGTGGACCCGGAGCACGGTGACTTCCACCTGAAGCCCGGCTCACCGGCGCTGAAAATCGGATTCAAGCCGTGGGACTACACGAAGGCGGGGCCGCGAATGAAATTCCCGAAGGACGATGTGCCGCCGGCGTTTCCGGTGATTCTGCCGAAGTATGAATAAGCACAAAGGCACGAAGACACAAAGCTAGGAATGATGAGTCATTGATGATGATTGATGGATGTCCGGACTGTGGCGCGGGCGCCCATCCCATATCCGGCAAGCATCACTCCAACCCCCGCACCGATCACTCTCGTTGTGCCTTTGTGCTGACCTCTTTACCCGCCGAGGTTGGATGTGTCCGTCGTGCCGCCGTACACACGGCGGGCGCCGACATACCGGGTCGCGTAATACGGGCTATCCAACGACGTGATCTTGAGGTTACTTTTCGGATTGGCCGCGTGGAGGAAGCGGTCGTCGCCAAGGTAAATGCCCACGTGCGACACGCCGTTCCCCTTCGTGTTGAAGAACAACAAATCGCCGGCCTGCAGGCTGTCGCGCTCTACCGCCTCGCCGACCGCGCACTGCTGCCACGAACACCGCGGCAGTTTCACCCCCAGCGGTTCGTAGATATACAGGACGAGGCCGCTGCAGTCGAACTGGCCCGGTGTCTGAGCGCCCCAGACGTAACGGCTGGTCTGTATCGCGGGGTCCGATACGACGTCGATGAGCCGTTTTCGCAGCGCGACCGGACAGTCGGTCTCTTTGATGAGTGAGACCGCTTCGTCGGGATCCCAGGCCTGCGCTGGCGCTGCCGCGGGGTCAACCATCAGGTCGGTTACGTCTACCGCGCCACGGCGAGAAGCCAGTTGCGTCCTCTCCGCCCGGCTCGCCCGGGCTGCCGCCGTTCCGTGGGGGGGCGGGCCGTACACCCGGCCGGCGCGTTCCTGTGCCGCCTGAATCTGCCTGTGCTCTAGTTCCTTCGCGGAAATGTCGCCTGGAAGGCGCGGGTGCTGAGTGGCATTCGAGCGTGTTGGCTCAGCGGCGGGCGCCGGGTGGCGTCGCGTGCGCGTACGCGGCCCGGGGTTCGCGGCGACAGCACGCGGCGCGGAAGACGGTATTTCGATGACGATCGCGGAAGACGGCGAAACGCCGGTATCACGCCACGTTTGAGCGCCATCGGGCAGGTGGACCACTACGCGGACAGCGTCCGGTTTACGCGTGAATTGGCTGAACCGCAGAACGGGCGCCTCGTCGGCTTCAACGGGTGCAACTCGGGCGTCCGGGTCCAGCACGGCGTCGGGGATGTCCATGATGAGTCTGGCAGGTTCCGGATAGGTGTGCAGGGTGTACCGCGTCTTGCCGGACGCGTTCACGCTGAGGCGGAATCCACGGGCGGTCGGAGTCAGCGTGACGCTATTGACGTGTACCGTCGCGTGACCTGCTGACGCCGTCAGCAGTCCGCCGATGAGGAACCAGTGACGCATGAAGCCTCCCATGGGATAAGGAAAGGGTTACCGAAATGCTCATCGGACTTCAAACCGCATTTATGTAGGGAACGGGCGTTTCGGGTGGAATCCAGATGTCCTGCCGCCTCAGTTGGCGACAAGCCGTTCGCGGATCGCCTCTATCCACTGCCTACCGTTCGGGACCAGAAACACAACCGAGGATTCGTTTGCCAGCCTCATCGAGACGTAGTTCGCAGACGTGATCGTCCGCGTTCCCAACGGCACTGTGTCGGAAACCTCGGCAACCCAGTCGAGATCGATGCTGATGTCCGGACCCAGGGGGCGTTTGAACAGGATCCGGTGATCCAGGAGGGCAAGCGTTCCGATACTCTTGGACACCCCGAACCGCCCGTTCCAACCCTGGTAGTTGGCGCGAACCGGCCCGAGGATGACCTTTTCGCCCGACCGCCAGGATTCTGCGCGGATCGCTTCCTTCTGCCGTCCCATGCGATAGAAGATGAGGCTCCACACCACCACCTGCGAACCGATCACAAGCAACAAGACGAAAGCGATGTGCGGAACGTCCATTCACAATTGCTCCGGGAGCCGATACGCTGAGGTTGGCTGGCAGGTTTCAGGGATCGCGATTCAGCGTGAAGGGTCAAGCCGGGGAACTACTAGAGTACTACTAATCAATGTCAGATTAGTAGTTCGCGCGTTTGCTGGCCCGGTCGTTCACGGCTGAGACGCTGCCTCCCATTGTACTGCCTCCTGTTTCCTGACTCATTCACTGTTTGACACCAATTGCACCGCTTTGTACAATGATCTCAGGGACCGTCGACGTGGATTGGGCGTTGTGAGCTCGATCTGTTCGGTCCAGCTTTGGCCTTGGGCTTCGCCCAATGCCCGGCCCTCGCGGGCCAAGTCTCCCGGACCTCCCGTAGTAGGGGCGGCCGGAAATAAGGAGAACACCGCATGTCATCCCCAGTCGCTGCCGACGCACCTGTCGAAGTACCGCCTTTCCTCTCGGCCGAAGATCTCGCTGCGCTTCGTCATTCGGCGTCGCACGTGATGGCGCAGGCCGTGGTTGAGCTCTTCCCCGGCACCAAACTAGCCATCGGACCTTCAACCGATGAGGGTTTCTATTACGATCTGGACTCACCGCACACCTTCACCGCGGACGATTTTGACGCGATCGAAAAGCGAATGGGCGAGATCATCAAGGGCGATTTCGCGTTTGAACTCAAGCCTGTCTCGCGTGAAGAAGCGTTGGAGCACTTCCGCAAGGAAAACGAGATCTACAAGGTAGACCTGATTGAAGGGTTTCCGCCCGACGAACCGGTGTCCTATTACCAGCACTCGACGTTCAGCGATCTGTGCCGCGGCCCCCATGTGCCAAGCACGGGAAAGATCGGCGCGTACAAACTGCTGAGCGTGGCCGGGGCGTACTGGCGCGGCGACGAGAGCAACAAGATGCTCCAGCGCATCTACGGCACGGCCTACGCCACCAAAGCGGAGCTCGATCAGCACCTGTACCGCCTGGAAGAAGCGAAGAAGCGAGACCACCGCAAACTCGGCAAGGAGCTGAACCTCTTCACGTTCAGCGACGAAATCGGTCCGGGCATTCCGCTCTTCCTGCCGCGCGGCGAGATGCTGCGGCGAATTATGGAGACGTATGTCCGCGACGTGCAGACGCGCTACGGCTACGACCACGTGTGGACGGGCCATATCGTGAAGGAGGAGCTGTTCCGGAAATCCGGCCATCTGGAAAACTACATCGACGTTATGTTCCCGCCGATGACCGACACGGACGGTCCGACGTATCGGTTGAAGCCGATGAACTGCCCGAGCCACATGACGCTCTTCAACACGCGGCTGCACAGCTACCGCGACCTGCCGGCTCGCTTCGCCGAATTCGCTACGCTTTACCGGTATGAGAAGACGGGCGAGTTGACCGGTCTGACGCGCGTCCGCGCCCTGACGCAGGACGATTGCCACATCTTCTGTACGGAAGAGCAGGTTGAAAGTGAGTTCGGCCTGGCGCTCCGCCTCATCCACGAAGTGCTCGATCGTTATGGCTTCAGCGATTATAAGGTCCGGCTGAGCATGCGTGGAACGGAGCCGGGCGGGAAATACGTGGCCGACGACGAGAAGTGGGAGCGCGCCACGAGCGCGTTGCGCCGCGCGCTGGAAGCGAACGCCGTGGAATACTACGAAGCGCCCGGAGAGGCAGCGTTCTATGGACCAAAGGCCGACTTCCAGACGAAGGATGTCCTGGGACGTGAGTGGACGGCTTCGACGATCCAGGTGGACTTCATTCAGCCCGCACGCCTCGGCTGCGAGTACATCGGCGAGGACGGCAAGCCGCACACGCCGGTTGTGCTGCACCGCGCCGTAACGGGTACCACGGAGCGCTTCCTCGGGCTGCTCATCGAGCAGTACGCCGGCGCGTTCCCGCTCTGGCTCTCGCCGGTACAAGCCGTGATCATCCCGATCGCGGACCGCCACAACGCATACGCCCAGGCGGTGCTGGACCGCATGAAGGAAGCCGGGTTCCGGGTGGAAGTTGACACGCGCAACGAGAAGACCGGCTACAAGATCCGCGAGGCCCAACTTCAGAAGACGCCGTACATGCTTGTGGTCGGCGACCGCGAGATTGAGGCCGGAGCTGTGAGCGTGCGCAGCCGTGAAAAGGGCGACGAAGGCTCCATCAAGGTTGATGCCCTGATGGCGCGGATGAAGTCCGAACTGTAAAGCCCCTTACCCCCTGGCCCCCTTCCCCAATTCCGCGCTGCGCGCGGGGGGAAGGGGGAACGGGTGGGCGGATATCGCGGCACGTGTATGGCAACGACGTACGAGAAGATCGATGTGACCGCGAAACTCGCCGCTTACATGCGCCAGTTCACCGACATCCCGTTCGCCGACGATGTCGCCGAGTACGTTCAGGCCAACGCCGCATTCGACGCGATGCTGCGGAAGACCGGCCTGAAGCCGGAGCAGTTCACGTGGTATGCGCCCATCTTTGAGGCCCGGTACAAGAGCATCGCGGCGGTGCTGCGGAAATCCGGCATCAGGCAAGCCATCGAGCTGGCAAGCGGACTCTCATTGCGCGGGCTTGCGATGACCCGGGACCCGGCGCTTACATACATCGAAACCGATATGCCGGCCATCACCGCCGAGAAGACTGCCCTCGTGGCGGATATCCGGCGCAAGCGGGAGCTGGCGCCGACAGAGAACTACCGCATAGTATCCGCGGACGCGACGGATCCGGCCCAACTTGCCGCCGTCGCGGACGGCCTGGAGGTTGGCCCCGTCGCCATCATCAACGAGGGCCTGATGCAATATCTGACCCGCGCCGAATTGCGGTCGGTGGCCGCGATCGTACATGATGTGCTGGATCGCTTCGGCGGCATCTGGATAACGCCGGACTTCTCGTTTGTATCCCAAGAGACTGACGTTTCTGAACAACAGAAGGCAGTTCGGCGGGCCGTTTCCGGGGAGATCGACCGCGATATGTACGAATGTGCCTTCGCGGACGAGGCGGCATTGCAGGCATTCTTCGACGAAACCGGATTCCAGGCCGATGTGCGCAATCAGGTCGATGAGGCTGGCCGCGTAGTTTCCGTCACGCGCCTGAATCTGCCGTCAGACACGCTTGAGCGTTTGCGCCCGAAACTAAGACTCTGGGTTCTCCATTCAACCACTGCGCTCCGGGGCATGAATGCCCCGGCCGTTCGGCCTTCGGCCTGAATGCCCGTAAACGGGCAATCCAAAGGCGAAGCCAGAAGCTCACTTCTGGCTACTGCCTACTGTCGACTGACTACTTGAACCAATGACTTCCAGACAACGCCTGATGGCGACACTTCGCGGCGAGCCGGTGGACCGGCCCGCGGTCAGCCTCTACGAGATTGGCGGCTTCCACTCGGACCCCACCGATCCCGACCCTTTCAACGTCTATAACGATCCGTCGTGGCTGCCGCTTCTGCAACTCGCGGAGGAGCGCACGGACATCATTCGCATGGTTTCGCCCCAACTGACGCCCTCAGCACACAACCCACGCGACGAGTACTTCCGCGTAGAGGCCTACGAAGAGGCCGGTTCGCGGTTCACACGCACGACGCTCGAGATTGGCGGGCGTACCCTTACCTCACTGGAACGGCGGGACCGCGGTGTGGACACCGTCTGGACGCTGGAGCACCTTCTGAAGGACGAGGACGACGTTCGCGCCTATTTGCAGCTTCCGGACGAGGTCTTCGATTTCGAGGTTTCGGTGGACGCTCTGCGCGGGGCGGACGCCGCAGTGGGAGACCGCGGGATAGCGATGGTGGATATCGGCGACCCCCTTTGCAGCGCGGCGGAGCAATTCTCGATGGCGGATTACATCATGCTGGCGTTCGCGGAACCGTCGCTGTTTCACGAACTGCTGAGCAAAGTGGCGCGGGGTATCCACGAACGGGTGCGCGTGGTCGCAAAAGCCTTCCCGGGTCACTTATGGCGAATCTGTGGTTCGGAGTACGCCGCGGAGCCGTACCTGCCGCCGCGCCTTTTCGATGAGTACGTAGTTCGATACGACAGCCCGATGATCGAGGCTATCCGCTCAACCGGCGGTTACCCGCGCATACACTGTCACGGGCGGGTGAAGAACGTCGCGAAAATGATCGTAGGCATGGGCGCCGCTGCCCTCGATCCGGTCGAGCCGCCGCCCCAGGGTGACGTTACGCTTGCCGAGATGCGCCGCGACTATGGACGGGACCTGGTGCTGTTCGGCAATCTGGAGGCGAGCGACATCGAGAACATGGAGCCCGCCGAGTTCGAGGCGGTGGTCGCCACCGCGTTGCGTGAGGGTACTTCCGGCGAAGGCAAGGGTTTCGTTCTGATGCCCAGCGCCTCGCCCTACGGCCGGACCATCACCGAGCGCACCATGCGGAATTACGAGACCATCGTTCGGCTGGCCGAAGCCGCCTGACCCGGAGATCCGATGCTATCTGATACGAATCGCACGCTTGTTTTCATCGCGCGTATGCTGCGCACTTTCGGGTTTGGCATGGTCTCGGTGGTCCTCCCGCTGTACCTGCTGAACCACTGCGGGCTGTCAGCCAGCCTGTTTGGGCTGGCGCTCACGCTGACCCTGATTGAGGACGCCATCGCGACGACGGCGATCGCCGCCATCGCGGACCGATTCGGGCGGCGGATCGTTCTGTCCGTGGCGCCGCTCCTCATCACGGTCGCCGGCGCGGGATTCGTGCTCGGCCAGCACAGCGTCTGGGTGCTGATGGTCGTGGCGGTTGTCGGCACCATCAGCCCCGGCGGCGTTGAGGCCGGTCCGTTTCTCGCCGTGGAGCAGGCGGTCCTGTCGCAGACCGCCGAAGGGCACAAGCGGACAACCCTGCTCTCGTGGTACAACGTGGCGGGTTCGCTGTTCGCCGCGCTGGGCGCGGGAGCGGCGGGTGTGGTGACATACGCCTTCCGCCGGAACGGCCTAGATGAGTTGACTGCCTTCAACGCGATGCTGTGGGGATACGCGGTCATCGGCGTGCTGTTGATGCTCATCGCGGCGCGTCTTTCCGCCGGCGCGGAGGCGAAGGCGGCCGCCGTGGTGGTCGGGCGCAAGGTCGTGATGGGGCTGCACAAGTCGAAGGTCATCGTGGCGAAACTCGCCGGGTTGCAGGGCATCGATGCCCTCGCTGGCGGCCTCATCGTCCAGACGATCGTCGTTGCGTGGTTCCACACGCGATTCGGCGTGAATGCAGAGCATTTGGGGCCGATCTTCTTCGGGACCAACATCCTCTCGGCGGTTTCATTCCTGGCCGCCGCGCCGCTGGCGAAACGGATCGGTCTCCTGAACACGATGGTGTTCACGCACCTGCCCAGCAACATCCTGCTGGCGCTCGTCCCGCTGATGCCGACATTCTACACGGCGGTCGGCATGCTCCTCTTCCGCCACCTTCTCTCACAGATGGACGTGCCCACACGCCAGGCCTACACGATGGCACTAGTCGATCCAGACGAGCGCAGCGCCGCGGCCGGCATCAGCGCCAGCGTCCGCAGCGTCGCCCAGGCCGTCGGACCGACCATCAGCGGCATCTTCCCCCACGCGGCCATTGTGGCCGGCATACCGTTCTTCGTGAGCGGCGCCATGAAGAGCGCCTACGACCTGGCCATCTGGCAGGTGTTCCGGAAGGTACCGGTGCCGCGCGAATAGCATTCGGCATTCAGCATCCGGCATTCAGGAATCGGAGCGTGAATGCCGGATGCTGGATGCTCTCGCACACGTGCTATGCTCAGAACTGATGAATCTTGCTGACGTTCTCGAGGGCTACTCCAAGGCCATTTATTCCACGTGGTTCTACTACGCACCGGACCGCGTCCTCTTCGATGCGGGTGAGGGCGTGGCAAGCCGTATGGAGAACCGCGCGTTCGCCATCCGCCGCGTCTGCTTGTCGCACGGGCATCTGGATCACATCTCGGGGCTTCCCACCCTGATCCATATCCGGATGGCGGGCATGGGCGAGAAGACGCTGCCGCTGGACGTCTACTACCCGGCGGGCGACGGCTACATCGAGGGGCTTCGCCAGCACCTGGACCGTGCGATGGGCAGACGAACCTTCGAGCTCAACTGGCATCCTATCGGTCCTGACTGCCGGATCCCGTTGACCGCCGAGGAAGACGATCCGCCGCGCCAGCACGAGCGGTGGCTGGAGACTTTCACCACGCAGCACGCACGTGGCCGCCTTACGCTCGGATACCGCGTGGTGGAGCATCGACACCGCCTGAAGCCGGAGTTCGCGGGCAAGCTGCAGAACGAGATACGGGACCTGGTCAAGGAGTCCGGCCGCGATGCCATCACGGAGCAGTACGACCACCGCCTGCTTGCCTATCTCGGCGATTGCGTGCCGATGGAAGTTTCGCCGTTCGCGGACGCGGACATCCTGTTGCACGAGGCCACGTTCATCAACGCGGAAGACCGTGAGCAGTACGTCCACAGCACGTTGGACGAGGCGATCTCAACAGCGCAGGCGGCGTGCGCCGGGAACCTGGTTCTGTTCCATGTGAGCAGCCGGTATCCGAGGAAGCAGATCCGCGCGGAGGCCGTGAAGGCGCTCAATCGCCACGGTTTCGACCTGTCGAAGGCGTGGCTGCTTTACGAGTGGCGCCTGGACCGATGTGATACGCTCCAGTAGACCACAAAGGCACAAAGACACTAAGGGATCGATGAATGCCCGATGCGGGCGAGGCGCCCGCGCTACATTCGGTCGTTCATCGTTCATCGCTCAGACTTCATCGTTCAAGACGAGTTGCATGTAGACGATGTCCTGCCAGCGGTCGAACTTGCGGACCGCGTCCCGGATAGTGCCGGCGTGTTTGAAGCCGTTGCGTTCGTGCAGGCGGACGCTGGCTTCGTTCGTTCCGCCGATCACGGCAACGATAGTGTGGAAACCCGCCGCGCGGCCGGCTTCAATCAAACGTGGCAGCAACAGGGCGCCGATGCCCTTGCCCAGTCGATCCGGCGCCACATACACGGAATCCTCGGCCGTGAGGCGGTAGCCGGGTTTGCGATGGTAGGCGCTCAGCGACGCCCAGCCGACCACGCGGCCATTGTCGTCCTCGGCGACGAGGACCGGATATCCTCCGGCGATGTGCTCGTCAAACCAGGCCGTCCTCTGTTCCAATGTGATCGGTTCGAGGTCGGCCGATGCCGTTGTCCCGACGCCGGACTCATTGTAAATGGCCAGGATAGCCGGCAAATCTGAATGCTCGGCGGTCCGAACGGTCATCGCTCATCGTTCCTCGTTCATCGCTCACTTCCGTACTTCGGTCCAAACGGCATCGTCGCCCAGAAGGGCTCTGAGCTGAGACACGAGTCGGGCGCTTGGCTGCACGCCGAACGGCAGGTTCTGCTGGCCCACTCCGCGGTGCAGCGTAACCGGCGAGTCGCCGGCGTTCTTTTCCAGCAGGAACCGGGCCGCTTCGGAGAGGATCTCGGGTTGGTTGGCGACGTTCACGTGAAGCCGCAGTTTCTGCGGTTTCACCCCCTGCATCAGGCGCGATGCCTCCTCCGCCGCGTTTCCAGCCTGCGCCAGCAGCACGCGCGCGCGGGCGATCTCCTCGCCGGGGATGGAAGCCAGGTGTTCGCCGATTTCGGCCAGGCGCATGCCGTATCGCGCCGCGTCCTGTGCCGCAGTGTCCGGTCTTGCGACCGATGAATGCGATTTGATCTGCATCGTCTCACACCTTTCTATGAATCGTCAGCGCCGCGCCCCGTTGGCGTCCGCCGACTTGGCTCCAATCAGCCGCCGACTTCAGTCGGTGGGCTGGGCACGGCATTCAACCTTCCGCTGCCAGTTCCATCTGGGCGGCAAGCGGGCGCATCTCTTCCGGCGCGTCCTCCACCCGCCCTTCGTTCATCTTCAGGCGGTATTGAAACTCGTCCGCGGCGATCGCCTGGCTATGCGAGATGACCAGTATCTGGTCGAACGTTTCGGCTATCTCGCCCTTCGTCAGCAGGTACATCAGGGCCTCGGAGCGTTCGGCGTCGAATGAACTCAGCGGTTCGTCCAGGAAGATGAACCCGGGAGCGGCGCCCCTTTCCTGGGGCAACGTTGCCACCGCGAACGCCAGGCGGAGCGCCAGGCTGAACTGGTCGCGCGTGCCGCCGCTGAAGATGTTCTTCGATTTCCACATGCTTGCCCGCTCATCCCAGACCTCGATCTTGTAGTCGGGAGTCAGCTTGGCGTCGTGGTAGCGCTCCATCGTGAGGGCGGGCAGGATGCGGCGCATGTGCTCTATCGTGTAGGGTAGCACTTTGCCCATGATGCGCTCGCGGGCGTTTCGCAGGATGGCGATAGCCTTCTCCCGGACCGCCTGGTCGCGAGCCATGTCGTCGCGCTGAGCGCGCTCCACTGCGGGGTCCATTCGCTCTTTGGAAGGGTCGAGCCCAAGGGCCGACGCCAAGTCCGCGCGGCGCGCCATCAGGCCGGCGTTAAGCTCTTTCAGTTCCTCGAATTCGGCGTCCAGGGCGGCGCGATCGGCCGGGTCGGCCTCGTCCCATCCGGGCAGCGCCTCGGCGAGATTCCCGGCGGTGAGCGGTGCGTCGGGCGGGTATTTCAACGCGTCGGCACGGCGGCGAAGCTCGATTCCGGCGGACGCGGACTCGCGCTGGGCAACGGTCCGGTCATTTTCGGCGGCGTTTCGCTCCTCACGCCGCAATTTGAGTTCGGCGCGCGTGGCCGCCTCGTCGAGCGAGTCCAGCTCGTCTGCCAATTCTGTCCGAAGGGTGCCGGCGGTTTCCGCGGTCTCAGGAACCGTCGCGTCGGTGTGAACGGCCGCGACCGGCGGCCAGGCGGCCAGCAGTTCGTCCCGCTCTTTCGCGATACCGAGTTCGATCAGTGAAATGCGTCGCTCCATGGCGGGACGTTCGGAGAGGTTGCGCTCCATGAGGCGTATTCTTTCAGCGAGACCGGCCTCGGCCAGGGCGGTCGCCTCACGATTGGCCGAGAGGTCGTCCTGAGGATCGACGCGTAGTTCGGCGCCCCGCTCTCGCGCCGCGTCCGCCCACGGCGCGATGATCGCTTCGCGCACGCGGGTCACCCACGTCTCAAGCCGATCCATCGTCGCTTTCAAGATGGCAACGTTGGACGCTGCCAGCTCCGCCTGCCGGGCCGAGATCGCCTTGAGCTGCTCCTCGATCGCGCCTTGAGCCTGCCCGAGGTCGCGGCGAACGACCGAAAGGCGCTCGGAGCCGAGATCGCCACCAACCCCGGGCAGCGAATCCAGCCGGGCGTCGGCTTCCGCGGAAGAAGAAGGAGTGGGCTCTTCCAGGGCCTCCAGCCTGGTAACAGCCTGCTCCAGACGCCCCGCCGCCGCCCCGGAAGTTGCCCTCGCGTTCTCCATCTGCCCCTCGAGCCGAACGTAAGCGTTCTGCGCCTCCCGCAGGGCTTCGGCTGCTGCCGTTTCCTCTTGGCGTGTTCGATGAAGTGCGGCGACACGTCTGCGTCGATCCAGATAGAGGGCAAGCCCGATGAGAACCAAGACAACCGAGAACCCATACATCACCCACGACAGCCCAGGCGGAACTGGGTTCTTGGTGGCAAACCAGGCCAGAATGGCAGCGCAAATCACAGGAACCACGGAACGTCGCTCTGCCGATACGACCGACCTTCGCGCGAGGTCCGCAGCGAGACCAGCGTCCTGAAGTCTCCTTTCGGTAACGTCTGCATTGGTATGTGCCTCCGCAGCCTGCGCCGAAATCGTCTGCACCCCGTCCCGCGCGGAAACCGCCGCAAGCCAGTCCTCAAGCGCCTGCCTCACGTTGGCGGCGCGTTCGGCGATCGCCAGTTCGCGCTCTTCGGCCTCCAGCGCGGTGATGCGCTCCCGTTCAACTTGGACGCGCGATTCCATCTCCGAGACGGCCTTTGTCGCGGCCTCGACCTCGGCGATTCGGCGCTTCAGGGCTTCGGCGTCGGCTTTAGCCCGACCGGCCTCCGCATCCAGAGCAATCAGGCGCGACCATCGGCCGCGGAGCCTGCCAAGTATCGCCATGTTGGCGCGGAGCGCGGGCAATTCCTCGGTCGCGGTGCGGTCCATTTCGGCGAGCTGAGTGCGCAGGCGATCGATGTCCCTTGCCTGCTGCTCAATGGCGCCCAGCCGCACGCCGATGATCTCGGCAGCGGAGACCGCGGCCCGCACCGATTCGAGCCGGCGTACGCGCTCCTCCAGCTCCTTGATGGGCACTTCGAGGGCGGCGATTCGTGTCTGCGCATCAACGATCGCGGCGTCGCACTTGTTGATCGCAGCGAGATTGTCCTTGATGGCGATGATGTCCAGCGCCATCTTGCACTCGCGGCCCCGCCTCTGAACGCCGGGGATCTCCGCCATCACCTCCGCCAGTTTCACCCGCTGTTCGAGGCGCTGGAGGCGGCGGCTGTCGTCGATGGTAATCCTCAGGCTTCGCTCGTCATCCAGCATGCGGTCCATATTCAGGAGGCGCATGAGGCTCTTCTCGCGGTCCGCCGCCGTCATGCCCTCCAGCTTCTCCAATTTCTTCTGCTCCACGAAACAGGAGTTCAGGAATGCATCGGAATCCAGTTTCAGTTCCTGCTGAAGGCGGTCGTTGACCGCCGATGACCCGCGAATCTCCTCGCCTTCGGTACCGTCCGGGTTGTATACCTTCAGGCGCGCTTCGGCGGTGGCACGCGTCTTCGACCGCTTCACCTTGCGCTGGATCAGGAAGCGCCCGCCCGGCGATGCGATCTCCAGAATGACGATACCCTCGGTCGCCTGATAACCGACCAGGTCCTCGACCGTCGTGCCGGACAGCAGCGTCTTGCCGAACAGAGCGAAGAACACGGCCTCGAACAGAGTGCTCTTGCCGGCTTCGTTGCGCCCCTCAATGAGTACGCTCCCCACGGCGGGGAACCGGAGGCTGACGTCCTGGAGTTGCTTGAAGTTGTTCGCTTGTATCGAAAGGAGCTTGATCATCGGGGTTCGGTGTCAGGTATCAGGTGCCGGGTGCCAGGCCGTCCATGCCGAGGTGGCTGAGCACAAAATCGAAGCGAATCGGGTCTGCCGGATCCAGGCGGCGCAGGACGTCCGTTATCTCAAGAGACATCCGCATATCGGCGGATAACCTCGTGGTCCAGCCGAGACATTTCGCGATGCGGGCGACGTGGACGTCAACCGGGATCAACAGTTTGGCGGGGCTTATTCCCGGCCACGCCCCAACGTCGGGCGATTCGTTGCGGACCATCCAACGCAGGTACAGGTTCAGCCGCTTGCACGCGGAGCCGTCAGCCGGCGATGCCAGAAAGTGCCGCAGCCCGTAGGAACCGGCGCCATCCAGGTCGTGCGCGAAACCGCGCAGTTCGTTGACGAACGCGGTCAACCCTGGACGCACGTCGCTATCGGCCTCTGAATAACCGCTCAGAAACAACGCGTGCAGGCTGCCGTGGTGCTCCAGCGCGCGTCGAACCACCGCCAGTGTAACAACCACCGAACGCGGCGTGTGAAAGCGGTGCGTGCAGTCATCGAAACGCTGCGCCTCGCACTCGGGGTCGCATCCCGTGACGAAACGCCAGGGCTGCCAGTCCATCGCCGCCAGAACCCGCTCCACGGAGGGCAGGATGGAACCGATGCGTCCATAGGCGAGCGACGCGGCGATCAGGCCGGCGATCTCCTGATCGCGCGGATCGTCGAACCGGCGCACGAAGGAGACGGGGTCTTTCTCGATCCAGAGGTCCCATGGCGCGTCGGAGTAAGCCTGCTCGATGTCGGAGAAGTCCATACTCCGTTCATTGTAGCCCTCCGACGAGAAGGTGATGAGCAAACGAGGAAATGGCTGGATTGGCATCATTGCCCCATTTCCTCATTTCCGCATGTCCGTCTGCTTTGGTCACCAGCCCGCGGCGTAGGCGGTTTCGTGGCGGGGCGAGGCTCCGGCGGCGAGGGAACCGGCGTCCCAGCTGATGGCCGTGGCGCGGCCGTTTTCCCACGGGCCGACCGTCATGACGTCGTGCCCCTTCTTTCGAAGCGCTTTTCGCACATCGGGAGGAATCCGGCTCTCGGCCACCATCGTGCCTGTCAGCGCCTCGTGCGGATAGAAGCTGGACGGGAAGTGGCGCGTGTGGACGGTCGGCGCCTCGAGCGCGGCCTGAAGGTCCATTCCGAAGAGCAGATGGTTGAGCAGGAACTGCAGCGTCCACTGGTCCTGTCCATCACCGCCTGGGGTCCCGAACGCAAGGCGGCGGCCATCGGGCAACGCGGCCATCGACGGTGTAAGTGTGGTGCGCGGCCGTTTTCGAGGTTCCACCGCGTTGGGATGTCCCGACACAAGCTGGAACATCTGGGCCCGCGTGCCGAGCGGGAAGCCCAGCCCTTTCAGGGCTGGCGAACTCTGCAGCCACCCGCCGGATGGCGTGAGGGAGACCATGTTGCCGTCGGCGTCCGCGGCATCGACGTGCGTTGTGTCTCCGCCGAGCGGCTTTGGCCCGCGGACGGGCGACAGCGGGGGACCGGGCGTTGTGTCCCACAGCGGAACGCGGATGGCGGCCTCGGGGTCGATAAACACCCGTTGCCGCTCGTTATAGTCCTCGCTTAGAAGTGTTTCCATCGGCACTTCCGAGAAGAGCGGGTCGCCGTAGAAGCGCTCCCGGTCCGCGAACGCCAGTTTCGCGCATTCAATGATGGTGTGCAGATAGTCCGCGGAGTTGTGGCCCAACGCCGCGAGGTCGTATCCCAGCAGGAGCGCCAGCTGTTGGAGAAAGACGGGGCCCTGACTCCAGGCGTCGCATTTGAACACGCGGGCGCCGTGGAAATCGAGGGTGACCGGCTCCTCGATACGGGTTTCATACGCGGCGAAATCCGTCACGCACAGCAGCGGTCGGTGGACGGCGCCTGAAGCGTCCATGCTCTCTGCGGAGTCCAGGGCGGCGCCGATCCGATCGGCCACTTCACCCCGATAGAAGCAATCGTGGGCCTTGTGAAGGCCGCATACGCGCTTACCACCGCACCCGGACTCGGCCCGGATCAGAGCGTCGAGCGTGTCCGCCCACGCGGTGTTCGTGAACGTGTCGCCGATGGCGGGGGCAGAACCGTCGCGTAGATAGGTGGCGGCGGAGGTTGGCCATTCTCCGGTGAAGCGGGCAAGCATTCCGGTTATGTTCTCCGCCAGGCCGCCCGTAACCGCGAATCCGTGCCGCGCGTAGTGCAGCGCCGGGGCGGCCGCCTGCGCCAGAGATCTCGTACCAAACTCGATGAGCGCCGTGATGTACGTCGAAACCGCGGCGGGGACGCAGGCGGCGAGGTAGCCGTCCCCGGGGATCGATGTTACGCCGAGCGAATGGAATGCGTCCAGCGTGGCCGCCGTAGGCGCCCAGCCTTGCCCACTCAGCACGACCGGGGATGCGGCGGCGGCCGGCCAGATGATCATCGGATTCTCGCCGCCAAGGCCGTTCTGATGGGGTTCGACGAGGCTCTCGACCAGGCCCGCCGCAACGGCGGCGTCAATCGCGTTTCCGCCGTCGGCAAGGATGGAGAACCCGGCCATTGCGGCCAGGTAATGGCCCGCCGTTACCATTCCTCTTCGCCCACGCAGGATGGGCCGGCACGTAAATTCCCAGGGCATTAGCTTGTGCGCCTCCAACGCGCTCGATTGTCAGTATATGCCGTCACCGGCATTTTGGCCCATCAACGATTTCGCCGTTCTGCTCGCGCTTGAGGAACCCCGGCGGCACCGCGGGTGTATGCGGAAGGTGGCGTGCGCGGGAACGCGGCGAGCCACTAAATGGCACCTTGCAGGCAGTCCGGAACTGGACTTCGAGGGCGAAACGCCTCAACATGCTAAGAGCATCGGTACGCCCCGGTGCGCGCCGTCAGTGGCGCCCAGTCGCCCATCAGGGGTGGAAAGGAGACGTGGGCATTTGCCTTTGTCCAGAGCAGCAGCCGGTCTGGTATCCGCGCTTGTAGCGGCCGCCAATGCAGCGCACCCCGGCGCTTCGCAGACAATGACACCCCACCCTCAAGCAACGTCTGCCGGCAGACCTGGCGTGGTCAGAACGCTGGTGGGCAATGCCTCCTGGTACGGTCCCGGCTTTTATGGTCGACGCACGGCATCGGGTGAACCGATGAGCCGTAGCCGCAGCACCATTGCAAGCAGGCACCTGCCATTCGGTACACGCGTCCGCGTGACGTTCCTGCGCACGGGACGCAGCGCAGAGGCCCGCGTCAACGACCGCGGTCCCTTCGTGCGCAGCCGCATCATCGATTGTTCAGAGGCGCTGGCACGCAACATCGGCCTGCGCGGCGCCGGCCGTGGAAGGGTGAAGGTGGAAGTCCTTGCCCGTTCGAACCACAGCCGCTAACCCCGTGCGCTCTCCACGCGATTGAGCGCGCACAATCGGGCCGGGCCCTCCTGACGGGAGGCCCGGCCCCTTTATTCGTTACACCAGATACGGCGCAGCGCCAGGTGTGGCCGCCTTCAATCGGCGCACCTGTCAATCGTCCGCGCCTCACACTTTCCAACGTCGCCAATCGCCGCTATCCTTTCGAGTAATAGCGCCGATTTCAGAGATGCGCCCGCAGTTAGCTTGAAAGGAACCCCACCGTGATGAAATGGCCCCTCCTTACCGTGTTGGCAGCGACGGCGAGCGCTTGCCTGGCCGCCTACCAACCCCCGGTCTCCCTCGCCGCGCAGACCGTGTTGATGATGGCCGGCAATAACGTATCAACCGGCGGCAATTTCTATCTTTATTACCCGGTCTCTCACAAGAGCGTCACCCTTCGCAAAGGCGACACCCTGCAGTACGACCTCTTCATCCCGCATAGCTCCACCGAAATCAACGGCGGCGCCGATCTGGAGTGGGCGGACGGAACGATCGGGCTGCGCGACAGGAAAATCCCGGACCAGAACGGAGTGCGGATTCATCCGGAGCAGGTGGTCGATCAGGCTAAGGACAAATGGTATCATCGCGTCATCAAACTGGATTCACTCGAGGGTATGACTGTTCGCACCTGGACCATCGCCTTTGAAGGCGACAAGCCGGGACCATATGTCATATTTGTCGGCGCCTACGGCATCCGGCACGCGGACGGCACCTGGGATTGGGCGTACAACGGTGGCCCTGCGCCGGCGCCCGCGGGCGACATCAGCAACGTAGGATACAGCCGCGAAATCGTCCTTCGCGCGGTAAATCGCGATTGGGTTGCGGCCGGCAACATCGATAAGGTCGTGGCGGACCAGATGGCCGCGTTCAGGCGCGATTCCGACATCACGCAGTTCCAGAACGACGTCGAATACGTTGAGAAATTCGCCAAATCAGCGCCGGACGCCGCCGGTTACGCGAAATACATCACGGCGGCCCGCCAGGCACTGGACAAGGTCAAATCCAGCCATGACATGAGCGCCGAGGAGATGAACTCCCTCCTGACTTCCGGCCGGGAACAACTCGGGCATACGCACCCGCTGATGCAGGCCTTCACCGGCTATCTGGTCGGCCATAGCCACATCGATTTTCAGTGGCTCTGGGAATGGCCGGAGTCCTACGAGGTGTGCCGCGCGACGTTCAACACAATCTCGAACCTCATGGACGAGTTCCCCGGGTTCGGATACAGCCAAAGCAGTAGTGCGCTCTATAAGGCCACGCAGGATTACTACCCGGACGTGTTCAAACGCATCCAGCAGAAGGTCAAGGCGGGGACCTGGGACGTTGTTGGAGGACGCGTGTGCGAAGGCGACACGAACATGATCAGCGAGGAGAGCCACGCACGCCATTTCCTCCTCGGCCAGCGCTATTTCAAGGACGCGTTCGGCAAGACCGCGACCGTGGGCTGGGAACCGGATACGTTCGGCCATACATGGAGCATGCCCGAAATCATCAAGATGGGCGGGTGTGACACCTACTACTTCTGCCGCGGAGGCAAGGACAAACCGCTCTTCTGGTGGGAAGGCCCGGACGGGACGAAGGTTCTGGCGTTTGACGAACCCGCTTCCGGTTCGTGGTATGGGGGAAACCTCACTCAGAGCACTCTGAACGAAGTGTTCCCATGGTATGACAAGACGGGCACAAATTCGATCCTGTGGATCTACGGAGTGGGAGACCACGGCGGCGGTGTCACGCGGGAACAGATTCAGGAAGGCCGCAAATGGCAGAAGGCGCCGTTCTATCCCAACGTCAAGTTCTCGACAGCCACCAAATTCTTCGACGCGATCAAGAAGGGTGACCTGAGCAAGGTCCCGACCATCGCGGACGAACTGAACCCCGTATTCAACGGATGCTACACAACGCACAGCGACCTCAAACGCCTTAACCGCGATGCCGAGAACGCCACCGCCACTGCCGAATCGGCCGCCACAATCGCCAATCTCTTCGGCCAGCCCTATCCGCAGCGCACTTTCAATGAAAACTGGGAAGGCATCTGCTTCAACCACCACCACGACACCCTGCCCGGAAGCGCCATCCACGAGTCCTATGTGAAGAGCCGCGAACAGCTTAGCGCAATTGTCGCCAGCAGCAGGAACATCGCCGGTGACTCAGTCAGGTACCTTGCCACATTCATGAAGCGGTCTGAGGGAGCGGACTACAACGTCGTCGCCTTCAACGGGCTTGGCTGGAAGCACTCAGGCATCGTGAAGGCGCCGTGGCCGTACCAGCCCGACGCCGACCAGTGGGTCGCCACCGCCCCGGACGGCTCGACGGTCCCGGTGACCATCCTGCGCGGCCTGCGCCCGGACAACCCGTCCGGTGAGCCGATGGCCGTCTTCGAGGCCAGAGACGTCCCGGGCTTCGGATATCGGGTATTCGGGATGCGGCGCGTATCGGGGAGCGACAGGCTTCTCGACGCGGTAACCCTCAACCAGAGCGGTGTAGATGCCTACGTCATTGAAAACGCCAGCCTCAAAGTCACAGTCAACAAGCGCAATGGCCTCATCACCAGCGTGTATGACAGTAACGCGAAGCGCGAGATGATCGCGGCCGGCGGGGCGGGCAACCGGCTGGAGATATGGGAAGAGAAGCCCGGCGGGATGAGCGCCTGGCAGCTTGGCGCGTATGCCGGCCACAAAGCGCTTGACGGCGACGCCCAGGTCAAGGTCCTGAACAACGGTCCCGGCGCTGTGATTATCGAGATCAGCCGCGACTACGGCAAGAGCCGCATTACACAGCACGTCGTCCTGCGGGCCGGCGCGGATCAGGTGGAAACGCCCATCTGGGTCGACTGGCAGGAATTCGGCAACGGCAAGGACCCCGCGCCGCTGCTCAAGATGGCGTGCGACGTGGCCGGTGACGGTCTGAAGGCCTCGTATGAGATTCCCTTCGCCACGATACAACGCCCCGCCAACGGCGAAGAGTGCGTCGCATTGAAATCGGCGGACCTGAGCAACGCCGAAGGCGGGATCACGCTTGTCAACGACTCCAAGAGCGGCCACACCGCCGAAGGAAACTCACTTCGGGTCTCGCTGCTCCGGGCCAGTTACGAACCCGACGCGATGGCGGACCAGCGCGAGCACTTCATCAACCTCGCCCTCTTCCCGCACACGGGCGCGTACGGAGCGGCGCAGGTCAAGCGCGGGTTCGAGTTCAACCAGGAGTTTGTCGGCGCCCGCGTGCCGCCGTCCTCCAACGGCGCCCTGCCTCTGGAGAAATCGTTCGTGCTCGTTGTGGGCGACAACGTCGTTTCCACGGTGCTCAAGCGCTCGGAAGACGATCCGAAGGCGATGCTCGTCCGTTTCTACGAAGCGAGCGGCAACCAGTCCCCGGTCACGGTCTCCTCGGATACGACTCTCGCGGCCACGCAATGGGTGAATTTCGTGGAGAATCCGTTGTCCGGCATCAGCACATCAGCCGTAACCAACGTCAACCTGCATAAATACGAGATCCGCAACCTGCTGCTTTATCGCGACAAACCAGTGGCTGCCAGACCGGCCGCCAGGCCCGCCAAGGTTGCGAAGACCAAGTAGCACCCGGTTGATACCGTAAGGGGCGAGGCATGCCTCGCCCCGGGAGACCGCTCTCATGCGCATCGTGATCCCACTGGTAGTGATGGCTCTGGTGTCTGGCACTGCCGCGTCCGCGGACACCGTTATGATGATGGCGGGAACCGAACTCGCCAAAGGCGGCGCTTCGATGGTGTATTACAACCTGTCGAACCAGCGCGTCACCTTCGCAGCCGGAGACCGCCTCGAGTATGACCTCTTCATCAGTCCCGACTCGGCGGAGATAAGCGGCGGTGTGGATGCCGAACTGGACCAGGGCCTGCCGCTCCGGGACCGGAAGATCACGGATCAGAACGGGTTTGACCTTCATCCCAAGACGGTCATCACTCCGGCGCGCGGCCAGTGGCGTCACAGGGTGTTTCCGCTCGACAGTGTCGCCGGGTGCACAACCACCAAATGGAGCATCGTGTTTGAGGGTGACGAACCGGGGCCATACGCCTTTTTCGCGGGGAGCGTCGGTGTTCACCACGCGGACGGGACGTGGACGTGGGTCTATCAGAGTGGCGCGCTTCCCGTCGGAGCAGGGATTCAAGGCATCTCCGGATATAGCCAGAAAGTCGTCGTCCGTCCGGTCGAGCGCTCGCTCATCACGCCGGAGGCGGATATCAAGGCTGTCGTCGCCGATCAGGTGGCCGCGTATGACCGCGAGGGCCAGGCGCGTGAAGTAGCGCACGATATCCAATTGGTGGCCTCTCTCGCCGCGCTTACACCGGACGGCGCGAAATTCAAGCAACCGATCGACGAGGCGAGGGGGGCGATCGACGAGATCGAGACCGGATCGCCGTTGAGCCCTGATGGCGTCAACGCCCGCCTGGCCAGGGCCAAGGCGAGCCTCGCCCGCACGCGTCCGCTGATGAAGCGCTTCACGGGCCACCTGGTAGGCCACGGACATATCGACCCCGCGTGGCAGTGGGAGTGGCCCGAGATCTACGACGTCTGCAACAAGACGTTCTCGCAGGCCGTCCGGTTCATGGACGAGTTTCCGGGTTTCAAATATTCGCAGAGCAGCAGCAGCCTGTACCGCATCGTGCAGGAGCACTATCCCGACGTGTTCAAGCGGATGCAGCAAAAGGTGAAGTCCGGCCAGTGGGACATCGTGGGAGGGCGCGTATCGGAAGGCGATACGTGGATGATTTCGGAGGAGAGCCACGCCCGCAATTTCCTGCTGGCACAGCGATATTTCCGGAAGTGGTTCGGCAAGACCGCGACCGTCGGGTTCGAACCGGATACGTTCGGTCACACGTGGAGCATGCCCCAGATGCTCAAAATGGGCGGCATCGAAAACTACTACTTCGGACGAGGCGGTCAGGGCAAACCGTTCTTCTGGTGGGAGGGTCCGGACGGCACCCGCGCTCTGACGTTCGATGAGATCGCATCCGGCTCGTGGTATGACTCCAACCTCAGCGGCAAGATCCTCGACGAATTGGTCCCGTGGAAGCAGGCGACCGGAACCACCGACATCATGTGGGTTTATGGCGTGGGAAACCACGGCGGCGGACCGACGCGTGAGCAACTGAATATCGCGGAGACGTGGAAGAAGACGCCGTACTATCCAACCGTGGAGTATTCCACGGCGCAGGCTTTCTTCGACGCGGAGCGGAAGCAGGATCTGACGGCGCTTCCGGTTGTGAAGACATCGCTGGACCCCCGCATCGACGGCTGCTACACCACACATTCCGAAATGAAGCGCCTGAACCGCGACGCCGAGAACGCAACAGCCACCGCCGAAACGGCGGCTTCCATCGCGGGCCTCTTCGGGCAGCCCTACCTGAAGGACCGTTTCGACGAAGCCTGGTGGGGCATCACTTTCAACCAGCATCACGACTCGCTCCCGGGAAGCGGCACGCATCAGGTGTATCGGCAAAGCGTCGAGCAACTGTCCGCGATCGTCGCGGAGAGCCGTAATATCGCCGGGGCTTCGGTTCGATTCCTCGCCAGTCTCGCCACGTGTCCGCCCGACAGCGATCTGGCCGTGATGGCGTTCAACCCGCTCGGGTGGCAGCACAGCGGTGAGGTGCGGTTTCCGTGGCCGCGTCCTGTACGGGGCGAATGGGTCGCTGTGTCGCCGGCCGGGGCGCTTTCCCTGATCTCACTCCAGACAGGAGAGCGCCGCGACAACCCGTCCGGCGAACCGATGGCGTCGTTTATCGCGCACAACGTGCCAGGGTTCGGCTACAGCGTTTATGAAATCCGTCCGCTCAACCCGTCAGCCTCCAACTGCGGGATCGTTCAGGTCAAGGATGAAGCGGAGACCCTCACTCTGGATAACGGCCTCCGCAGCGTCGTGATTCGGAAGGATAACGGGCTGATCACCAGCCTCAAGGATCTGCCGTACAACCGGGAGACACTGGCCCCCGGCGGTGCGGCGAACCGGTTCGAAGTCTGGTATGAGGATCCGAGCGGCGATGCGTGGGTCGTGGGCAAATACACCGCGCACGAGGTCCTGGATGGCCCGGCGACCGTGAAGGTTCTGACGAGCGATCACGCGCGCTGCCTTGTGGAGGTGACGCGGCAATACCGCCACTCCACGATTATCCAGCACATCGTGCTGAATGCAGGATCCGAGCAGGTCGAATTGCCGATGTGGATTGATTGGCAGGAGGAGGGGACCCACGAGGCGTCAACCCCGTTCCTCAAACTGGCTTGCGACGTGGCCGGGTCCGACCCCGTCTTCCGCTATGAGATTCCATTCGCCACTGAGGAACACCCCAGCGACGGACGGGAGGCGGCGGTGCTGAAATCAGGGGATCTCAGTTCAGCGGAGGGCGGTATAACCCTCCTGAACGACTGCAAACACGGCTATTCGGCGACGGGAAACACCCTTCGGCTGTCCCTGATCCGTACGCCCAACCGTCTGGATTCCACCTCGGATATGCGCGCCCACTTCGTTCAGGCGGCACTGGTGACGCACGCCGGCGCGTATGGCGCCGAGCAGGTGAAACGGGGCTATGAATTCAACCAGCCCTTCGTTTCAGCCACCGTGGCGCCAAGCGCCTCGGGGCGGTTTCCGCTTCAGAAGTCGTTCCTGAAGGTCGATGGCGAAGGCGTCGTGGCAACCGTGCTCAAACGCGCGGAGGACGATCCGAAAGGCATCCTCGTCCGCCTCTACGAGGCCGATGGGAAGGCGGGAAAGGCCACCGTGGGATCGGACGCCGACTTTACGTCAACGCAATGGGTGAACTTCATCGAAGACCCGCTCGGGAGCCGGCAGTCGGGCTCAAGCGCCACTGCCGACCTGCGCCGCTTCGAGATACGAAACCTGGTGCTGCGCGCCCGTTGACCGGACGCAAGGTGTTAATGGGGGGCACTCTTGCGCTGGGGCGCCGCGGTTTTGTGCTTGTATGCTCATTATCCGGCTGAGTTCTGCCAAAATGAGTAGAGGTTGGCGGCGCAATGTTGGTCAGTTGGTCTGTTCTTGTGTGGGGGAGCCACCCAGCACCCTGCCGCTAAAAAGAGCGTCTCCCGGCATTCAGTGGAGGTAAGAGCCACCTCCCGCGCCGCCAAACATTTCAGCGCAATCGCGCGGCACTTGAAGTCCCCGCCGTCCACGCGGGGACTTCGCTTTGTGTGCGTGACATCCCCGCGCCAACGCGCCATAATACAAACGTAAACCCGAAACCTATACCACTGGAGAGACAGCGATGAAGGCCATGTGTACCAAGCGGGACCTGCACGAGGGACTGGCGGCCGCCAGCCGCGTGACGGGCAAATCCACCTTGCCGATCCTGATGAATCTACTCATCAAGACGGAGCCGGGCGGGCTGGAGATTACCGGCTACGATCTGGAGATCGGCATCCGCCGGCACATCCCCGCCCAGGTACAGGACGAAGGCGCGTTCACCGTTTCGTCCAAGATCCTTACCGACATCGTAAACGCCCTGCCGGACAGCCACGTCCAGTTCTCCGCCGATTCGCCGGGCAATGTGGTGCTGGCCTGCGACCGCAGCAGTTTCGACCTGGTGGGACTGCCGGCCGAGGAATATCCGGTTCTGCCCGAGGTTGGCGACGAGACCCAGGTCACCCTGAAAGTGGGCGCGCTCAAATCGATGATCACCCAGGTGGTCTTCGCGGCGTCCCCGGACGAGGCGCGGGCCATTATGACCGGGATCAACCTCACCATCAAGGACGGCGCCGTGACGATGGCGGCCACCGACGGCCACCGCCTCGCGGTCCGCAACCTGAAGGTGGAGGGGCTTGATATAGAGGCCGGTGCGATCATCCCCTCCCGCGCCCTCAACGAACTCGCGCGGATTCTGCCGTCAGACGAGGAAGCGGACGTTGTTATCCGCCTCGGCAAGAACCAGGCGCAATTCCAGGTGGACAACACCGTCCTGGTGAGCCGCCTCATCGAGGGACAGTTCCCGAACTTCGAGCGCGTCATACCCAGCAGCACGGACAAGAGCATCACTATGCAGACCGCAGACCTCGCTGCCAGCGCCCGCCGCGCCTACATCGTCGCCAAAGAAGCCAGCAACCGCATCATCCTGAAGACCGACGGCGAGAAAGTCATCGTCTCGGCAGACGCCGGCGGCGTCGGTCGCGCCCGCGAGGACGTGGAAGTGATGCGCGAGGGCGACGACATCGAGATCGCCTTCAACGCCAAGTACCTACTGGACGTACTGAACGTCCTGCCCGGAGAAGGCGTGCGCTTCGAGCTGACCGGCAGCCTCAACCCCGGCCTCGTCCGCCCCGTGGATGGCACCGACTACATCTACGTGATCATGCCAATGCAGATCGTGTAGAAGCGCGGCCAGCAGTCCATTCGTCCGCAAAGGATTCGCGACCGCATGATGGAATCACAGGCCGCAAAGCGCCGCTCGAAGGCCGATTACGCCGACCTGCTTTTCGCAGTGAATGACATATTGCGACTCCGCGACCCGGTTGGGCTCATCGAAATGGGCGCGCCGGCTGACGAATACGCGCCTGAGGCGGAGTCGATCGTGGCACGTATGCGCGAGATGGCCTCGGAGGACGATGTCTGGCGAATCGTCACCGAGGAGTTCGTGCGATGGTTCGGCGCGGACACTTGGGTAAGCGCTGAAGCGCTTCAGCTGGCCTCGGGTGATGTCTGGACCTGTATCTGGCGGCTGGAGGCCTAAGTCTCCAGCAGCCAGCGGAGATGGTCGTGGTGACGCTGCCATCGGCATTATAGGTTTATACCGGTTGACCACCCGGCAGGTCGGTTCCGAACGGCTTACGGAGTGCCGAATCCGGCACTTGCTTCAATCCCGGCAGGCGCCCAGTTACCAGAGGAGCGGACATGAAGCGGCTTACTGCAGCATAATCCCGTCGAGTTTGGCGCCGGGGGGCATATATCCCGCGACGTCTACCAACTTGGCGAAGACCGCCATGTCATGCGCGTTCGCCGTGGTCGTGAACCGGCAGCGCTTCAGCCCGCTTGTGATGGAAGCGTCCGTCATTGTGCGACCGCTGAGGCGTTTCATCTCCGATTTCAGGAGCGGTGCGTAGTTCATCTTCTGACTGCTGATGACGAGCGTAATCCGCCTCGTCACATCGCGAAACTTCCGGGTGAAGCGAGGGTTGGCATCGGCAAACGCCTTGCGCGCCACGAGAACGGTTGCGGGGTATTCGCCCTCATTAAACATCTGCCCGGAGCCCAGTATGACGGTTGCGCCGGCCTCCTTCACGAGATACGAACCCCACGGTTCAGGCACGCAGGCGGCGTCGATCTTCTTCTGAAGAAACAGGCCCGGAAGCTCGGGGTTGTCTATGGCCATCACCGCCACCTTGCCGCCTTTATCTTCGGCGCGGAGGCCGTTCAGGGCCAGGAGAAAGCGAAGCAGCGTATCCTGGGTGCAGCCGATCTCGGGAACGGCGACTTTCCTGCCCTGAAGGCCGGCGGCGGCGGTGATGGCTACGCCCTTCCGTCCAACCAGGATCGTGCCGCCTGCTGTGGTGCCGGTCAGAACGACGATATCAGGCGAGCGCGCGAAGGCGGAAATCGCCGCGCCACCATCGACGAAAGCCATGTCGATTTCGTCCCTTCGCATGGCCTCGATGACGGCAGGGCCGGCGAGGAACAACCGGTTGTTGAACGTTACGCCGGGAAAGGCTTTATAGTACGAACGCTTCTGAGGGGAGAAGCCGACGATGCCGACCGCATCGGTGATGCTCGGGGCGTAACCAACGCGAACCGTTCGCGGATCATCAGCGCGGGCCGGGGTGGCCAGAGCCGCGCCCGCCAACAGGAGCAGTGGTCGAATTCTCCACGTAACCAGCCGTAGCAGCTTCATTTTTCCTCCCCCGGGCATCGCTCCGGCGGCCAATGGGTCAATGTTCAAATGTCGGCCTGGCTCACTGACCCATTGCGCCGCGTTGTCCGTCAGAACCGGTACTGGCCCTGGAAGGTCAGCACGTCCTCGTTCCGGGCCGAAGCCGTCTGGCTCGTGGAATCCCATCGCCTGATGCGGGGGCGTTCCACCGAGAGGGACAGTTTCAACTGGTCTGAGATCTGCTGGATGCCAGCCAGGCCGACCGTGTTCACTTCGCCGTCTCCGCCGAAGCGATACGTGTTATGGGTGTCGGGGTCCCAGGAGTCGTACCTGAGCGCGACTTTGGTTTTCGGCGCCACCGGGTGTACGTAGGTCGCCTCCCAGGCGCGTGCGTCGGCGGTACCGAGTTTGGCCCCGGCGCCAAGGTTGGCCGTCAGGTCACGGGCGGCGATGTACTCCGTACGCAGTTGGCCGCCAACCACATTCGGGAACACGCCGGCGATTCCCCAGCGATTGCGATCGCCGGTAATCTTCGTCGTCGTGTCAGTGTTTTGGCCGCGATAGCCGCTCAGCGCGAATTCGCCGACGTTCGAAACAGTGTGCCGGACGCGGAGCAGCACATCCTTGTAATTATCGTTGTCGCGATTGTCGAACTTGATGGATCCGGCGCCGTTGCCGTTCAGGAGCGCGACGTCGACACGGGTGTTGGGGTCGACGCCCGCGTAGGCGTGTAAACCAACGTCACGATAGCCGGGGAAAAGCACGCCCCAACCAACGGGCAGTTCCGGCATCTCGAGGTCCGCCGGAGGGGTTTCCATTTCCATGCCGAACGGCTTGGAGAACTGCCCCATCCGGAGGGTGGCTCCCTGCGTCTTGCCCGAGTTCGGACGCAGGAACCAGTCGTAGTAACCGTCATACAGGGCCACGGCTGTCGGGCAGCCTTCAAGCGTGATCGTAAGCCGGCCGACGTCCGACGTATTCTTCACCGAAACCCGGGCTCGGCGATCCATGAGCTGGGTGGAAGGGCGAGCGTATTTCTGCGAAACGGCGCGGAACTGAACGTAACCACTGACCGTGGTCTTCTGCATCTTCGCCACGGTTGCCTGAAGCGCGGCGGTCGGATCTTTTCCGGAGGTCTTGGCGGTCTCCGAATCTCGGGCGGCCTCCGCCTTCACGTCGGCGGCCTCTTCCTGGGTCAGGACACCCTTTCGCACAAGAACCTTCAGCAGCGCATCGGCGGTTACATCGGCGTGGGCCGGCTGCCCGCCGGCCAGCATCGCAAGCCCCGCCAGCGACGCTATCAATCTCTTCATCTGTCTCAAACCGGAATTCCTCTCAAGCGCCCATCAACGGTAGTTGGAGCGCATCGCAATGGGCGCGTCGCCCGGCGGTCTCTTGCCCGCCTGTTCGCAACGAACCAGATGCATGATGGCGCAGCAATCCGTTGCGGGCAAGCGGCTGGGACCAATATCCGTGCCAGGCCGGAAAGGCGAACTGTGGTCGGGGCAGGCGCCGAACGGGTACAATAACATTTGGCATGGCTCGGCTGCCCGGCGAACGGCTGCGATTGTGCGGCGAAACATTTTCCAGCCGGCTTCGTCTAAGATTTGCCTGGGTCGCCGAGGCTCAGGAAGTGGGTGTTCCATCAAGAAGGAGGAGAACCCATGAAACGAGGAATCCTGGCGGTTGCGGGTGCGCTGGCGATGGCGTTCATCGCCCAGCCCCGAGCCGCCTCTGGACCGCTCATCCTTGCGAAGGATGCCGGCGGCCCGATTGTCCCCACCGCAGTCTCACTTGACCTCAGGTCAAGCCCCGCGTGTGACCAGACGCTGCAGTTGATCCCGGACGGCAGCAAGCTGGTGTCCGAGTCATTCTTACTCAATATAGACGACAAGGGAATCGGATTCTTCAGTGGTCCGGTGAGGATTGTCGCTCCGGACGGTACGGTTGTTATATCGGGACTCCTGCACGGCACGGCCGGCCTCACCGCCGGCGTCCCCGATGCCACGAAGAGCTGTTATCTCCCCGGGCACCTTGAAGGGATGCTCACCGGTGGGCTGATCTCGCCATCCGGGACCACCACGGGCGGTAACGGGCAGGTCTCCTCACCGCTGGAGTTGAATTTCCAGGCCGATCTCCAGCAGCAATCCGCGAGCCCCGTGCCGCTGTACAAGGGCCGGCTCGTTGGCCTGCTGCCTCCACCACCGCCACCACCTCCGCCGCCGCCGAGCGTGGTCACGATCGACCCCGGCAAGTTTGAGTTCAGCACGAACGAGGCTGTTATCGCGATCATCGCCAACAGAACCTCTCAGGCGATCCAGATTTTCGACGAACAGTCCTATTGCACCATCGTTCAACTGCAGCGCCAGGTTGGTACGGACTGGCAGATGGTGGGCGGTTGTCCGCTCTTGCGCATACCGCTTCCAAAGGTGATCCCCGCCGGGACCGTCCTGAAGGTCCTCCTGCCGGAAGCCGCCATCCCCGAGTTCGTACAGGAGCCGGGCGTCTACCGGATGGTGATCGACTGGCAGTACGTGGGCCCGGATGGCACGGGTGTCGGCGGCTTCACGAAAGCCATCTCGCCGTTGTTCAAGGTCGTCGTTCCTCCGCCGCCCGTTCCGCTCGTGAAGGTGATGTCGGACAAACCTCTGTATCCGCCCAACGGCGTTATCAACGCCATCATCGCCAATGGGCCGACCCCGGTTCGCATCTTCGATGAGCAATCGCTGTGCACCATAGTACAACTCCAGCGATTTGACGGGACCGGCTGGGTCCTGGAAAGCGGGTGCCCGTGGGACCGGATGCCCATGGCCACGATTCTGCGAGCGGGCGAAACGAGGACCGTTCCGTTGGCGCGTGACGTGCCCTGGATAACGGGCCAGTATCGCCTAGCGGTAACCTTTGCGCCGGTGGACTCGACGGGCCAAACGACAGGGCCGGATCAGACGGTATTCTCCATGCCGTTCCTGATCGCTGTTCCGCCCCCGACGCCGGCGGTAACCCTCACTTCGGACAAGAGTTCATATTCGGTCAGCCAGCCGATTATCGCCACCATCGCGAATGGCTCGAATATCGACGTGGCGACGTGGGATCACCGGTCGTTCTGCACGGTGGTTAACCTGCAATTTCGGGATGTTGTCGGCTGGCGGACGATCGCTCCGTGTCTGCTGATGACTCCTACGATGCCGGTGATCGTCAAGGCCGGACAGAAGATAGCGGTTACGCTGCCCGGCGATCCGACAACCAACACCATCAACTGGAGGCCGGGCGTCTACCGCCTGCAGGCGGTCTTCGGAACGCCGAACAGCGCCGGCGCCGCAACTTCCATGTTCGAGGTTGTGAGCGCTCAGTTCATGGTCACCACGACGACAAGCGGAATCGCCCCCGCGGTTCTGGGACTGTCGCCAATCACTTTGAACTAGCGAGTCCGAAGCATACCGGCTAATCGCACAGCGGGGGAATGGATCGGCAACGGTCCGTTCCCCCGATGCGCGATTGGCGGGGGCATCGCGTCGAGGACGGGAACGGGGTTTGAGCCCGGTCGTCATCTAACATGGTCCCAAGAGCCTGACATGGTCTCACCCTGCTTTTCCGGCCGGATGGTTCCGACTGTCCGAACATCACACTGAGGCCGGAGGTCGAGCGGGACCTGGCGGGCCGCCGAACTGCCTTCAGGAGTGTGCCATGCGTTGGAGAACCCTCGTCTTGTCCGCAGCGCTGATTGCGTTGCCCACGCTCGCCCACGCGGCAATAATCTACGTGAACAGTGCCGCCGCCGGTGACATTCACGACGGCATATCGTGGCAATCGGCGTTCATCGCCGTTCAGCCTGCACTCGACTCGGCGAAACCAGGCGACGAAGTCTGGGTGGCCGGCGGGGCGTATGCGGAACAACTGGCGGTCCAAACGAAGGACGTACGACTGTATGGAGGCTTCATCGGGAACGAGACCTCCACCGGTCAACGTGACGGGAAGATCCACACCACCATCCGCGCAACATCGAGGTTCAGCCCCACCATTGGTTTGTATGGTTCGACCAACGCGATTCTCGATGGCTTCCATATCAGCGGCGGAAGTCCCGGTGTTTACGTGGGGTCCGGCAACGTCACGATCTCGAACAACTTGATCGACGGAAATGGCGCGGACGGATCGGATTACGGCGGTATCCAGTGCGCTGGATCGGCGACCATCACCGGAAACGTTATCCAGGACAACCAGGCCAAGTCCGGCGCCGGTATCTACGTGGGTTACAGTGCATTTGCCCTCATCACCCACAACACGATTACGGATAATGTGGCCGGCGGATATGTACATTCCGGAAACGGCGGCGGCATCGCCGTGTCCAACGGCAGCGCGGTCATTAAGGACAACCTGATCGTCCACAATGCGTCCGTTTGCTACACGACTTACTATCCGGACATGTCGGTCGCCGTGGGGGGAGGCGTCTACGTCTGGAGCGGCTTCGTTACGCTCGCCAACAACACCATTGCGGACAACCTATGCACCAGCCAGGGGAGGTCGGAAGGGGCAGGCCTCTATGCACTGGGCAGCGTGCTTGTGGCGAACAACATCTTCCACAACAACACGGCCGCGCCGATTGGATCACTGGCTACGGCGAAGGGAGGGGCTATCAGCATCGGCGATCCCTATTCCGGCCAATCGCCCAACAATATCCAGGTCCGCTGCAACCTCTTCCATAACAATGCTCCGGACGATGGCGCGCCGGTCGGGGTGAATGGAAACCTCCACGCCGATCCCTTATACCGCTACACCACTAACGGATACACTTGGGACTACCACCTCCAGCCCGGCTCTCCCGCAATTGACGCCGGTGACAATGCCTTCGTTCAGCCCGGCGACACCGATTTCGATGCGCAGCCACGACTCCTTGGGCCAGCGGTCGATATCGGCTCTTACGAGTCCCCGGCGACGACAGGCCTTCCCACCCTGTCGCGCGTTTACGTTCGGGTGGATGGTGACGACCGAAACGACGGTTCGGCGTGGCTTTCAGCAAAACGGTCCATTGGCGCCGCCGTCAGCGTGGCGGCGCCGGGCGCGGCGGTGTGGGTCGCGCAAGGCACCTATCCGGAGCGCGTGACGTTGAAGGCCGGCATCGCACTTCTCGGGGGGTTCGCCGGCACTGAGACTGTCAACTACGTGGACCGCGTCATTCTCCCGACTACCATCGACGCGGGTTTCCGTGGCACCGCCGTCACCATTCCGGTCGGGGCGACCGAGACCAAGGTTGACGGATTCATCATCACGCGTGGCGGCGGCACCTACGGATTTGGGGGCGCACCTAACGGCGGGGCGGTGCGGTGCCTCGGAGACAAGGCGACCCTGACACGTAACGTCATCTCAGGCAATCACTTGATCGTGTCGGAGGAGGACTCTTCATCGGCTCTGGGCGCGGGTATATACGTGGAAAGCGTATCGGCAACGATCGCGAATAACATCATTCGTGACAATACCGTTGCAGCCTACACGTACACGACCTATCCGTACTTCTGGGCAGCCTCCGTCGCACAGGGCGGGGGAATCGCCGCCATCAGCGGAAACCTGATAATTGCGAATAACCTGATCAGCGGGAACGAAGCGATCGCCGGTGGAAACGTGAACCTCCTGCTCGCACAGGGCGCCGGCATCTACTGTAACGGCTGTCTGGGTCTAATCACCAACAACACGATCGCCGGAAACACCCACCACCCGGACGGCAGCAACCCGATTCTCGGGGGCATCAACGGCACTGTCTACCTCTACAGGTCGCTGAACACGCTCCAGTTGGCGAACAACATCATCGCACTCAACCAGGGCGGCCTGTCACGCGATGAGGACGCGGCGACGTTCTCCCACAACGACGTTTTTGGCAACGGTGCGGACTTCGGCCCTGAGGGACCTTTGACCGGGACCAACATTACGGTTGATCCGTTGATCGCCAATCCCGGAGCGGGCGATTACCGGCTGCAACTCCTTTCGCCGTGTATCGACGCCGGAGATCTGTCTGCGGTCCGGGGAGAAACGGACTTGGCCGGACTGCCGCGGGTCCTGAACTACGCGGTTGACCTGGGGGCGTACGAATCCGCCTACCTTAACTCATACACCGTTGCTGATGCGGCAAGTGCCCTGCGGGTGGCCGCGGGGCTGAATGCCCCGTCGGAGAGGCTGTTCAGTCGCCTGAGCGTGTTTGGCGCCAACGGACATGTGGGCCTTTCCATCGCCGTCCGTCTGCTCCGAAAGGCGCTTGGCACGGACGCGAATCCGTGAAGAGAGCGAACTCATGAACTTTGGAATCGATGAACTGTTGGGTGAACCCGAACTGCGGAGGCCGCTGGCGGGAAGACGCGTGGCGCTCCTGGGGCACCCGGCCTCGGTGACGGGCGACGGCGTACACTCGCTGGACGCGCTGATGGCGTGCCCGGACGTGAACATGTCCGCCGCGTTCGGCCCGCAACACGGTATGCGCGGCGACAAACAGGACAATATGATCGAGTCCGGCCATTACACGGATCCCAGATACGGCATCCCCGTTTTCAGCCTGTACGGCGAGGTTCGCCGCCCGACGGACGCGATGATGGACACGTTCGATGTCCTTCTGGCCGATGTTCAAGATATCGGCACGCGTATCTACACGTTCGTCACAACGCTTACCTACCTGTTGGAAGCGTGTGCCGCGGGCAGGAAGAGCCTCTGGGTGCTGGACCGTCCGAACCCCGCCGGCCGGCCGGTGGAAGGGACCATCCTGGAACCGGGGTGGGAGAGCTTCGTCGGGGCCGGGCCGCTGATGATGCGCCACGGCCTCACGTACGGCGAAATCGCGAAGTGGTGGGTCGCGCTCAAGGGGCTGGACGTTGACCTGCAAGTCGTCCCGATGACGGGCTACGATCCGGATGCGGCGCCGGGATACGGCTGGCCGGTGATGGAGCGATCGTGGATCAACCCGAGCCCGAACGCCTCCAGCCTGAACATGGCGCGGTGTTTCCCCGGCACGGTCCTGTTTGAGGGGACCACGCTCTCCGAGGGGCGCGGCACCAGCACGCCGCTGGAATTGGCCGGGGCGCCGGACATCGATTTCGAGGCGATCCTTAGCCGCATGCGTGGTCTGGCGCCGCAATGGCTGGAAGGGTGCCTGCTGCGGCCATGCTTCTTCGAGCCGACCTTCCACAAGCACGCCGGCCAGATGTGCTCCGGGATTATGGTCCACACGGACAACGACCTGTACCGCCACGACCGCTTCAAGCCGTACCGTATCGCGGCGCTCATCCTGAAGGCGGTGCGCCTGGAATACCCGGGCTACGAGATCTGGCGCACGTTCGAATATGAATACGAGACGCAGCGCCTGGCGATCGACCTCCTTTCCGGCGGCACATTCCTGCGCGAATGGGTGGACAGCCCGGACTCAACTCCGGCCGATTTCGACGCGCGCCTTGCGCCGGACGAAGCCAAATGGGCCGAAGAGCGCGAGCCGTATCTGATGTACGGCGGGCCGCGCAAGAGGGTAGCTTAGCGATGGAGAGAGCGGAATATAAAGAACAACCCAGACTGGTGTTTGCTGACAGCATTGACGAGTTAGATCTGTGGGAAATAGCGCAAAAGGGTTGGTGCGGTTGCGCACAAGTGGCCTGTCCGGATGGACTCCGCTACGCAGTGACCTTCTTTACCCCTTTACGGCTGCACCAAGCGGTGAATTCAGATGTCAGGCAGGGCCCACATTGGCTCGGTGAGATCGGCCTGATCATTGTAACGGAGACGACGCTATCTGTGATGGAAGGAGCCATAGCCGCACTATGGAAGCAACATTGGTTTGATCATCTGAGACCGATTAACGGTACCGACTCGACAACTGCTGGGTAGATGGCTCCGGTTCATCCTGCCATGACGTAGAAATGGGGAAACGGTCCACCTCCGTTTCCCCATCTTCCCGTCCCCTCTTTACCCCCGGTTCCGCCCCCAGGGTCAGGGGTTGTGCGTGAGAGCCTCCTTCAGGCTGGCGGACACGTTCGGCGCTGGGTGGCCGGTGTGTGTGCCGAGTGAGTTCAGCGCGTACTCGGGGTAGGCCGGGCCGCCGTGCTCGTGGTTGTCCAGGCCGGCCAATTCGCCCTCTTTCGAGACGCGCAGGATGCCCAGCATGTCAACAGCCTTCATCAGCACGTACGCCGATACGAAAGTCGCGAGAGTTATACTGGCGCTCCCGATTATTTGCGCGATCAATTGGTGCGCTCCGCCCCCGTAGAACAGGCCGGTAACGACCGCCGTGGCCGAATTGTCGGCGCCGGTCGGTCCCGTGGCGCCGAATTTTCCGCAGGCGAAGAGCCCCAGGCTCAGCGTACCCCAAATGCCACAGACTGCGTGGACGCTCACCGCGCCAACCGGGTCGTCCAATCGGAACCACTCGAACATCTCGACGCTTGCTACAACAACTACGCCGGCGACCGCGCCGAGAACCGTCGCACCCAGCGGGTTCACCCAGTAGCACGGACACGTGATGGCCACGAGACCGGCCAGGAAACCGTTGACCGTGAACGAAAGGTCCCATACCTTAGTCCGCTGATAGACAACAGCCATTGCGACCAGCCCACCGGCGCAGGCCGCCAGTGTCGTGTTGGTGGCAACCCGGCTGATGCCCTGGAAATCCATGCCGCTCAGGGTGCTGCCGGGGTTGAAGCCGTACCAGCCGAACCAGAGGATCATACCACCGATGGCGGCGATCACCAGGTCGTGAGCGGGCATCGGGCCGCCGCCATCGCGCTTGAATATCCGGCCGAGGCGCGGGCCAAGAACGATGGAGCCCGCCAGCGCCATCACGCCGCCAATCGTATGGACCACCGTGCTGCCGGCGAAGTCGTGAAACGGAACGCCCAGCGAGGCGAAAACGTTGCCCTTGGAACCCATCGTGGCCAGCCAGCCGTCCGGTCCCCACGCCCAGTGGCCGATGATTGGGTAGATGAATCCGGATACGCCAACCGAGTAAACCAGGTCACCCAGGAAACCGGTCCGGCCGGCCATGGCGCCGGAAGTAATGGTGGAGGCGCAGTCCGCGAACGCGAACTGGAACAGCCAGAATGCCAGCATCGGGACGCCTGTCGCAAAGTAGATATCCGGGGCGCCGTTGAGGAAGAACCAGTGCGTGCCGATCCACGGGGTGCCGGCGCTGAACATGAATGCGAAGCCCCATGCCCAGAACAGGATTCCGCAGAGGCACGTGTCCGCGATGCACTCCATCAGGATGTTCACGGTTTCGCGGCTTCGGCAAAAGCCAGCCTCCAGCATCGTGAACCCGATCTGCATGGCGAACACCAGGAACGCCGCGATGAGCGTCCACATCGTGTTGACCGCATTGATGGTCGCCGCGGGGGCGTGCGGATCGTCCGCCGCGTGCGCGCCGGAACCCAGGAGCGAACTCACACCGGCGAAAACCACAAACAGAAGAAAGAGCGCAATGGCCTTGCCGGCCACCAGCGTTTTGAACAGTCGCATGCCCTCGGGCGTGCTGAGCCGGTCACGCAATCGCTTCACAACGGACTCGCGTTTTGCGCCCGCGCCTTCATGGGAACACGCCGCGCCGCACGGCGGATCGGTCAGTCTCTTCATCATCGGCCATCTCCTTTCGAAAGCAAGGCGCCTCACTGGGAGGAACCACGGTCTGATGAATTGATTCTAATCGGCCGGGATTACGCGTCCGTGTCAGACCCGTGAAGGTTCAATTGCCGCGGTATGAAGTTGGGATTGCGGGGATGTGAAGCGGAGGTTACGCGCCAAAGGGCCCGTTTGACCGGGCCGGATGGCGTGGTTTGCAAACTCGGGGGCGTCTGCTATAATGAATTGGCGTGCCCCGGCGGGGCGGCCTTTCGCGGCGGGTGTAGCTCAGTCGGTTAGAGTGCCAGGTTGTGGCCCTGGAGGTCGTGGGTTCGATTCCCATCACTCGCCCCACACGGTTAACCACAAAGGCACAAAGACACGAAGATTCGATCTTCGTGTCTTTGTGCCTTTGTGGTTAACCGTGCGTGAGCTTGGGCAGCGCGACGGGGTCCGGCGGGCTCAGGTAATCGAATGCCTCGGCGTACTCGATACCGCAGTGCCCCCCGAAGACGCGCGCTTCCATGCGAAATGAGTCCTGGTATCCCATCTCCCAGCCGCCGTCGATAGCGCATCCGCCCGTGGTGAGCCAGTCCTCGTACTGCGATGCGTGGCAGCCCGCGGCCTGAATCTTCGCCTCGATGCTTTCGCGAATGTCCACGTAAACGTCGTGCCGCTTGTAGAGGCTGTGCGCAAACAACAGTGTGAGCGGAACGTTGTGCGCGGGGTGTCCCAGTTCCAGCAACGGCAGGCTCGCGGCGAACACCGCATCCACAGCGGCCTGCTGGACCGTGTTATGGTCCGGGTGCAGTGTTTCGCGGCTGTGGGTCAGCACGATATCCGGCTTCACCTGGCGGATGATGCGCGCGATGTGGTGAACCAGTTCGAGGCTGCGCGGAACGGCGCCATCCGGGTAGCCCAGCATCCGCAATTCGGCCCCCAGCACCTCCGCGGCCGCCTGTGCCTCGCGTTGTCGGAGTTTCAGCAGTTCCGGCACGGGCAGCGTACGGTGCCCCATCCCGCCGTCCGTGACCGTGACGACAACCACGCGGTCTCCTGCCCGGGTATGCTTGATGAGCGTGCCGCCGGCCGATATCTCGTCATCGGGGTGCGCGCCGATACACATGACCGTCATTTCGTCTCCCTCCCCCTTCTGCTGTCCCACCGGACCACCGCAAAGCCCAGCAGCACGCCGATGATGGCCCCGCCGAGGACATCCAGCGGCCAGTGCACACCCACGCTGATCCGGCTGAGCCCGATGATCGCCGCTATGGCGAACGCCGGCGCCGCCGCCCAGCGGTGCCGCATGCCGATGACCGTCGCGATGGCGAACGAAGACATGGTGTGCCCGCTCGGAAACGAGCCCCCGTAGAGCGGGTGAACGAGCAGTACGATGTCATACGGGATCAGGGACGGCGGACGGAATCGAGGCAGGATGAGCTTGATCTGAGGCGCGACCACACTCAAGAGCAAACCGCTGACCGACAGGATCGCGGTTCGCATCCAGTCCGCCCGTTTGCGCTTGCGCCCCCAGAGCCACAGCGCGAGCAGTCCGGCCGCCTGTACGCCGCCGTTGCCGAGGCTCGTTATGCCCGGCATCGCCGAGTCGAAGAACCGATTGTCCCACGCCTCGTTGATCGCCTGGAACGTCCGGCGGTCCCACCCGTCCAGGCGCTGCGCCCAGCCCGAGGCCGCCCAACGGACCGTGCCCTTCGGTAGAGGCTGGGGAACGGCCAGGCCGTCCCGCCTGGCCTTCTCATCCTGTTTTTGCTGCCATGCCAGGGCGACGCTCCGGTGATGCGCCCGGGTAGCGGACGTTTCCGGCGTGTACACCGCGGCGAGCGTGAACGCCGCCAGAAACGCCAAGGTGAGCCAGATTGACAGCCAGGTACTCTTCATAATGATTGGTTCTGATCCGGCCACGGAGGGACGGAGGACACGGAGGTTCACAGAGGAAATTCGATAACCTCCGTGCACCTCCGTGACCTCCGTCCCTCCGTGGTGATTCCGCGGTCTACGGCTTCAGCCATTGCTTGAACCACGCCAGGTTGGCGTTCAGCCGGGCCAGCCGAAGGTCCGGCGGGCCGCCGCGGCTCAGCCCGTGGTTGCTTTCCCCGGGGAACCGCAGGTATTTCACGGTCTTGCCCATCTTGCGGAGCGCGGCGAAGTACTGGTCCGCCTGCTCGATGGGACACCGGAGGTCGCCCTCGCTGTGGAGAATCATAAGCGGCGTGGTCACGTTGGGCGCGTAAGTAATCGGTGAGTGGTTTCGCAGGCTGTCCGCCCACTCCCATGGGTTGCCGCCGAAATACTTTTCGTCCATCGGGAAGTCGCACGTGCCGCCGAAGCTCACGATGCTGTACACTCCCCGGTCCGAGATGGCGCAGGCGAACCGGTCCGTGTGCCCGACGACCCACGCCGTCATGAACCCGCCATAGCTGCCGCCGGTGACGGCCATGCGTTTCTCATCCACGTACCCAAGCGAGACGACGTGGTCAACGACGGCCATAAGGTCCACAAAATCCGGGTCGCCCCAGCGCCCGCGCAGCGCCAGCAGCCAGTCTTCACCGTAGCCTTTGCTGCCCCTGGGATTGGCGAATACGACCACGAAGCCCTGCGCGGCCAGCCACTGAGCCTCGTGGAAGAACGACAGGCCGTACTGGCTGTGCGGGCCGCCATGGATTTCCAGCACCATCGCGTACTTGCGCGAGGCGTCAAAGCCCGGCGGTTTGATGATCCAGCCGTTAGTCTTGCCGCCTTCACCGTTATCAACCCAGAACTCCTCGGGCGCCTGGACATCCAGCGCTTTCACCAGACGGTCGTTCAGAGCGGATACCCGCACCGGTTCACACTCGGACTCCCGGACGAATATCTCCGCGGGCGCCAGGTGTGTGCCGATGGCCATCGCGAGGTTGTCGCCGGTCGTGTCGCCGGTGACAGCCATGACGACGCAATCGCCGCCTACCGCGATTTCGGCCTCATCCGTCGTGGTGTCCACTTCATACAAGTGCGCGCGGCCGTGCTCCGACGCGATGAACAGCAGGTTGTCGCCGTGCCAGATGGGGCCGGCGTATCCCGCGCCGAAGGAATGAGTGTCCGCAAGCGTGAGGTCGCCGACGGGCCGATCGAGGCCGGCGGTGTGGCAAACGGCCGGTCCGCCGTCCAACGGCACGCTCCAGAGGCGTTGATCGCGGCAACCCCAGTTGTCGTCCGGATACTCGTGGCCGAAGTAGGCGATTCGTTTGCCGTCGGGCGACCATGCCAGGCTGCCCAGCGGGCCTGCGGGCGTGTCGATCTTCCGCTCCGCGCCGCCATCGGCGGGGATGACGAAGATGTCGTCATAGCCAGGCTGAAGATCGGGATCGGGCGTCCGGTTGGCCGTGAAGGCGATCCACCTGCCGTCCGGCGACCAGACCGCCCCCGATTCGCCGTTTGCGCTGTCGGTCAATGCCTTCGCCTTGCCGCCGGCGATATCCACCACCCAGATATGCGGCTTCACGGAGGGCAGGAACCCCGAGCCCTCCTCGCGAAACCTGAGGGCCGTGATCTCCCGTGGAGGCGTGGACCTGTTATCCTTTTTGCGGGTCTCGGCCGCCGCTTTGGTATCGCGCTCGTCCGATGGCGTGAACGTAAACGACGCCTTCCTGCCGTCCGGAGCCCACGACACATCAGCGATGGCGCCCGCCGGCAGATCGGTCAGGCAGGCGGCCTCGCCGCCGTCCACGCTGATGAGGTACAATTGCGATAGTTCGTCATGACGATCGCTGATGAACAGCAGGCGTGAGCCATCCGGAGACCATCGAGGGCTGGAATCGTGCTGGTCGCCGCTGGTGAACTGCTTAGCCGTACGCGCGGCGGTTCCGCTGAGCCATACGTTCGTGAAGTACTTGTTCCTTGTTTGGTCGGTGCGCTTCACGACGAAGGCGACGCGCCGTCCGTCCGGCGACATCTGGGGATCGAGTACGGTGCGAATCTTGAGGACATCGTCCGCGCTCACAGGCTTCGGCATAGTGGTTTCTCCAAGGCATTTGCCCCTTGTGTGGGGCTCGAATCCACTATAGCAGTGGAAGGGTATGGGGTTTGGGGTCTAGGGTAAAGGCCCGGCTCAAAAATCCTAGACCCTAAACCCTGGACCCCAAACCCTATGAAACTTATTACGTATGACACTCACGGTACCCCGACGCCCGGATTGGTCAAAGATGGACACGTCCTGGACCTCTCCGGCCACCTCGTGCATTCCATCCTCGACCTGATTCAGACGCCGGACGCGATGGACCACGTCCGGCGCGCGGCCGAGGCCTTCCCGGGGCACGGGCCCGAGGTGTCCGGCCTCAAACTGTTGCCACCGCTGCCGCGCGTGGGCAAGATACTCTGCATCGGCCAGAACTACGCGGACCACTGCCGCGAGCAGAACCAACCCCTCCCGGAACGCCCCATCCTGTTCGCTAAATTCCCGTCGTGCCTCATCGCGTGCGGCGATGATATCGTACGGCCCGACGACGTGACGAAACTGGACTACGAGGCCGAACTGGTGGTTGTCATCGGCAAACGCGCCCGGAGAGTCGCGAAGGCGGACGCCCTGGACTACGTGGCGGGGTACATGGTCGGCAACGACGTCACCGCGCGCGAGGTCCAGAAACGGGACGGCCAGTGGGTGCGCGGAAAGTCCTACGATACCTTTGCTCCGACCGGGCCGTATCTTGTCACACGAAACGAGGTCCCCGACTCGGGCAAACTGGGCATCCGCTGCCGGGTAAACGGCGAACTGCGGCAGGACAGCAACACCAGCAACCTGGTGTTCGACGTGCCGACGCTCATCGAGAACCTCTCCTCCGGCATCACGCTGGAGCCCGGCGACCTCATCTTCACCGGCACGCCCGGCGGGGTGGGGGTATTCCGCGATCCGCCTGTATTCCTCCAGCCGGGCGATGTCGTGGAGTGTGAGATCGACGGCTTGGGAACCCTCACAAACCGGGTGGCCTAGGCTGCCTGCGAAGGACATGTGGCCCACCTGATAGCGGCCGTGCTAGACTTTCGCCTGGACACGGACCGAGCTTCAACGCCGCCTGCCGTTTCCGGTCCGCGCATCCCCTGTGCCGGGGACGCCACAGGACAAACCACCGCCCCTTTTGCGCCGGGAGTCGGAATCTCGCCGGTGAAGGGCGTGAGGCGTGTTTCACGCGCCGCCATCCGCACGCAGTCGCAGATTCCGCTTCACGGACCCTCCCGCCGGGCGGAGATTTGAACGACCGGGCTGTCGGTTGGTAGGAGGAGACTGACGTGAAACATCTGCACTGGTCGGTATTCCCTCTGGGCATCTCTCTTGTTGCGGGCATCGCCGTGTCGGCCGCCGGGCGCGCGGGGGCGCAAGGCGTGCCCAGCACGTTCACGTATCAGGGTTACGTCACCAACTCGGCCGGGAAGCCCCTTCCGGACGGCTCGAACGCGATGCAGTTCAGACTCTTCAGCATGGAGACCGGAGGGACAGCGCTCTGGGACTCCGGGGCGATGAACGTGGGCGTCCAGAGAGGCGTGTTCGCCGTCGTCCTTGGCGCGTCGCCCACTCCGCCGGTTTCATCCGCAACGCTGTCGTCCCCGGACATCTGGCTCGAGGTGAGGGTCGGTGCGGATACACTTCTGCCAAGGACGAAGCTGACATCATCGCCGTTCGCCATGAGAGCGGCCGACCTGGCACTTCCGTTCTCGAAGACCGTGCCGTCGCCGTCCGCCCCGGCTTTCAATGTGGCAAATTCCGGCGCCAACTACGGCATCCGCGGTGAGAGCTCGAACGCGAGCTTTGCGGGAGTGATGGGCGAGAACACAGGAGCCGGCATGGGGGTATACGCCGCCAGCAAGAGCGGCCAGGCCGTCCGTGCGTGGCAGCAGGATTCGTTCAACACGGCGGCGCTGGCGGATTCGAACGGTGGTGTCAGCGGCTCGAGCGGAGTGGGGTACGGGGTATCCGGATTCAGCACGACGGGAACCGGAGTGCGCGGTGAGAGTACCGATGGCCCCGGCATCTACGGGAAGAGCACCCATGGGCACGCGGGATACTTCGACGGCTATGTATCCGTGTTGAATCAGGGCAACGTCGGCATCGGCCTAGAGTACGCCAACCACAGGCTTTACGTGCTCCAGAATCAGGGGGGCCTGGCCGGCGCGTTGAAGCTCGACAATCCGAACTCGAGCATCAACAACTCGGGAGTCGGCATCAAGTTCTCGGTGGGCGGTGACGGGACTAACGGCCTGTTGATGAACCGGACCAAGGGCGCCCTGATGTACTCACTGGCCGATACGTGGAACCGCGGCGATTTCCACTTCCTGCAGAACTCCGCCGCGAACGATACCCAGCCCGACATCTCCCACGCGGTGCTGACCATCAAGAACAACGGCCGGATCGGAATCGGGGTAACCAGTCCGGGAGCGAAACTGGAAGTCTCCGACCTGATGCGCGTCGAGGGGGCTACGTGGCCGACGACCGGCAAGGGCCTGGAACTCGGTTACAGCCCGACGCTGAACAGGGGCTATGTACAGGCATATGACCGCGCGACGAGCATCTGGGGCGATCTCTACCTAGGCGATGGCAGAGTGGGGATCGGCGCTCCCGCGCCGACGGCCAAACTGGACGTGCGGGGCGACGCTTCGGTATCCGGCAATCTGACCGTGACGGGTGCCATGCTCGGCAATATCGGCCCCGCCGGTGGCAGTCCCTTCCCTCGGCCTGCCTACGACACGGGCTGGTTCGCGCAGCAGGCCGCGACGACACTCCAGTACATCCACAACATCGGCGGCGACGTTAACCATTACGTGGTTGAATTGCTTCTCAAGAAGCCAGACGGGGGAATCACCAATCAGGACACGGCCGACAGCATAGTCTGGGACCCGAACCAGAACAAGAACGTCGCCTGGGGAGCATACTGGCACGATCTGACGACGAGCACGATCAGCGTAACCCGTGAGTCCGTAGAGACGTTTGAGCCCATCCTGGTCCGCGTCCGCATCTGGGTGTACAACTAGCCCGTCGGACAATAGCCAGTCCTGTAGAGCACACCTTCTTGTAGCTTGTTGAAGGTCACCGTTGACCGGCGGTCTTCCGCAGGGAGGCGATGTCTGCGTCCACGGTCGGCTGGACGTCCGCCCATATTTCCACCAGTTTCGGGTCTTTGGTCAGCAGTTGCTTCAGGCGCTCATACTGCGGCAGAACGCTCTTTGCCTCCAGAACCGTGTTCGCGACCGGTTTTGGCGGGAAGGACCTGTCGCCCCAGAATGACGAACCGTAGGTCGCCACCAGGAGGCGGATCGCCGGACGCTGATTGACCGGAAACTCGGCGATAGATGCCGCGATAGCCTTTTGCGGGTTGTAGTGCTTCGGATCGCGAAAATACGCCGCCAGTGTGGCCAGCGGGATGCGGCTGATACTCCATTGTTTCATCGGGTTGCCGATATACCCGCTCACCCAACCGCTCAGGTCCGCCGAGCGCCCCTTCACCGGCGCCAGCAGCGGTCTCCAGGGGAACATATCGTTGACCGGGTAGTTGTCCCACACGAACGGCCTGCGATGGTACAACCTGGCCGTCTGCCACGCATCGTTCGCGGTGATGGTCGCGGAGCATACCTCGGGTCCGGTCCAGAACAGCATCACGTCCGGGTCGATGCCCTCGCCGACAGCCTTCGTGTATTCCGGGTGGGCTGTGGCGTCGGCGCTCGTGTACGCGCTGGGACAGAAGATGAGGTGCACCTCCGGTTTCAGGCGCTTCATATCGCCCCAAAGGCGGTTCACGAAGTGCACCTGCGCCGTCTGGAGGGTTCCGTATCGCTGGACGTCTTCCGGCAGTAGTTCGCGGTTGATGTCATCGAGACAGAGAGCGAACCAGCGGATGCCGGTCGCGTGGGTCGTCTTGACCTTTCGGAGCGCGTACTGGTAGTCCGACTCGGAGCAATAGGAGAGCGGCGGCTTGCTCCAGATGCCGGGGTTGAAGGACAGGCAGAGGCCAACCTTGAGCTTCTTCGCCTGCTTGGCCATCTCGCGGAAATGGGCTATCTGCTCCGGCGTATAGTCGGCGCGCCATTCCGTGCCGCTGGCGGGGAACGACGTGTAGCAGAACATGAGGAAGTTCATGTTGTGCTTGGCAATCCACGGAAGCGCCTGATCGTACTTGGCGAAGCCGTCCCACCACAGCCCCTTGATGCCGCGAATGGGGAAGGGGCTTTCGCGAGCGAAGGCAGGGTAAGCAAGCGCCAGTACGACTACCGCTGCTGAATAGAGCAAGAGGCGGGTTCGGTGGAGTGACACGTTACGCTCCTATCTGAGGGCTGCTTGGCTCTCAGTGATGTCGCCGGCTCTTCGGGTGGCCGGACTTGTGGTTGAACGCTGGAGTCCGTTCGCTGCGCACCGCTGCCTCGACGATCTCGCGAATACGCGGCCGGTCGCCCCGCTCGCCTTCGCGCGCTTTGTCCAGCGGCGTAATCCACATCCAGCCCGGGATCGTCGGGTCGGCGTTTCGCAAACGGTCACTGCTTGGGTTTCGCAGATATCGGTGGGGGCGGGAGTTTGGCGTCCGCCTCCATCCGCTTCAGGTCGTCATTTGCGCCTCTTGCCTGCGGATCGTCCTTGCCGTACACCGTTTCGTAATCGACCACGGCGCGGCGCATTGCGGGCAGAGCGCTTTCCCAATCGGCCTTCCGGGCATAGCACAGAGCAAGCAGGTCGAGCGCGCGTGCGGTATGCTGACTCGCCTTGGAGTGCAGAGCATCGTAGGCGGAGACCGATTCAGTCAGAAGCGGGAATGCCTCCGTCAGTTTGCCCTGATCCACGAGTATCGCCGCGAGCATCGTCCGACGATCCGCCGCTTCAACAGAATTCATGCCTTTCTGTTTTTCGGTGATCGCCAGAAGACGCTTGAGCAGCGGCTCTTCATCCGCGGCGCGCTTCAGGTCCTGATACGTCACCGCCAGGTTCTCCAGTGCGATTACCGTGTTCTTGGCTTCCTTGCCCTCACTATCCTCGAAAAGCCAGATAGCGTTCTTCTGGTACTCGATGCATTTTTCGACCTTCCCGGTGGAATAATACAAGCCGGCCAGATGCCCCATGGTGATGGCCGCGGTGGATTTCGAGTCGGGTATTCGCAGCTTGAGGTCCAGAGCCTGAGTCAGAAGGCGTTCCGCGACCGCGTAGTCCTTCCGCTTCAGCGCGATTTCGCCGAGACACTGCAGGCTAACCGCGCGTCGTAAGCCGTTTGGGTCCGCCTTGTCGACTATCGCGAGCGCCGCCGTGTGAAGGCGGTCTGCCTCCGCGAGGTTATTGCCAAGGACAGCCTTCTTGCCGGCATCGCTCAGTGACTGCCATTTATCTTTCTGCTCTTGACTCAGTGTCGGCTTGGGTCCAAGCAGCGCGGAGGCCCTGGACCGCAATTGCCCGGCTTCGGTTTTCTTACCTTCTCCCGCCAGGGTATCGGCCAGCGCCCCAAGGACCGAAGCGAGCGCGCGGTCATCCTTACCAAGCGCTTTCTCCTTGAGTTGAAGCGACCGCCTGTAGAACGGCTCCGCCTGAGCATAGTGCTTCTGGCGATACAGCACTTCGCCGACGTTGTTCGCGGTCACCGCTATGCTCATCGGGTCTTTGGTGGCTTCGGCCTGCTTCAGCGCCAGCCTGAAGAGCTTTTCGGCCTCGGCAATGTGGTTCTGGCGGAGGGACGCATTGCCCTTCTCTATGGTGATTTCCCACGCCTGTACGTCTGCGTGGACGGGCTGGGAGCAGGCTGTCAGCAACAGAGCGGAGGCCAGGAGGGTCTTGCATCGGTTCATCTTCGAGCCCTTTCGTATGAGGTAGACGTGAGAGACTTCGTCCTCGGTTCGGTACCGTGCCAACATGAAGTTTGACGCAGCGGGCGGAAAAACCCTTCACTTCCTCAGCGCCAGAACCAGCAGGACTCCCAGCCAGACCTCGATGAGGCCGTACGAGAGCAGATTCGCCTGCCACGCCCAGCGCCTGACACCCGGGAGCAGGGCAAGCGAAACGCCTTTCCTGACAACACTTGCTTCGACGGCGACCGACATAAGGCAAAACGGCATGCATAGGATCATGGCGGCAACGATGACCATCCAGCCCTGCCATCCACGATCCGGATCGTCCGGGAAAACCCAAGGGCAGGACAGTACGCTTGCAGCGGCGCGCGCCATCTGGCCATGTGGATCCGTCCCGAGAGCCGGGCCGAGCAGTCCGCCCAAGACCAGCAGTATCACCCACGTAACTGGTATTCCGAGGATAGTGGAGAACAGGTTGGCTGCCGTTGCCAACCGGACGCCCTCGCGGTACTGGACCGCTAAAACCCGCGTGGCCACCCACGCCTCCAGAAAAACGACCGGAATGAGCAGCAGCCAGGATGCCGGCCAGACGAGGGCGAGCATGGGAACGCCCATGTCGGCGCTAGCCGACGAGCAAAGCGTGGCGCCCAATCCTAAGGTGATCAGCGCCCTGACTAATCGAGACCGATTTGCCGACATTGAGCGACGCTCCTCCCGATGGATTCTGGGAATATCCCATCCTTCAGTGTGCACGGAGTTCCGTGGGAGCGCATGGGCCATAGGTACCGATTTTCCCGCCGGGTCAGGTCAAGAGCCTGCCCGCTATCGCTCGGCCACGGTGCGCTCCAGTCGCGCCATGCGATCCTCCAGTGCCCTGATCCGCGCGTCCCTATCACCTATCTCCCTTTGCTGCGATTTGATCGCCTCAACCAGGACCGGGATGATGTTCTGGTACTCTACCGATCTGTGGCCGGTCTCATCGGTCTGAACCACCTGCGGCAGGACCCGCTCCACCTCCTGGGCGATGAGACCGACCTTTGTCCCTTCCGGAAAGCCCTGGGAAGGGAATGCGGCCCGGTTCCATTCGAACAGTACGCCCCTGAGGCCCAGCACAGTCTTCAGCCCGTCCGGGATTTCCCGGACGTTCGCCTTGTACGTTGCGTCGGAAGTGAGAGAAACGCCATTGGCGCGGACCGAACCGCGCGCGTTGATATCGCCCTGAACGTCCAGCGGATATGCGGGGACGGCCAATCCGATGCCCACCCTGCCCTCGCTGTCAATCCAGACCCGGTCCGTGCTGTTCGTACGCAACGACATGGCGTTGGAGGTTGAGTAGCCGATCTGGCCCGCGTACGAGCCGTCCTTCGAAACAAAATTCACAGCTCCGACCATTGATTGCGTTGGCGTGTTATTGCGGAGTTCAAGCGTCGAGCCGTACCCGGCGTTCTGGCTCTGGAGGCGGACGACGCCCTGGCCGGGGGAAACGACGTCGAGTGCATATTGCGGGTCCGCGGTGCCCAGCCCAAGCAGGCCTGCCTGAGTGAGCCGGGCCCGTTCCGTCGTTCCGGCCGTGAACGCCATGCCGTCATTGACCTTCCCGGCTAACGGATACGCGATTTCGCCATGTTTCGTCCCCTTCTGCCAGAAGCCAAGCGAGCCGATCCGAGTGATCGGTGGCGGGCCATCGTTCTCCATCTCGATCGAGAAGCCGTTCGGGTGAACCGCGGTCAGGTTCATCCTGTTCGGACCAACGGTCATACGCTCTGCGCCGGCAACTTTGAAGTTGAGCGTGGCGTTCGCCATGTCCTCAACATATGCCACCTGCCCGGCGTACGTGCCGAAATGGTTCACAAAATTGATGGCGCCCACCGTCTCCTGGATGTTGTCCGATTCGTTGCGCAACTCGATGATCGAGCCCTGCATCGTGTTGGTGGACGTCAGGCGCGTAACTGCCTGCTCATCCCGGATATCCAGGGCATAGATCGGATGGATATTGCCGATTCCGATGTCCCCCTGGGCGGTGGTGAAGACGTTTGGTAGGGCGAGGGCAAAGGGCGCGGCGCCCATAGGCAGCCGCGGCGTCATCTCGGGGTCGGTCCCGATGCGGATTCCGAGGAAGGCACTCCCCGTGAGCGGAAGGGCCATGGGCGTGACCTTCCCCAGCATCGTCGTGAGCTGTCCTTTCTGGATATCCAGCGTCTGTGTTTCCGACCAGAACGGGGCGATATCGTTCTGACCTTCGTAGAGCAGAAACGTGACGGAACGCGTTCCGTTGACGGGAACTCCCGCGGCGTTCTGGACCACGGCCTGAATCGGAATCGAAGTGGGTATCGCTCCGGCGGGCGGCTCTATCGCCATGCTCAGCGTCAGGGACAGAACCACGAGAAAAGGCGGATGTTTCATCAGGATCTCCTTGTTGCAGCGCCCAGACGGGTCGCGATGAGGTCGTCCCGGCGTACCACGGACCGGCACGGCGTTCGCGGCATCTGACCGAAATCTTACCACAGACGGCATCTGGCGGGCAAGCAGGGCTGACCGGGCCTGGGCCTCCGTTTGTCAAGACGGCGAGGCGATTTCCCGCCGGAGCCCCGGCGTGCTAGAATTACCGTACACTTGTTCGGGGCAACCATCCGTTGCCCACCGGTGTAACATGGCTCGGGGGGAACTCACTTGGCGCAGGACAGAATCGTCATCCGCGGCGCGCGGCAGCACAATCTGAAGGACATCTCGCTGGAGATTCCGCGCGACAAACTGGTGGTCATCACCGGCTTGTCCGGCAGCGGAAAGTCCTCGCTCGCGTTCGACACCCTTTATGCCGAGGGCCAGCGCCGGTATGTGGAGAGCCTCTCGTCCTACGCCCGCCAGTTCCTCGGCCAGATGGATAAGCCGGACGTGGACCACATCGACGGCCTCAGCCCCGCCGTCTCGATCGACCAGAAATCGACTTCCCGCAACCCGCGCTCCACGGTCGGAACCGTCACCGAGATCTATGACTACCTCCGCCTCCTGTTCGCGCGCATCGGCGTCCCACACTGCCCCACGTGCGGCAACCGTATCGCCAGCCAGACGGTCAGCCAGATTGTGGACGCCGTGATGGGCCTGCCGGACGGCACGAAGGTTCAGGTGCTGGCGCCGATGGTCCGCGGCCGCAAGGGTGAATACAAGAGCGTTATCGACGACATCCGCTCCGCCGGCCTGATCCGCGTGCGCGTGGACGGCACGATGTACGAAGTGACCGACGACATCGACATGGACCGGTACAAGAACCACACCATCGAGGCCGTGGTGGACCGTCTGGTCATCAAGCCGGACGTGCAGCGCCGCCTGACCGACAGCGTGGAGACGGCACTGAAGATGACCGTGGGCCTGGTGAGCTTTCTTGCCCAGACCGGAGACGCGGAACCGCAGGAAATGGTGTTCAGCGAGAAGAACTCCTGCACGCATTGCGGCATCTCTTTCGACGAAGTGGCCCCGCGCAATTTCAGCTTCAACACCCCGTATGGCGCCTGCCCGGACTGCCACGGCCTGGGCTTCCGCCAGGAGATCAACCCGGAACTCGTCTTGCACCCGGACCGCACGCTGGAGGGCGGTGGCATCGTACCGTTCGCCCACACCTCCAGCGAGTGGTTTCACAACATTCTGCGAGGGCTCGCAAAGGAATACGGGTTCCCGCTCGATGTCCCGCTGCGGGACATGAGCGACGCTGCTAAGAAGATCATCCTCTACGGTGCAGATAAGCGTATCCCCGTTCGGTACACGAACACCAGCGGATTCGTCCGGTCCTACAACGCGCGGTGGCAGGGCGCCATCGCGATGCTGCAGGAACGCTACAAGATGACGAGTTCCGAAGCGTCCAAGGCCGAAATCGAGCAGTATATGAGCGACGTGGCGTGCGATTCATGCCACGGTCGCCGCCTCAAACCGGAATCGCTTGCCGTGACGATCGCGGACGATAACATTGCGCACGTGACGGGCGCGAGCATTCTCGCCGCCAACGCGTGGTTCCGCGATCTGAAACTGGGTGAGCGCGACACCACCATTGGCGGGCCGATCGTGAAGGAGATTCTCGAGCGCCTGGGATTCCTGAACGATGTCGGCCTCGGTTACCTGACGCTGGAGCGCAGCGCCACAACCCTTTCGGGCGGCGAAGCCCAGCGCATCCGGCTGGCCACGCAGATCGGAAGCGGCCTCACCGGCGTGATGTACATCCTGGACGAGCCGAGCATCGGCCTCCATCAGCGTGACAACCACAAGCTCGTCGAAACGCTGTTCCGGCTCCGCGATCTGGGCAACACGATCATCGTCGTCGAGCACGACGAGGACACCATCGCCGCCGCCGACTTCGTGGTGGACATCGGCCCCGGCGCGGGAGTTCACGGAGGCGATATCGTCGCCATTGGTACGCCCGCCGAAATCGCGGCCAACCCGGACAGCGTTACGGGCGACTACCTCGCCGGGCGCCGCAAGATCGCGCTGCCGGAATCGCGCCGCTCGCCGAATGGGACATGGGTGAAAGTCCTCGGCGCCACGCAGCACAACCTCAAGAACGTGGACATGGAGATTCCGCTCGGCTGCTTCGTGGCCGTCACCGGCGTTTCGGGCTCGGGCAAATCGTCGCTCCTTCAGGAAACCGTGTTCCCGCTACTGATGAACCGGGTGTACGGGAGCCGCATGCCGGTGGGACGCCACCGCGATTCGGTGGGTTGGGAGAAGGTGGACAAGGTCATCGATATTGACCAGAGCCCGATTGGCCGCACGCCGCGCAGCAACCCGGCGACGTATACGGGTGTGTTCGACATGATCCGCGACCTTTTCAGCCAGACCACCGAGGCGAAGGTCCGCGGCTACAAGCCCGGCCGTTTCAGCTTCAACGTGAAGGGCGGACGCTGCGAGGCGTGCAAGGGCGACGGCATCATCAAGATCGAGATGCACTTCCTGCCCGACGTCTACGTGCCGTGCGAGGTCTGCAAAGGCAAGCGCTACGACCGCGAGACGCTGGAGGTCAAGTACAAGGGCAAGAACGTCTCGGACGTGCTCGCGATGACGGTCGGCGAAGCGTGCGATTTCTTCGAGAACATCCCGCCGATACAGCGCAAGATGGCGACCCTGCGCGACGTGGGTCTGGATTACATCCAGTTGGGGCAGCCCGCGACGACCCTCTCCGGCGGCGAAGCGCAACGCGTAAAACTGTCATCGGAGCTCAGCAAGCGCGGTACGGGACAGACGCTGTACATCCTCGACGAGCCGACCACCGGCCTGCATTTCGCGGACATCGCGAAGCTGCTGGAGGTTCTGGGCCGCCTGGTGGACCAGGGCAACACGGTGGTGGTCATCGAACACAATCTGGACGTCATCAAGACGGCGGACTGGGTGATCGACCTCGGCCCCGAGGGCGGTGACGCCGGCGGCCGCATCATCGCCACCGGCCCCCCGGAAGCCGTGGCGGAAGTAGCGGAGAGTTACACCGGCCAATACCTCGGCAAGGTGCTCCACGGCGCGAAAGCGCCGTTTGAGGCGTAGCGTGGTATAATCAGCGCAGGAGGCTAAGCGGGAGCCTGAGTGCCAGGCGCAATCCCGCAGGGGGGCAACATGAGTATGACTCTCACCATACCGGATGACATCGCCGAATTCGTGAGCGGAGTTGCACGCAAGTCGGGCGGAACACCAGATTCCTTATTGCTGGACGCGTTGCGCGCCCATTTCCCGCCAATCCCCGATGACCTCAAGGACGAGTTCGATGCGCTCGAGCGCGCTTCGGACGCAGATCTCTTGTTCTTTGAGTCCTCGCTGGAGGCTCGTTAAGTGCAGAGGGGCGACGTCTGGATGGTCGCCCTGCCGTTCTCAGGTGGCAGGGAACAATCGGGCGAGCGCCCGGCTGTTGTGATTCAGGACACCGCCTATGGGCAAGGCTCACCGCTGGTGTTGATTGTACTCCTGACTTCCCAACTCGCTGCTCTTCGCTTCCCTGCCAGCGTCCGCGTGGAGCCGACACTTTCAAATGGTCTCAACTTACCGTCCGTCGCGATGGTATTCCAGACTCGCGCACTGGACCGTTCTCGGTTTCTCAGAAGGATCGGAGCCGTAACCGATGAAGCGCTCTCGTCGATCCTCTCCGAACTGGACCAGCTCACCGGCCGATAGACAGATCGCCGCCGCGCCCGGGTAGCTAAGCGACCTAACGCGCCCGCTAGGTCTACGGGTCTGACGAGGCGATGCTTCGGACTTCGTCGTACTGCCTGACCAGTGTGGGTGGGGCCTTGCAGCGCCAGGCGTCGATGAGCAGGCCCTCGAGTTCCTCGGGCGCAATCGCTTCAAGCCGCACCAGAACGGCCGGGAAGCCGTTGTAGTGTGGCTCCGTGAAGAACGCGTCGGAATCCAGGCTCAGGATGATCTCCTTGGTCGTAAGGTCGGGGACGAGTACTGCGAGCACACCGTCATTCGGAACGCGGGCCATCCTGGGCTGCACGCGTTCCGCCCACGACCAGACGAAGCCCTTCGCCCTGCCTTTGACCTCCACCGAGAAGCCGAAACGTCCCTGACCTTCCGTTGCCCCGGGAAGGCTTGCGCAGATCCGCCGGACATCGTCTTGTGTTGCCATAACCGTATGTTTACCCATCGATCCGGGCCACGAAGCCGCGTTCAGAGTGAGCCGGGACAATCGCCGGCATTCGTGTGGCCGGAAGTGCGGCCTCCAATCTAAAATTGGCCAATATCCGCGGGCACTTCCAGTGCAGCCGAGACTAACCCGACGGCCGCGCCATGGACGACCAGTTCCCTGACTGCGGTCGATTCACATACGATAGATAATTCGATTCGCCATCCGCGCCCGGTGCGAAAACAGCGCCGGGCCGCGCGGCTTTGTGCGTTGAAAGCTGCATCGATGAGGGAGAGTCTCAATGAAGAAACTGCGTGCCATGGTTGTTGTAGCCCTCTGGTGCCTGAGCGCCCATGCGGCGGTCTTGTTCCAGCAAGCGCCGAACCCGGGTGGGGGACTGATTCCCTGCTCGTTTCTCGCCCCTGACGGTATGGACGGCGATTTCTGGGTCTACGATAGCTTCGTGCTGCCGGGCAGCCATGCCATTACGGAAATCGACTGGCGCGGCGGCGATACGCTGAACGGGCTGTGGGGCCCTCAGCCGGTGGTCGATTTCCAGATCAGCATCTACCCCACGTCGTCGTACGCCGGTGTGAATGAGCCGGATGCGGTCGCTCCCGCTCTGGTGCAGTATCTGGCCGGAGGCGATGCCGGGGCGACGTACGCCGGCGTTTTCGGCGGAACGGCGATGTACGACTACAAATTCGTCCTTCCGGCGCCATTCCAGGCTGTTGGCGGCGTCAAATACTGGATTCAGATCGAGGCGTTCCAGCACGTGTACCCCAACGGTTGGGGGATCGCCACCGGCACGCCCGCGCCAAGCGGCAGCGACGGCACTCATTTCCAGGTGATCACCGGCGGCACGGCCGGAGGTGGCAATCGGCGGATGTCGAACGTTCCCGGAGACGTCGCCTTTACGCTGATCACCTCCGACGCGATGACCTACACGATCTCGGCGAGCGCATCTCCGTCGGGGGCGGGCTCGGTAACGGGCGCGGGGGCCTACCCTGCCGGATCCACGGTCTCGCTCCAGGCGACCGCAAACGCCGGTTTCGGCTTCTCGAACTGGACCGAAAACGGGGTCCAAGTGAGTACTTTCGTCCCCTATTCGTTCCCGGCAGCCGGCGATCGCGCGCTCGTCGCCAACTTTGTCCCTGCATACACGGTCACCACCAGCGCCTCACCCGGCTACGGCGGCGCAACGGCCGGTGATGGCGTGTACAACAGCGGATCGAGCGCAACCGTCACCGCCCTGGCCAACCCGGGCTTCAACTTCACGGGCTGGACGCTCTACGGCGCGCCGGTCAGTCAGGCGCCCGCCTACACCTTCAGCGTCAGCGCCGACGCGCCCCTTGTGGCGAATTTCGCGCTCAATACCAGGAGCGTAACATACGACTTCGACACAGGCGACCCGCTCCTGTACGCGCAACAGGCGTCCACGCCGTTCAGCCAGACGTCCCGCGGCCTGAAGGCGGACTTCAGTTCGCCGACCCCCGGCGCGGGCGGTTTTTCGGTTCAGAGCGATGCGACAACGCACTGGCGCCTCCCGCTCTTCTACGGCAATTACCTGGACCCGGGGAGCGTCTACAACCCCGCTCTGGAAATCCATTTCTCGCGCCCGCTCACGATGATCTCCTTCAATTACGCCACGGCGGACTTCAATCAGACGGAAACGCCCACCACTATCAGGGTCACAGGCTATAGCGGGAGCACTTCAACGACGCCTGTGGGCTCGGCGTCGAATCACGGGGCGTATATTGGCGGCACGATGCCCATGGGCTGGCTGGCTTTCGCATCCGCCAAACCCTTTGATGTTGCCTTGATCGAGATTCCGCCCGCCACGGGCGCCGCGTCGGACCTCCTGGTGGACAACGTCACCGTCACCGCCGTGGATCTCCCATACACGGTGCCGGACATTGTTGCGGCGCTTCGCATAGCCGCCGGATTCAACAACGCAACCGTAGAGGATATCGTCCGATACGACATCGACTATGACGCGACGGGGCGGGTGGCGGACCTGGAGGACGCGGTTCACGTCGCGCGAAAAGTCGCGGGCCTCGACCCCAACCCTTGAGCGGACGATCTAGGTAGGGCCAGACAGTCAATGCGGTTTGGGGCGCTCACGCGGGCGCCCCGAACCACCAACCGGGTCAAGTGATGGTCTTGAGAATCAGGGGGCTTGGCTGGGGCGGCTCATCGGAGAACGTGAACGCCTCCTTGAGTCGGCCCGCGCCTCCGGCGCCTTGTTCTTCCGTCCTGGCGTGTACTCGCGCTAGAATGTCGCCGGGCCGAACGGGTTCGCCGGGCTTCATCAACCGGTCAACGCCCACGTCGTAATCCAGAGCGTCGTCCTTCGTGAAGCGGCCTGCACCGAGGTCGCGCACAATCTCGCCTATCCGACGGGCATCGACCGATGAGATGTAGCCTGAACGGTCCGCTTGGACCTCCAGGGTGTACGGAGCGGTTACCGGATGCTCCAGCTTATGATTCATCGCACCCACATCCGCGCCGTGGGCCGCGATGATCTGATCCCACTTCGCCCTCGGGGCGCCGGAAGCGAAACACGTCAGCGCCCGGGGTCGCGCGAGAGCCAGATCCTCTTCCACGCCGGTCTGCACGAGCAGGCTGGCCGCGCATTCCACGACCACATCACGCAGGTCGTCCGGCCCACGGTTCTCGAGACACGCGACCGCTTCCACCACCTCTACCCAGTTTCCGGCGGACCTTCCCAGCGGCGCGTCCATCGAGGTCATCAGCGCGCGGGTCTTCACGCCGCACGCGTTGCCCAGGTCCACCATGGCCTGCGCCAGCACCTCGGCCTGCTCAGCGTCCCTGGTCATTGCCGCCGCTCCGAACTTGGCGTCCAGCACGAGCGCATCCAGCCCTTCCGCAAGCTTCTTGGAGAGGATGGAAGCCGTGGTAACCGGGATGCTGTCCACGGTGCCCGTGACGTCCCGCAGGGCGTACATGACGTCATCCGCGGGCGCCAGTTCGCCAGTCTCGCCGCAAATCACCCCGCCGACGTCCTGGACGACCTCCACGATCCGGGCGGCGTTCATCGTAACGTTGAAGCCGGGGATCGATTCCAGTTTGTCCAGAGTCCCTCCGGTGATTCCGAGTCCGCGCCCTGAGACCATAGGCACTCGGAAGCCGAGGCAGGCAAGAAGCGGAACGAGAGGCAGCGTGACCTTGTCGCCGACTCCGCCCGTTGAGTGCTTGTCCACCACTGGACGCGGGTCGTCCGGGAACGTGAGGACTGTGCCAGAATCGCGGAGTGCGAACGAGAGCAGCGGCACTTCCTCCGGCGTCATGCCCTTGAGGAAGAGGGCCATGAGGAAGGCCCCCAACTGATAATCCGGAACCGTCGCGCCCGGATTGAATGCCGAGACGGCCTCGTCCATCATTTCGCGCGAGAAGGCCTTGCCGTCGCGCTTCGCTTCAATCAAGTGGAGAAAACTCATTTTCGTATCCTGCACCCGGGAACAGGGCGCATCGCCCACGCGTTTGTGACTGTCAGACTCTATACTAGACCGCCGCTGGCATATGTGAAACGTTGCGTGGTAACATCCCCTTGGAGGCCGAATATGATCAGATACGTATTTCTAATTGCGGCACTGCTGCCTGTGGCTGCGCGCGGCGAATCGACACGCATGGTCCTCGCGACGCCGAGTGCGCCGACCGGTGCGCTCGGCCTAACTTACCAGAAGGTTCCCGGAACCGCAGTCCGCCCCACCATCGTGCCGGCGCCACCGGGCGTTGTGCCGGGCCTGTCTTTGGTGCTGCCAACGCCGAAGGTTCCGTCTTCGAACCTGCCCCCCATTGTGGTACTGGTGCCGCCAGGGAAATCGCCGGGTACGCCGTTCGCTCTGCTGACGCCGCTGGCGCCCACCGATCCGGCGCCGCCGTCAACGCCGGCGCGCCTGGGGGTCTTCCGGGACGATGATCGCGCCGTCACGCGTACGTTTCACCCGCTTCTCACACCCGGAACGGTGGTGAGCATCCTGCCGGTGGAATCGTCAAAGCCGTAAGCGGTGCGATGAACGCCGTGGCCGCTTATTGAAGGATTCGGCCGGCGGAACCGTCCAATGGCTGGGGGAACGATATGCGCTCCCGAACGGGGCGGATTGCGGCATTCACGCTGATCGAACTGCTGGTGGTCGTCGCCATCATCGCGATACTGGCGGCCATCCTGTTCCCGACGCTGGCGAAAGCCCAGTGGCGGTCCCGTAATTCCGCGTGCCTCTCGAATCTGCGGCAACTGGGCGTGGCCCTGGACGGTTATGCAGCGGACAATGACGACCATCTACCCGTGGGCGTCGATACCTACTGGGGGGATGTGCGCCATCTGCCCAACGCTAAGACCCCTTTCCTTCACAGCGTGATGGGGGATCGAACGCTGGACAGTATCTGGCGATGCCCGGCCGACGTCGGGTTCCGCTGGTGGAACGATGCGTTCACACAGCCTCTGATCGATTACAAACCAAGCTGTTTCGCTGTGTGCGGCCAGTCCTATAACTACAATCTGCTGATGGTCTGGGATCCCGGCGCCGGCAAGATAGCCCCGATCGCCACGGCGGCGGTGCGCTATCCCACCGAAATCGCCCTCCTGGCTGACGCGCACTTCATGTGGCATAACCTGAACAAGCCGCGCGATCCCTCCAGGCGCGACAGGAACGACCCGCCTGCGTGGAACGTGCTCTATGTGGATGGCCACGCCGCCCGCGCCACGCCCCCCTGGTGGCAATCCTACAGCGTGGACATGGACCGCTGGTGGCGCCTCGACAACAACCCGAGGAAACGCTGAAGCCTGAACGATGAACTCGGGAGTCTGGAGTTCATCGTTCATCGTTCCTGCTTCAGCGTTCAGTTCAGCCCGGCGGCTTTCCTCGCCAGCCGCATGGCGTCTTGCAGGTCCACGCCGTTGCCAGCTGCCACATTCAGCCGGGCGACCAGGTCCGGAGTGGCGGCGGAGAGCCCGCCCCAGATACGCAGCGCTCCCGTAACATCGCCCATTGTGATGGCGCTGCCGCCGAACTCGTACGCCCCGATGTCCACGCGCGCTCCCTGCACGCGGGGATGGCGGTCCAGGTCCGGGTGGTCGTTCAGGACATAGGCGTCGTTCCCCGCGTCGATGAGCGGCGAGGTGGCGGCCAGGCGGAAGTCGCCGTTTCTGTTCACGAACTGGGGATCGACCGAGATGTTGCCCTGGAAACCGGTGGCATCCTTTAATCCCGGTGGGGTCGCATCGTGCGAATCTCCCGCTCTCTCAAAGAGAGACAGGTCGTTACTCGAAGAAGGGTGCGCCGGTTCGCCATTGAGCCGGCGGGTCTTGGTTGACGGGGCGCTGTTTCGGGCGCCGGTTTCACTGCGACCACCAGACGGGTGGGGCTACCATTATCGGCATGCCATGTCTGCCCGCCATGTGGCAGAGCGCGATGTCACGCGGGCGCGAGAATGGCTGCCATGAGCCTGGACGGCAGCAATCAGGAAAAAGCTCCAGGCCAGCCGGTAACCGATGAATGCCCGGACCAGGCCTCGGTCCGGGCATTCATCGTTCAACGTTCAACGTTTCCGCCTACTTGCCGTTGATTCGGCGATCGATGGCGGTGGCGTCTGTCACGGTGATCAGGCCGTCTGCTCCGGTCGTTCCATTCCCCGTCACGATGTCCAGTCGGGCCATGTCCGCGGCAACGGCGGAATCCAGGCCGGCCGCGATGCGCAGCGCCTTCTTCACGTCGTCAGTGGTGAACGGCACAGAAGCGGTCCCATAGGTCAGGGCCACGCTGGTGACCGTCGGCGCTGTGGCGCCGGTGGAGCTAAGGGCCAGCGCGAACTGAACGTAGCGCGCGGTCACCCCGGTGAACGTCTGGGACAGGCCGGATGCTGCCGCCCATGTGCCGAATGTACCGTTCGCGCCGGCGGTTCGTATGCTGAGCGTAACCCCACTGCCCGTGGCAGTCACGGCGAGGCTCTGAAGCGCTTCGGCGACGCCGAGGTCGATGATGGGCGATTCATACCGTCCGTTAGCCACGTAGGTGCTGGACGGAGCGAATGTGATCGCGGCGGCGAGGGTGTTGGCGGACGGGTTCACCGTCGGATTGATCGTATCGGATGAACGACCGCCGGCCACGTAATAGCGGTCCTGCCATGCGGCGCCATCCATATCGCGAAGCGGGTTGCCCGTGCTGTAGGTTGCGGTGACGTCGGTGAAATCGCCGAACGACTGGTCCGCCATGATTTCGGCCGCGCTGATTCGATCGGTGCGGGCGGCGATGAGGGAACCGCCGATCTCGAGAGCATAACCGTGCGTAATCCCGCCGGCGAAGGCGAATCTTCCTTCAAGTGGAGGATTGCCGGACGCCGCCCACGGGCCTGGCTCACCGCCCGCTCCGATAACGCTGATCTGCTGGTCTGTGTTATACGTCGTGCCGTCGGAAGTGCCACCCCAGTCGTAGATCCGGCCGTTGTGAATCGTCAGGCCTTGCTGCATGGCGACGGCCGGCAGCGAGTTGGCGGCAACCGTCCACGGCGCGAACGTGCCGTCCGGCTTGATATCCGCCTCGTAGATCGTCGGGTAGATGACCGAGGCAGTGTCGCGTCCTCCAACATAGTATACGCGGCCGTTATAGACGCCGACGGCCCCGTAAGCGCGTTCGGGGGGTGTCGGCCCGGAGAATGTCCCGGCCACGCTCCACGGTCCCAGAGTGCCGTCCAACGGGTTCTGGGCCGCGAACAGAGTGGTTGTCTGGGTGGCGAACACTTCGCTCGCGTCGATGGCGGCGCCGGCGACGACATAAATGTAGCCGTTGTAGCCGAAGGCGGCGTGCATGGTGAAGTATCGCTCATCCGTGAGCGGTGTGGTCTGCTGCCACGCCCCGACGGTACCGTCCGCGTTGATTGGGGCGAAGAAGACCGTGTTGCTCGTCGAGGCGCCCCGCCCGCCGAGACAGTACAGGTAGCCGCCGTACGCGCATACCGCGTTGTTGTGCCGCGGGAGAGGAAGGTCGGGCACGCCCGCATCATCCACTCCGTTAGGCGCCGCCTTCTTGTTGAGGGTCACGCCGTTGGCGGCAAGAAAGACGTCATCCATCCACCCATACTGGAAGTCCCCGAACGCACTGAGCGTGCGGACCTTGAGACCGCCCGCTGTGAGTGTGGCGAAGAACGACTCCGGCGTTGTCGCCGTGGCGATCGTGGCTGAGCCGGACTGGGCCACGAAATAGTAGGTCGTCCCGGGCGTAAGCCCCGAAATGAATACGGAATGGGACAGAGTGTTTGCCGTACCGGCGGCGTTTTGTGTCAGCGCGTTCGGGCTGGTCCCATAGCTCACCGCGGAGTCGGTCGCTTTGTCCGTGTTCCAGGTGATCGAAGCGGTTGTCTGGGTGGCGGTGACGGCAAGGCTTGAGATGACGGGCGCGGGGTTCTTAGCGACGAAGGCCAAGACGTCCGAGTAGGCCGTACTATACCCGGATGCGGCGGACCGGACCTGGTAGTAGTACGTGTTCCCCGTCGTCAGCCCGGAAATGGCGACGGAGTGCGCCGTCACGCCATTTGTACCGCTTACGCGATTGATCAGCGCCGTCGGGGAATTCCCGTAAAGCAGAGCCGTGGATGAGTTGACGTCGGTTGTCCAGCCTATCGTGGCGCTGGTGCTGGCCGCTACGACGGTTGGGCCGGCCGTGATCTTGACCGGGGTTGCGATGGCGCCGCTCCCAGCGAAAGCGCCGGATGTGATTGTGTCGGTGCTGCCGCTGTCCTCGGGCGCGAACATCGCGACATCCCGTCCGCGAACGCTGTTCTCGGCATTCGGCAGGAGGGCGGCAGCGACGTTGCCCTTCGCGTCAACGGCCAGGTTGCGCGGCTTTTCGGGAACCGGGTTTATCCTGGCCAGCAGCGCGCCGGTCGCCTTGTCGAGTTTGTAGTACCCTCGGACCGAGCTGTCGGCGTTGGAAAGTGAAGTCCACACGTTTCCATCGGGGCCGATCTCAACGCCGGTTCCCGTGTAGCCGATTCCGGGGAGGGCGGTCGATGTCCACGTTTTGGTCCAGGAAAACACGTTCAGCGGATCCGCGTTGTCGCCATCCCAACGGACGACCGTGCTCAGCCCGGGACTGCCCGTAGAGGCGGAATTCGTGCGCACGAAGATCGTGACGCTGTTAGCGTGTCCGACCGGGTCATTGTAGCTGTCCAGCACGGCGATCCCGTTGCAGGAGCCGCCGGCCGCGCCGGACGGGTCCGCGAGGAGCACAGTGGTTGTGGTGTCCGCGGAAGTCTGGTATCGAACGCCGGCGCCGGTGAGCGACGTGGCGTAACCCATGGAGAAGTAGAACCGTTTGGCCGTGCCGTTATCCGTCATCGCCATTTGCTGGGGATAGATGTCCGTCGCGAATTCCTCGCGATAGTCGGTGCCATCCTGCTTCACGGAGCAGATGCCGGTGCCCGGCGCCGGGTTGTCTTCGTGGTAGATGTAGAGGCGGTCATCCTTGCCGACCTGAACGTCACGCGTACCGGACGAAAACTCGTTGAGCGGCCTGGAAACCGTGTTGATGTTGACCTCCAGGGTGCCGTCCGAGGAGTAGCCCAGTACCCGGTCGTTCGCGTAGTCGGCAACATACACGCGTCCATAATACGGACTGGCGGGGTTCTTGTTGACCGTCATGTGGTACCAGACCGGAACGTTGGTGCCGGTGGAGATTGTGTACGGGCCCCAGAGGAGCTGCCCTCCCGCGGCCACGGCGCCGGCCGTTGCACTGATGCGGGCCGTGTACTGGCCCGCCGGGGCCAATACGCCACCGGAGCCCTTGCCGTCCCATGTCACGAAATGGATGCCCTGACTGAGGGCGCCGCTTGCGAGGGTGATGGTCTTGACCACCGTGTTGCCGGAATTAAGGATGTCGATCGTTCCGGCGGTGGCGTTGGTGTTCAAAACGTACGAAATGTCGTACGGAGCGCCTGTTCCGGTTACGCTCACCTCGGTAACCGAAACGGCGGCGTGGGCCGCGAGTGCTGCCAGGGGAAGCAGAACGGCGAGAGTGCCCAGTCGGTGGAAGAAGCGCTGAAGCATGAGTCGTCTCCCTTACGCATTACGACGGGGGGCCTGTCGGGGGCCCCGGGAATGGACGCTACAAACCTCGCCGGACGCGAGGGCTCGCGCCATTGAAGCCAATTATACCACTCCCGCCGGATAGCGACCACTTACGGGTGTGCCCCTGCCGGGTGGCGTGGTTTGCGCATAGGGGCCGATTGCGCCATAAAGTAAGCCATCCGGACCCGTTGGAGGACCATATTGCGCATTCTCATAGCATTGACCCTTGTGGCCTCAACGGCCTGGGCGGCGCCGCTGCCGTTCCTGAACACGGGCGGCAAACCGTACACCGAGGCTGTCTTCCGGCGGGACCAGAAGGTCAGATGGGCCGGCGCCGCCTGGACAGTGACCGACGCCGAAGGCAAGACCGTCGCATCCGGCCGGCCAGGCGGCGCTCTGCCGACCTCGCGATTTGGAGCGTACCGGGTTGCCACGGCCGGGCGGCCGTCGGTGTTCTATGCGGTGGCGCCGGACGTGCGGTCCGCCGCGGCGAACCGCTCCGCGTTCGGGATGGGCGCCTATTTCAGCATGCGCTACTCGCCCCAGGACCAGAAGCGGTGCGCCGCACTGCTCGTCCGAATGGGCGCCGTCTCCAGCCGCGACGAGTTGAACTGGGACCTCGTCGAGCCCCAACCGGGCAATTGGACCTGGGGAAATTGCGACGCCGGGGTGGGCATCCAGCACGACTTCGGCATCGAACCGCTCGGGCTTCTCTGCTACTGGGGGAAGTATGTCAAGGACCGCCCGGAGCGCTCCGAATCGCTGGTCGCGCACAGTCCCGAAGCGGTCGCGGCGTATGCGGAATACTGCCGGCGCTGCGTTCGGCGGTATAAGCCTGGAGGTGAACTCGCCCGTCTGCGCGGCTGGAAGGATGGGTGGGGGATCCGGCACTGGGAAGTGTGGAATGAGCCCGCGACCTTCTGGACGGGAACGCCGGAGCAGTTCGGAAACCTCCTGAAGGCGGGCTACCAGGCGATCAAGAGAGAGGACCCCAGGGCCATCGTCCACTTTTCCAACGTCGGAAAGGAGTGGGACGCCAAGGCCTTAAGGGTCGCCGGCAAGTCGTTCGACGGCCTCACGCCGCACTACTACTGCCCGCCGCGCAGCCCGGACGACGCCGACATGGATCGGCAGATGCGCGAGACGGTCAAGGAGTACGCAGCGCGCGGGCTCAAGCGCAACCTCTGGGTGAGCGAAGTGGGCTGGGACTCCACGAGCGATCGCGAGCAACAGGTTCGGCAGGCGCAGGATCTCGTGCGCGCGTACGCGATGGCGCTCGATGCGGGCATGCAGCGCGTCTTCTGGTATAACTTTCGTAACGACGGCGATGAAGGCCCGGGCGGACAGATCCCGTGGTTTGGCGTGATCAACCGTGACTGCACACCGAGGATCTCGTACGCTGCTTACGCGGCAATGGTCGCCCGGCTTCAGGGCCTGAAACCCGCCGGCCGGGCCAATCTGGGGGCGGCCGTGAAGGCGATTTTGTTCACCGCCAGGGGTGGCACAACGGCCGTGCTCTGGGCGGACAAGCAGCGCGGCTCCCTGGAACCCATCCGCGGCGCCATATGGTACGACCTGATGGGGAACGCTCAATCCGGCCGAATCCCGCTGAACGACTGGCCCGTTTATGTCGTCGCGCCGGGGAAGCCTGCCGCGTGGCTGCGGGAAAGGCTCCGTGCCGCCGCCATCAAGGGCATCGCACCGGTAGTGGTCAAGCCGTTCCAATTCCTCTCGGACGGGGATCATCGCACCGTGTCTGTCGATCTACGCAACCAGAGCTCGCGGGAAGCCACCGTAAAGCTCACGGCATCGCAAGGGCATGTGCAGGTCGTCCTCGCGCCCGGCGAGCGCCGGCGCGTTAGCCTGCCGGTCTCGAAGGCAGGGCCGGCCCTCGGGTGTGTCGTGACGCAGGGGGGCGCGGCCCGCCGGTGGCGCATATCCCTCGCCGGTACGCCGTCCACGGTCATCCCGTTCGGGGAGCGCGAGGCCCCAATCTATGACCAGCTTTGGGCGCTCACCCCGAAATGGACGATGGCCACCGCCGAACACAACGCGGGTATCATGCCTTGGTCGCCAAAGGACCTGAGCGTTGTGGCGCAATTCCAATATGACGAATCCGGCCTGTGGATGCGCTTCATCGTCGCGGACAACGTTTTCCATCAGACTCAGCGCGGGCGCGATATCTGGCAGGAAGACAGCGTCCAGGTGAGCTTACAAGCCGATGGGTCCAAAGCGGCGGTGCGCCATGCATTCGGCTTTGCGCTCACACCGGACGGCCCCAAAGCGTTCCGGTACGCGGGGCCGGGCGGATGGCTCGGCACCCTCGACGTGCGGCGGCGCGGCACGGAAACGACGTACGACGTCCGCGTCCCGTGGTCGGACCTGGCGCCGTTGAAGCCCCTGCCCGGGCAGCGGTTCCTGATGGACTTCATGGTCAACGACAATGACGGCTTCGGACGACGGGGCTGGCTGGAATGGACCCCCGGCATCGGCACAGGTGACGATCCGTCGAAATGGATGGAATGGAGCCTGGGAACGCCGGGACCGGCGCCGACCAGGACGTGATTATGAACGCACCATCGAGTGAGAGGGTGGGGAAACGATGAGAAGCGCGATAAAGTTCGGTTCTGTTGCAGTCAGTGTTCTCCTGGCGGCGGCCGGCGCCTTTTCGGCCGAGCCTGAGTTGAAACCGGCAACGCTGCCGCCATTCGTCTATACTCCCGGTTCGGCGTCATATGTGGCGGGGCCGCACGTTCTCGCCGCGCAGTTTTCCCAAAGCGGTCGACATGTGCTTCTGACGATGACGACACCCGAAGGCGCCCGCAGGCAGGCGGAAGCGGCAGCCGCGCACAGCAACATAAACGTGCCCCCACCGGGGTTCGCGCCCCTGAGCGTTGTTATGTGGAGCCGCCGCACCCATCGATCTGCCGTCTCATGGACTTCGCCCTGGGAAGAGGCAACGTTGAGGCAGATTTGCTGGCTTCCCGGATCGGACACGGCGCTTGTCGCCGTATGGGCGCTTGAACAGGTAAGAACAGGAAACGACCCGCCGCATAAACGGCTCGTGTTTCACCTTCTGCAGTTGGATCCAAGGCTTGGCACCGCCGTGGAGCGGAGAACCATTCTCGGAGGCCCATCCACCCACATCGAACTCTCGCCCCGCCTTCCCATCGCCCTGCTCTGCGATGGAGGCGAGTCTACGGAATCGATTCGAATCATCCGCCAGGATACCATCGGCGCCCCGATACCGATTCCCGCGGACGCGTCCGATTTCAACCCGAAGTGGTCCGCGGACGGCGCGACATTCTACATGAGGGTTTTCGGGCCCGGCAGCGACTTTCAGAAGGGAAAGAGCACTTCCTGGCTGGCGATTGACACGGGTCGAGAGACGGCCACCCCGGTCGATAGCCTGCCGGCGGACTCCGTGGACAGGGTGGAAAATGCACCGCCCGTCACGCCGTTCAACTTCATCGAGAGTGTGGTGTCCGTCAAAGATGGTGGCCGCGTCTTTGAAGCACACCCGTTGTGGCTGGACTGCGGTGGCAGGGACGTGTTCCTGCTGCACCCCGACGCGGGCAAGCCCGACACACCCCGGCAGTCCGATGCCGTGGTCTATGTGGCGGACGGCATCGCTTTCCTGCGCGATCTTCAACGCGCACCGCGGCCGTCACTGCCGCCGGCCCCGTCAGGCGGGAGGCAATGACGAAACGGCGGGACTGTGACAGATTCAACTCTGGTACCTAAGTCACTGTCTCCGAGGGCTCTGTCTCCCTTACAATGAAATCGATGAACGCGAAACCGAAACGGAGGCGCATACTGGTGTGGCTGCAGTATGCCATCGCGGGGTTCTGTTCTGTCACGGTTGGAGGTGTAAGCCTCATCGTCTGGCAGGCGCTTCACCCTGCGCGATTCGCCATGAGTGCGAATCCGGGGGACGATGGCATTGCCTTTGAGGACGTTTCGTTTCCGTCGCGCGACGGTTTCACGCTTTCCGGGTGGTGGGCGCCGGCAAACACACCCGTCGGCACGGTGATCCTGTGCCATGGATATCCCGCCGACCGCCGCGACGTGTTTCCGGTGATCCCGTTCCTTCACAAAGCCGGTTTCAATGTGCTGGCGTTCGATTTTCGGCGGCTCGGCAAGAGCGGCGGCGGGATGAGTACCATCGGCCTGCGCGAGCCCCGCGATCTGGAGGGCGCCGTCGACTACGCGGCGAAACGCTCCGACAGGCCGATCACGGCGATGGGCTGGTCCATGGGCGCGGCGGCCTGCATCATGGCCGCGGCCGCGGACAAGCGGATCGTCGCTGTGATCGCCGACAGCCCCTACACATCGCTCGACGTGCAGACGGTGCGGCGCTTCGGAGGCGGCCCGTTCGGCAGGCTCTGCGGGGGCTACGCGGCCTGGCTGGGCGAGATCATTCTGAGGGAACACCTGAGCGATGCCTCTCCGCTTGATTCCGCGAGGCGCCTTGGGGGCCGGCCCTTGTTCCTCATCCACAGCCGGAACGACCGTCTGATACCCATGAGGGACAGCGAGAGGATTTTTGCGGCGGTGAACGGACCCCGGGAATTGTGGATTACCGGGGCGTCCGGTCACATTCGGTCCTACGGGGAATGCACCGTGGAATATCGGAAGCGGGTGCTGCGGTTTCTCCACTCCGCCGTTGGAAAAGCCGTTTCGCGGTAAACTGGTGAAGTATCAAGTCAATGGGCGGATGAGTCAACGAGCCCGCAGACACGGTGCTCACGTTAACTCATTAACTCATCCATTTGAGGACGCCCCAGGATACGTGCAATCGAGGCAGAGCAAATGGTAAAACTGAAACGGATCTATGAATCGCCCGCGCCGGACGACGGCGTGCGAATCCTCATCGACCGGCTGTGGCCGCGCGGTGTGTCCCGGGAAACGGCGGCGCTTGACGACTGGGACCGTGAAATTGCGCCCAGCCCGGACTTGCGAAAGGCATTCAGCCACGATCCGGAGCACTGGGTGGCGTTCCGGGCGGGGTACTTTGCGGAGCTCCAGGCGAACCGAGATGCGGTCGAGCGTCTTCTCCGGTTCGCCCGGGAAGGCACGCTCACGTTGCTGTACGCGGCGAAAGACCCCGTCTACAACCACGCGCAGGTCCTGAAGGAGTACCTTGATGGACAGATGGACGCGGGTGCCGCCTCTTAGTCAGAGGGCTTTGGCCAGTTCCCAATAGGTATCCCACTCCTCGGGGGAGAGGGATTTGAGTTCGCGCTTGTCCGCGGTGGCCATCGCTTCCATCGCCCGGAAACGGCCGATGAAACGGTCCACCATCGTGCGCAGGGCTTCCTCGGGATCGATCTTGAGCCATCGGGCGACGTTCACCAGCGCGAAAAGCAGGTCGCCCAGTTCGTCGGTCGCCCGGGCCGTGTCGTTCGCCTTGAGCTCGGCGCGGAGTTCTTCGATTTCCTCCTGCACCTTGTCCAGAACGGCCTCGGCGTCGGGCCACTCAAAGCCGACCTTTACCGCTTTCCTGCTGATGTCCATGGCGCGCATCAGGGCGGGCATGGTGTGCGGGACCCCATCCACAGCCGACGTGCGGTGCGCGTTGGCGGGTTCCGCGCTCTTGATCGCCTCCCAGTTGCGGAGAACCTCGGCGGAGTCCTCGACGTCCAGCGAGCCGAATACATGGGGGTGGCGGCGGATGAGTTTGGTGGTGATGCCGGCGATCACATCGTCGATCGTGAAGAAGCCATCCTCGCGCGCGATCACGGAGTGGAGGATGGGCTGCATCATCAGATCGCCCAGTTCCTCCTCGAGTTTGCCGGGGTCGTCGTGCTCGATGGCCTCAACCACCTCGTAGGCTTCTTCCAGCATGTTGCGCTTGAGGCTCTCGTGCGTCTGTTCCATGTCCCAGGGGCAGCCGCCGGGCGCCCGCAGGCGGGAGATAACGCGCACGAGGTCGTCCCAGGTCGGTTTGCGCAGGTCGTCCGGAACAGGGGGAAGATAAACGCTGGTGAGGTGGTCGAATTCGTGGCGATCCATCTGCCATAGCGGAACCGCCACGGCCGGGCGGCCTTCGCGAACGATCAGAATCGCATGCTCGTCGGGGTAGCGCTCCATGAGAACGAGTTTGGCTTCGGACGCCGTCGCCTGGTCGTGGACCTGGTAGACCACCGTCGGGATCGCCGCGTCCAGTTTGCTCGTATCGAGGCAATGCGCGTCAAGGACGATGAGGTCTGTGTCCGCCGTCTCCCGCGCGCCCTCAAGCACTGCGTCCACGAAACTCGGGGAGGGGAGCAAACGGATCGACAATCCCATGGCGTCCGCTCGCGCCATCAAGAGCGAGACCGTCCGCTCGCCGAAAAGCGGGTGGCCGGGCACCGCATAGAGGAGACCGGTTTCGGCCTGAGCCCGCGTCAGAACGGCTTCAACGACTGCTTCATAGACCTCCTCGAAGTCGGCGGCGCCATCGTAGAGGTGGTCCAGGGAGTCAACAACGATGCCTTCGGCGCGGAGTTCGTCCACGGCGGGGTGCCGCGCGGTTCGGACAAGCACGCGCCCGGCCTGCTGGATGGCGCGGTAGGCGCCCACGCTCATCGCGTTCAGAGCGCCGGGCCCGAGACCAAGGATGGTTATCTCACGGGGTTCCAATGTGCTCTCCATTCAGGCCAGCCTCGCCGTACTTTCATACCTGGCGAAGATGATCTCCTGAGCGCAGCGAAGGATCCCAACGTAAAGTCGAGATCCTTCGCTGTGCTCAGGATGACAGCTGCCTGCCGGGTCATCCAGCCAGTTCGCAATCGCCTACGCCTTTGGAGAAATGACCACGCGGCGATCGGGGTCCTCTCCCTCGGAGTACGTGCTGATGCCCGGCTCTTCCACGAGCGCCGTATGGACGATCCGGCGCTCGGCGGCGTTCAGCGGGTCCATCACGGCCTCCTGGTTGTGCTCGCGTACCTGGGCGGCGAGGTCCTTGGCCATTTTGATCAACGTTTCCGCGCGGCGGGCGCGGTAACTCTCAGCGTCCACCGTCACGCGCAGCCGCTGATGGATCTCGCGCGCCAGCATCAGGCCCACAAGATATTGCAGCGCGTTGAGCGTCGCGCCCTGCTTGCCGATCAACGCTGGGGCGTCCGGGCCTTCCAGAACGAGCTCGACGGAGTCCTCATCCTGGCTCACGAGGATGGCTTTGGCGTCGAGGTGGCCCGTATCTAGGAGCTTTTGCGCAATATTGACAGCGGTTTCGCCGGCGTTAACGGCCGGGCCATCCTGGGTTTCGGTTTCGGTCATCGGTTTACCTCCGGCGCTTAGCGCCATGCGTGCAGGATCATTTCTTCCGCTTGGGCGGCGTCTGCTTCGGCCCGGGTTTGGGAGCGTCTTCGGGCGACCTCTGCGGCCTGGCCGTCTGGCTTGTCCCATTGCTGCCCGGGGAGCCGGATGACGTCACCGGGGATGCCACGGGAATCGGGTTCTTCTTCAGAAGGTGCCACTGCTGCCACGTCGTGAAGAAGTTGAAGAGCAGCCAGTACAGCACAAACGCGGAAGGGAATGTCTTCAGCACAAACAGGAACATGATGGGCATCATATACGCCATCATCATCTGCTGCTGGCGCTGCTGTTCATCCTGCGCGGGCATCACCGTCAGCTTCTGGCTGAGGAACATGCTCACCGCATAGAGTCCCAGCAGAATCATGTCCGGCTGTGCAAGGTTCGCACCGATGATCCCGGGCGCCAGAGATGCCGTGTGCGGGTTGACCCAGAGGAAGTATGCGTCGCGGAACTGGAAGTTGTAGAGGCGGATGACCGAGTACAACGCGATGAGGATTGGGAACTGGATCAGCATCGTCGCGCCGCAGCCCACGGGATTGACGCCTTCTTCCTTGTAGAGCGCCATCATCCGCTTATTCAGTTCCTCGGGCTTGTCCTTGCATTGTTCCTGCAGCGCCTTCATCTTCGGCTGGATCGCCGTCATTTTGCGCGTCGAGTTGAACTGGATGTTCGTCAGCGGAGTCATCGCGACCTTGATGACTACGGTGAAAATCAGCAGGGCCAGCGCAGCCGAATACCAGGGGTTGCGCCCCGTGAGGGCTACGAGGGCGTCCATCGTTTTATACGCGATCTTGCCCCTGTTGATCTGGTCGGCCAATGCCTCGGCGGCGAGGAAATCGCCCTTGTGATCCGCCGGCGTTCCGATCCAGTCCTTCACGACGCGTTCGTCCACGGCGCCGGTGCTGACTTGCCGCTCCGGGTATTTCTCAACGAGCGTTTTCAGCGCCTGCAGGGCGAGGTCGTACCGTTTGGCGGCGAGAGCCAGCCTGCCGGTGTTTGCCAGCGCCTGTGGCTGGTCCGCGAAATCGACCGGAGCGGCCCGAGCGTAATCGTCGAGCGCGGCGGCCGCGTCTCCGCGCTGTTCCGCCTGTTTGCCGGCGTTGAGGGATGCCAGCGCCTCGGCGGGGCTCACGGGAGCGATCGCGGGCAGTTTCGTCCCAGGGGCCATCCTGGCGGCGACATCCAGCGGACTGCCCGCCTTGGGCTGCGTCGAGAAGCCCAGCCAGTCGGTGACTTTGAGTGTGTCCGTGGGCGAAACGTTGATCGTCTTCGTGGAATGCGCCTGGGCCAGGGCGGTGAACGCCGTGATGGCGGCCGTGGAAAACGGCTCCGCCCGGCTGTAATCCGGCTGAGAGCGGCCCTGCGCCACAAGCGCGTCGGCGGCCTTGACCTCACGCTGCGCCTGCGCCAATGCGAACTCAGCGAGATCGGCCTGCAGCTGCTCGGTCGGTATCGGGGGCCGGCCGGGCTGGGCCACGGTGCCGTTTGCCGCCGTCTGATAGGATTTCAGCGCGTCGGTGTACTGACCGTTCGCCTTTGCCTGCTCGGCCTTGGCGAACTCGGCCGTCGCCGTCTCGGTGGAAACGCGATTGCACCCTGCGGAAAGCAGAGCTAATGCGCCTGCGAGGAACAGGACCGGCCATCGGCCGGATAACTTGCGAACTTGCATATTCTGGGGATGGATGACAACCGTTGACTGATCACTGGCCGGAAGCGTAGGGATCGCCTTAGATCCCGCGCCCGGCATTCATCATTCACCGTTCGTCGCCCATCATTCTCCTTATGGTACCGGGTCGTGGCCGCCAGCGTGAAAGGGGTGGCAGCGGCTAATGCGGCGGATGCCCATCCAGATGCCCCGGGGCACTCCGTAACGCTCGACCGCAATGAGCGTATATTCGCTGCAAGTGGGTGTGAACCTGCACGTGGGCGGCGTAAAACGGGAAACCGCCTGATATCGCCGAATTGTCCAGAGAGCGGCACGCTGTCCCCATGATGGGTGGTGTGGAGCGTGTGTCACCGCCCGCCCCCCTCGATCTTGCCGGCGGCCCGGCCCGCGAGTTCCGACAGAGCAGACTGCAGATCGGCGAATTCGGCTGCGGCCGCCGGGGCCCTCACGAGCACGCCGATATCAGCCTGGGGCAGCTGGTCCCACACTTCGAGCAGAAGCGCGCGTATCCGCCGCTTCACCAGGTTGCGTGTGACAGCGCCGCCCACCTTCTTGCCAACGCTGACGCCCGCGCGCCGTCGTCCCGGCGTTGCCAGAACGCGCAGTGACAGAAGCGGGCCGCCCACGCCAAATCCGCCGCGAAACAGCGCATCCCAGTCGCGGCCGGCCCGAAGTCGTCTCTCACGAGCGAGCACCGGCACCCTCCGAAGCTAGTACTTGAGAGCCTTGCCAACGCTCACGGACAGCTTCCAGCGCCCCTTCGCGCGGCGGCGTTTGAGCACGTTGCGGCCATCGGAAGTAGCCATGCGCACGAGGAAGCCGTGGGTGGTCTTGCGGTGCCGCCGATTCGGCTGATATGTTCGTTTCATACAATAAACCTCTACTGGCCGCGCGCACGCAGCGAAAAAGAAAGGGCGCATCGCCCGGAAGGACGCCGCCCCTGTGTGTTACAGGATACCAAAAGGCCTTTAACAGTATATACGCGCGGTCTTGGGGTGTCAACTGCGGGTTCTCCGCGGGCGCCGGGTGTCAGGTGCCAGATTCTGGATCGGCGGGTAGTGGGCGGAATCTCTGCTCCGCCCCCTACGCCCGAGACCTGACACCTGTTACCTGACACCCATTGTCTTACCGGGTCGCCTGGCCAAGGAGGGAGACAGCGGCCAGCAGCGATGTTACTGGCAAGACAATCAGCGCACCCCAGCTTAGCCAATCGCCAAGCGACCGGCCGTACCTGCGTGCAGCAGGACGGGCGCTGGCAACGGCGCGGGGAGCGGGTATCCGGGACACGTAGACACTGGAAACTTCCATCATAAAACCTCCGGGCATAATTGGGACCTAGAATCTTCTTGCTTCGGAGGACTGTACGCAGGAGGCGGCGCCCCGGTTTCACGGCATTGAGCCCCGGGGAGGATCATTTCCTGGGCGTGGGTGAGGGTGCGGCCTGAGCGTCGGATCGCCGGCGCCTGGGATGCAGGCAGAGGAGGTCCGAAACGTGGAAGCCGGGAGATGAGACGGCGGCCTTTCTGGCCGCGCGCTCATCCCCCGGCTTCCACGCATACCGGCGTCGATGGCGGAGAGTGTGGGATTCGAACCCACGGTGGGATTACCACGACGGTTTTCAAGACCGTTCCCTTAAACCACTCGGGCAACTCTCCCTACGCCCACATGGTATCCCACCAGAGCGATTGCGTCAAGGCGAGGCCCTGCCTCAGCGCGATGCTTCCCAACGGGGTGAACGATGATGGAGTGCCATGCGGGGGGATTCCGTCACTGAGGTTGGGTTAAGTCGCCCCCAGTCAATGCCGAAGGGAACGATGGCGGCGCGGCCGGCGAATCGAAACGTCCTGGACCGTCGATGGATTCGGAAGGCGCGCCTCAGTCATCAGATTCCGCGCGGCGCCTCCCGATGGGGGCGCGTTCGCTAGTATGTCCATGGATGCGCAGAGCAGTGTCGGGCTAACGATGGGAGTTTTCAAATGAACGATCTCGAGTTCGCGGGAAATCCGCTGTTCCTGGTAACCGGCGGCGCCGGGTTTATCGGTTCGCACATCGTCCACACGCTTCGCGGGATGGGCAGGCGTGTGCGTGTGCTGGATGACCTTTCCACGGGCCATCGCCACAATCTGGCGGGCGTTGCCGGGATCGAGTTCATGGTGGGTTCGCTCACTGATCCCTCCTCGGTGTCCGCCGCGGTCGCAGGCGTGGATTACGTCATTCATCAGGCCGCGATTCCCAGCGTCCCGCGAAGCGTGAAGGACCCGGTCACCACCAACGCCGCAAATGTTACGGGCACGCTCAACCTCCTCGTGGCCGCGCGGGATGCCGGCGTCCGGCGCCTGGTCTACGCCTCGTCCTCCAGCGTTTACGGCGATACGCCGACCCTGCCCAAGATCGAGACGATGCCGCCGCGCCCGAAATCGCCGTACGCGCTTCAAAAGCTGACCGCCGAAGAGTACTGCCGCCTCTTCTGGGAGCAATACGGGCTCGAGACGGTTATGCTGCGATATTTCAATGTGTTCGGCCCCCGACAGGATCCCACGAGCCAGTACACGGGTGTCATCGCCAAATTCGCAACTTCGCTTCTGAACGGAGAGCGCCCCACGATCTTCGGAGACGGGCTGACCAGTCGTGATTTCACGTTTGTGGCGAATAACGTGCGCGCCAACCTTCTCGCGTGCATCGCCCCCGGCGCGGCTGCCGGACAGGCCATGAACGTGGCCGTCGGCGATCGCATCACGCTCCTCGAACTTCTGGACGGGATGCAGAAGCTGCTCGGCACGAACCTGGAGCCGGTCTTTCAACCGGAGCGCGAGGGCGACGTGAAGCACAGCCAGGCGGATGTCTCGAAGGCCCGGACCCTTCTCGGATACGATCCGGTCGCCACGTTCTCTCAGGGCCTTGAGGCCACTGTGGCGTGGTACAAGGACAACCACGCCAGCCCTAGGTAGCGACGGCGTTTCACGGCCGAAGCTCCCCATGCCACGTGCCGGGCCCGGGTTGGGTACGGCTGGCGGCTTTGGATGAGTTTTCCGCCTCCACGCTTCTATACTGGCATGGCCCCTGAGGCCGTATGTCAGCAGGCATGGAGGTATCGAATGTCCGTCTTTCGACCGCTCGGTTTTGTCCTTGCAAGCCTCTTGTTTTTCCCCGTACTCGCTCGTGGCCAGACCCCCTGGGAAGGCGCGGGCTACATGAACCGCCTGCCCCTCACGATGAAGTCCTACTCCGGGCACAACTACGCGCAGGGCGAGGTCGTGGCCGCCAGCATTTCGGAATTCGTCGTTGCGGGACGCATCAGGACCGATGGCGCCGATGCCGTGGTCTACTACAACGGCGCTCCCATCCCGTCGCGGGCATTGGTGATGGGCGGAACCACCAAGGTACTCTTCCCGTTGCAGGCGCCCCTTCCGGAGCGCTCCCAGCAGGCGGGATATACGCTCTACTTCAACGGGTTGACCGGCGTCACGGCGCCGCCTCTTCCGGCCGGAGTGCAGGGCTGGGACTTCTCCGACGGCTCACTCCACGGGTGGAAAAGCCTCCAGGACCCAGGCGGGTCTGCGGATGTCAACATCACGGCGGATGAAACGTATGGTAACGCGCTGACGATGGACAACAGCCTGTATCATCATCCCATCGCTTTCGCCTCCACCATGACACCGCAGGCCGAGGGGACCGTTTACACCAAGCTTCGGACGGGAGGCGGTGAGGAGGAGGCCGCCGCGTTCCAGAGGTTCACCACTCAGACTTTGACCGACACCGGCAACGTCCCCTATCTCACCGGCGGCAACGTGGCCGGAACCGGTCTCGCGGTGGACGCCTTCGGGTCTCAGCAGATGCTGGTCACGGTCGGCCTCGGATCTCCGGAGGGGGCTTCACAGCGCATCCATCCGGGGCCCGGCGCCCTGGACCCAGGGACGCCATATGTCGCTTCATCGAACAATTTCCAGTACATGGTGACGGCTACGCTGGAAATCGACGGAGTGACGGCAGTCCTCGGAGATGCCTGGCAGGCGCCGGTGGATTCCCGGCAGGGCGGCGCGGACCCGTCCCCGTTCGGGTTTGCCGGAGGGTATCGCGCTACCAGCGCCAACGAGAGCCAGCAGCCGCTCAATGCAGGGGTCGTGGGCATTATGTCGTACTATTCGACTCTCAAGCTTCACTGGATGTACGCGGTTCCCAGCGGCTGGGCGGAGGCGCTGGAAACGGTGCCCGGCACTGTTGAGACAGCGGATGGCCCCGGCCGCGGGCTCGCGATCGTGCAGGGCATCACCTACTACCAGCCGAACGGGAAGGCTTCACCGGTGGGCGGGCTGACCGTCACGATCCGCGATTCGTCGAATGCGGTCCTGGCTTCCGGCGTCAGCGGGCTCAACGGCGAGTACAAGCTGATCGTCACGGCCGGGGCGACAGCCTCAACGATCAACGTCACGGCGGCGCAAAAGGGGATCAACGGGTCGGCATCCGCCAGCGTAAAGGAGAACGGCATCATTGCGCTGGACATACCGGTCATTTTCACCTCACATGTAAGCGGACGCGTGACCGACGCGGCCGGAGCGCCGGTGCAGGGCGCCGCAGTCGGCCGGGCGCTCGACGGCCTGCCCTGGGTGTTCACGGACTCGGACGGGCGCTACACCCTGCCGGTACCGGTCGGAACCCGTGTCATCGGCGCCCATAAGGACGGCATGTACCTGAGCGGTCCGCAATGGGTGCCGTCCATATCCGCCAATTTCACGCTCCTGCCCGCGACCACCAACCTCCTCGCCGGCAGGACGCCGGCCTTCTCGCCGGTCGCCTCGGAGGGCACAGGCGTCGCCGGCCTCAACGATGGCGATCTGAGCACTAACTGGACAAGCGGCGCCGTCGAGACGATCTCGGACGCAAACCCGCTGCGCCTGACATACACCCTCGACAACGCCACGGTCAGTGAAGTGGACGTCCATTGGAAACATTATCCGGCGGCGTGGCGTATCGAGATGACCAACTCGGGCGGCACACGGACGTACTACCAGGCGGGCGGGACTTCCGCCAACGAACGCGGCGGCTTCATCGCTCCCGGCACGACCGATCGCCACGTAATCGCGGTGAAGACCGCGGCCGTTACAGACGTCACGTCGATCTCCATCGTCGTGACTGCGGTTTCGGACACAACTCCCGTCTCCGCATACGAGATCATCGCCAGGCCGGACAATGCGACCACCGTCGCCGACGTCGCCACAGCCATGCGCATTGCGGTGGGCTTCCAGGCCGCGCCCATCGACAACAACGCCTTCTATCGCTGGAACGCGCGCAATGACGACGCGACGATCAACGTTCTCGATGCGGTCGAGCTTGTGAAGGATCTGAACCGTGAAGTGAAGCCGCTGAGAGTGTTCGTCATCAACTACCAGCCCGTCATCGAGGCCGAAGGGAGCCGCACGGTGGGGCAGATCTTCGGCTGGTTCAATCCCTATGCGAACACCGAGGCCCACCGCGCGGACATGGAGCTTGCCAGCCACGACTATCTCCGGATCAATCTCCTGCCCCAAGCCTCCGTGGACGAATACCCGATTTTCACCAACGGCTATCGCTTCACCGATTCGTCGTTCACCACGGCGTGGCGAACGAGGACGTTCCCACCCGGCCATTGCGATGAGAACGCGATCATCAAGGAGTTTGACCTCGTGCGGCGGGTGGACTGCGGCGACATCGACGAAATCTGGGTCCAGGCGCCACCCGGCTTTGCGATGTGGGAGACAACGATGGCCGGGCCGGGCGCGTATTTCTGCAACTCGGGCCCCGTTTCCGGCACGAACGGAAACCGCCTGTTCATCATGACCTTCTTCAACTACGAGCGCTCGAACGACGTCATGCTGGAAGACTGGGGCCATCGAACGGAGAGCATCCTCGGGTTCCACGTCTATGGGAGCTGGGATTCCGCCAGCGAACGAACCACGTGGGACAGGTTCACCCGTTATGACAAGAACTCGCCCGGCCGGGCGTCGTGCGGGAATGTCCATTACCCGCCAAACGGCACCAGCGATTACGATTTCGCCAATACCACCCTCGTGTCCAGCGACGCGGATGACTGGCTCAACTACCCCAACTTCACCGGAACGCGCACGATGGTCAACCGCGAAAACTGGGCCGCGCCCTTCTACGGCGACTATCATCGAAACTACCACATCTGGTGGTTCCAGCGCATGCCACACATCCCGGGCATCGGGCCGGACGGCATGCAGGCCAACTGGTGGAAATACATCGTCGATCTGAACAGTTACCCGGAGAGCAGATAGCCCCGGGAGGAAGGCTTTGGGGGGCGGGCGGGCTGCCGGCTTCCTAAACCCTCCGGAGGACGGGATCCGATGAAAAACAAGCGCGGATTCACGCTCATCGAACTGCTGGTGGTCATCGCGATCATCGCGATTCTGGCCGCCATTTTGTTCCCTGTTTTCGCTAAAGCGAGAAACCGGGCCAGGAACGCGGCGTGCGTGAGCAATCTGAAACAAATCGGTAATGCACTGGTTATGTATGGCGACGACAACGACGGCTTTCTCTACCCCCAGTGGTTCTCGGACGGCGGCGTCTGGGACTACCTGATCGGGAAGTGTCCCCCGCCCGCGAGCCCCGGCGGGCCGTGGCCCCAGTTGCTCTGGGCGACGGCGCATTCCCCATACTGCAAATCGATGGACGTCTACCGGTGCGGCTGTGACGGCAACAACGGCGAGCCGAAGCGCTGGCGTTTCAATATGAACTCCGCCACGCCGGAAAACCTGAAGAGCGAGTCCTATTTCTATATGGGACTGGACGTCTGGAAGGCCGATGACGAGATCAACGCCGGCCGCGCCAGCGGGTATGCCTACCAGGTAATCAACGCCGGGCCGCGAAGATACATGCGGAAGATCACGGATAAGCAGAACTACCAGCAGGTGGGCAACGGCTCCGTCGGCTGGCTGGTGCGCGACAAGTACTTCAACAACGGCAAAAACTATGCGACCACCCACGGTGTCAACACGGACACAAAGGATGGCCGGCAGGGCCTTGGCACCAACGTGCTGCTCTTCGACACGTCCGTAACGTGGCGCGGCTGGTGGGATGGCTAGGTAAGCGATAAACGATGAGATTTGCGCGGACCTTTGTTAAGTGATTCCCGCCGCGCTGAACAAGGAGAGAACATGCCCGACAACACTGAACCGTCGTCTCCGCCCCTGATCGGCCCGGACCGCACGCTGGGCATCATCGGCGCCGGAGTCATGGGCATCACCCTGGCGCAGGGCCTTCTCTCCAGCGGGCTCCTTACCCGCGGACAAATGTGGGCCTCCGCCAAGACCGAATCGACGCGCAACCGGACCTCGGAAACGCTCGGGATACCCGTCGAGGAGCGGTACCTCGATCGCGTGCCGTCGACGGATGTCGTGCTCATCTGCGTCAAACCGGCCCAGATCGGATCGGTGCTGGAGAATCTCAAGCGTGCCTCCCTGCGCGAAGACACCTTGCTGATCTCCATACTCACCGGGGTTACCCTGGAAACGCTGGAAACCAGCCTCGGCGCGAAGAACCCCTGGGTGCGCGCCATGCCGAACACCCCGTGCATCGTTGGGGAAGGCATGACCGTGATCTGCGGCGGCTCGCACGCCAACGTAGAGCACCTGGCAAAGGCCCAACGCATTTTCGAAGCAGTCGGCAAATGCCTGCCCGTCGATGAGACCTACTTCAACGCCATCACCGCGCTCAGCGGTTGCGGTCCGGCGTACCAGTACCTCATCATCGAGGCGATGGCGGACGCCGGAGTGAGCGAGGGCCTGCCGCGCCAGCTCGCATTGACGCTTGTGGCCCAGACCGCTTTGGGCGCCGCGAAGATGGTTCAAACGACCGGGCGGCACCCGGCCTCGCTCCGCGACGACGTCACAACGCCCGCGGGCTGCACCATTGGCGGCGTTCTCAAGCTCGAGGACGGTAAACTGCGCTCGGTGCTCGCGCAGGCGATCCATGAAGCAACGCGCATCGCCGGCAAACTGGGCGCGCCTGCTAAGTAGGAGGACCGCTGTCGCTAGTGACAAGCGGACTAGCGGTGCGTTAACCCCGCTGAGCCCATTTCAGGAGGTTGCCATGCGCTTGTGTTCTCTGTCGGCAATCCTCGCCGCGCTTGGCTGCGTTTGCGGTTCGGCGATTGCCAAGCCGGAGCCCGATGCCGCCACTCTGAAGTTCATTGCGGCGTGCATCCGCTATTTCACTTGGCCTGATGATTATTACCGGCCGGGCGAGGCTCGTCGTGAGCTGTCTCACATGGACGGCAAGAGCCAGATCGCTTTCCTTCGGCAGAGACGAGAGGCCCGAGAGTCGCGCAGTTACCTCGAACATCTGTCCCACCGGGCTTTCAAGCGTCACCTCGCCGATGCGTTATACTTGACGACACCGCGTGGGACTCCACGTTACTGCGTGGCCTATGCCGCCGCCATGCGGGGCCAGGACGTGATGCGGAACTGCGCACGCTTGCAAGACGTCTACCCCCAGCCCGGCGAGCGCGATGTGTGGAAGCGTCGAAACAAGCTACAGCTCTGGGAACGCACTCTGGTGGACAAAGTGCTCAACGGAGCTTATCTGACTCCCAATGAGGTTTGCATGCCCTCATACCTGGCAAACGTATACGACCGACATCCAGATGAGCGTATCCTGCGATTTATCTTTGACAGGCCGTCTCCCGATGGCGAGGGAGCCATGTGCCTCAGCCAAGCCATTGGTCGCCTTGCCGCTGATCATACAACCGCCGTGCTCCGATTCGCGTGCCGCAAACAACACGACTTCGGTTGGCTTCGGGGAGGCCTGTCCGGGTACTTACAGGCCCCTCTCCGGGAGAAGGCGCGGCGCCACCTTCATGCAATCTCACGCTCTGGCGGTTCCATTGCGTCGGCCGCGACGCTTTGCCTGACGGACATGGCGCGCTGGGATGAGATGATTGCGAAACAAGATCGCGCCGCCAAATCCTAATCGTTCGCCGCGAACGCGTGGCGGCGGGCGGCTTCCTGGCATTTTCGCAACGTTTGGCGGCAGATGGGGTGACCCGACTATTCCCAGGCGTCCAACCACTAACGTGCCGGGATATGGCGACTGCAGACTCGAGAATACGGGTTCGTCCCACAATGCGGCAGGATGCGAGCACTTGACCTGTTGGGTGTGCTTGACGGTGCAGAAGTCGTGCACTCCGGAAGGCGACTCGAAATGAGAAATATCGTAACCACTTTGGTGCTTATTATCGCGGTGATATGCGTGACGAGAGGGCAAGTTAGCGACAGCAGTGTTGCCTTCGGTTCGCTTTCCGCCCTAACCCGTATCGCAGTCTCGCCCGATGGCAAACGACTGGCTTTCGAAGGTTACGGTCCCGCTGTGACATCGGGAACATACTCTCTACCAGTGAGTCGGGTTGAGCCTCGCCAGGATCATGTAGAACAACCGAGGTTGCTGGCCCCAAACGGTCACAACCTTAGGTGGAGCCCGGACAGCACTTCGTTTCTCTTTGACAAGCCTACAAGCCAACCTCCCGACGCACATTCCTCAATTTGGATTGGCAACGTCGGCTCAACCAGGTCACGGTGGGTTGCTTATGGCCGAATGGGCTGCTGGTCGCCCGACGGGAAAGCGCTGGCCTTTGTTCGCGCTAACCGGTTACTAGTGGTCAGAACTAAGAACCCAAAACCTCGTGTCGTCTTCGACGGGGGACCGAGGGCAAGCGGCGATCTGGAGGACCCAGTGTGGGCTCCCGATGGCCGTGAGATCGTGGTGTCACGGGCGGACGGAAGACTCTGGGCTGTGAATCCGCTTGGCGGCACCGCACGCCCTCTCACATGGTCGTCGAGCCATAAAGCTGATTTACAGCCGTCGTTTTCACCCGACGGTCGATGCTTGGCTTTCACCCGTGGTTACTACGGCCAATTGCGCTCGGTCGAAGGCGTTCCTGTGATGCAATCCCACGAGATCGTAGTTATCGCGCGGAGATCCTGCAGAGTGATCTACTCTGGCGGTCGATCTGATGGTAGATCAGATGAGTCTCCGCAGTGGTTAGGAAATAACAGAATTGCCTTCGTACGAGGCACGCGGTTGGCCTTCGCTTGGCTCCGTGCGCCATCGAAGCCGTGACAAGCAGTCTGTACATGCGTTGAAAGGGATGACCCTTGCTCGAGGAGGGAATGATGCGGCTCTTTGCTGTCGGTATACTCCTCATTGGCCTTGCCGTGCCCGCCATGGCGAAGCCCGCACCCACCGCGGAAACACTTCGCTTCGTGGCCGCCTGCGCGCGCGATTACGCTTGGTATACGAGTTTGGACAGACCGCGCGTCGTGCGGGCCATGCAGAAAGAGCATAACCAAGACTACTTCGCGTCACGAGCCCACGTGAATGCATCTAAGGCTTACTTACGCCACCTCTCACCCCGTGCATTCCGGCGGCGCCTGGATGACGCTCTCTACCTGACGACACCGCGCTCGCGGACCCGCTGTGCTGTCGCGTATGTGGCCGCGATGCGAGGTGTCGACACAATCCTGAACTGCAGGCGCATGAACGATGCGGTGCCAGACAATCGTCCGCCACGGCAGCCACAGGAATGGGAAGTGCAGCTGCTCATCCGAGTGGAGGTCGGCAGCTTCATCTATGTTAACATTCTCAGTGTCCCAGATCGCCTCATCGACGTCTACCGTCGCTACCCGGATGACCGCATCCTGGCGGTCATCTACGCTTACCCGGCGGGCGGTGACGGAGAAGGGCAGATGACCATTACCCAAGCCCTCTCCACGTTGGCGGGCGAGTATCCAGAAGCGATGCTGCGAGTGGCCGCGCACGACAGCAGGAGTCTACAAGGACTGATTACCTTTGGTCTGTGCGGCTTCGACGCAAATCCGAAAGGGAGGGAACAGGCACGGCGCATCTATCCTCGCATTGCGCGCGCTGGCGGCCCGCTGGCGGCGGCTGCCCGCAAATGCCTGCAAGGCATAGCCGAAGACGACGCCTATCAGTCCCAGCGAGTACGGCGCGAGCGGGCAGAGCAAGCTGCTCGAGGTAGGAATGCCAACCGGTGAACCGTTTACTCGCTGTTTGGCCTCAAGCGTTTTTCGCCACGTGCCACGGGGCCACCGCGCTTGCGCCGACCACTGAACGTACAAGGATATATCGAGTGAACTATCCGATGGTCTTGATCTCGACGGCGTGTCTGCTCTTCGGTCACACACCCGTGTTTCCTGCGGTTCCCTCGCGGGATCGGCCCGCTGCCAGCGACCTGGGAATGGTCCCACGTATATCGAGGTTCGTCTGGTACGGGAAGGGTCCGGGGGGCGCGGCGGACTGGATGCTGGTTGCCACGCTGCCCCACCATCTCGAGCAAGGGACCGCCACCCTTGACGCATACGAACTCCGAAAAGGAGATTGTCCCAACGGGGAATGCGACACGCTTGTCCGGGCACATCGGTGGTCTGGACCGTTGGTAGGGGTAATCCAACGCTTGCAGGTCTACCGAGACGCGAAGGGCACGTTGTATGCCGCTCTGGATATGGGTGGCGCAAGCACCGCCGGGGTCTGGGTCCTCGCGATCCCGCGCACCGGACCCGCCAAGACCCTGTATTTCAACATGAACCGCGGCGAACCCAGATTCCGGCTGTCCAAAGGGGTGCCAGAGATCCGCGAGCTGTGGGAGATCGCCCGCCTGATGAAACACGGGTGGCATCCCACGCGGGCGTTCGACAGACACGTGCTTGTCGAGCGCATCTACCGACTCGGACTGAAGGGCGTCTTCCAGCTGAAGTCCGTCCAGCCGGCCCTGCAGGACGAGAAGAGGCTGTCCGCGAAGGATTTCCAGGGGCTCGTTCAGGAGAGGCGGTTCGAGGAGTCCCAGACCAGGCGACGCAGTTGAAGTTCACTGTCGGCAAGGATATGGCGTTTGCGAGGTGTTCCGCGAGGCAATCAGCCACGTGAGGTTGGTAGCGATGCCGCTCTCGGAACCCGTGCCTTAGCTCACCGCGAACGCGTGGCGACGGGCGGCGTCCTAGCATTTTCGGAGCGTCACGATTCACCGGTATAAATCCCTGCGACCACAAACTGTGTGGGGTATATCACTTACGTGATGCGCATCACGGCGCTCCGGACAAGTACGGCCCAACAAACAACCCGGCGGGGCAAGACATGCTATTCCAACTCAAGAGAGCATTCAGTTTGGTCGTTATCTGTCTCACCGCTATGGGATATGCTTCTCCGCATTCCATGCCAGGTGGCATTCCCACGGGGCTACCATCAGCTCAGGTAGAGCTGACCACCGTTCTGCCTTCGGAATATGCAGATCCAAGTCTGCGCGAGGTGGATTCGACGACAGTGTGCGGTCAACGCTTGGTGGCTGTATGTGCGTCCCCGAATCATCCCGCAACGAGCACAGGTGTTCCGCCATACGCGAAGGTTTTCATAGTTGCGATTCGGGGCTCCAAGCCGGAGGTGATTGCTACCGCCGTTTGCACGGGTGATGTGCTATCTGAAAGCATTGTCGCGCTGTCTGACGGGAAGTGCGGGCTGGTGATCGGCGCTGTCACCCGGCAGTATGGCGGGAGTGTTTCCCGGTTCCATCTGCGTGAGTACCGCTATGCCGTGAAAACCCATCAACTTCAGCGGCAGTTGGTAGTTAGGTATGTCGATGGAGCCACCCTGCCGCTGCCTGGCAAATCCGGCCGGTCGCCGGCTTTCCTGGTTGCCGAACCGGTGTACGACGTGTTCAAATTCCAGCCACAGCGATACCGTTTTCGCTTATATGCCGCACCGTCGTCGGAAGGTTATTCGCTTCGGCTCACGCTGATGACCAATCGTAGGTACGATCGGCTGGAAGGAGCGTATCGGGAGATCCGACCGCGACTGCTGAAAGCAGTCGGTTCGGCGTACTCCGTGGCCAGCCTGTTCCCGCCGCTTACACCGGCCTGACGAGGGCGTCTCAGTTCGCTGCGAATGCGTGGCGGCGGGCGGCGTTCTGGCATTTTCGCAGCGTTGAAAAGTCGATAACGTCCTCGGTCAGCAGATTCTCCACTTCCCATGGCAGGCGCACGTTGTGCAGGCCCGCGTTGTCGGTGGCGATCGCTATGTCTACCCCCTCGCGCCCGCAGCGCTCGAAAACCGGCTGGAGGTCGCTTATGTCTGTCAGCGTTCCGGTCTTGAGGTAGGTGGTGGGGCAGACCTCCAGGCACTGGCCGCGTTCGGCGAGCGACGGCAGCAGTTCCGGATAGAGCAGCGGTATCTGGATGCCGTGGCCAATGCGCTCCAGATACGGAAGCAGTTCCGGATGACACCCGTTCACCGTTTCGAACAGGTGGCCCGTGGTGTGGACGCCCGCCTCGCGAGCACGCCTGAACAGCGCGATCCATTCGTCCATTCGCGGGCCGTACTGCGTGTCCGGCCCCGCCAGGTCGATGCCGCAGACAACATCGCGGCGGCGCATGGCCAGGTCCAGGGTCGCGGCGTTCACCTCGTAGGGAAGGCGGCTGTGCATGCACAGGATCTGCGGCATGCGGACGGGGTAGTCCTCCAGGTGCGCCGCCTCGGCGATCACATCCACCACCTGCTCCATCTGCGCGATGCGGCCCAGGTCGTCGAGAGCGACGTCGGTCCGGTAAAACGGGCAGTGCCGGATTTCGAGGTATTCGATGTTTTCGAACACGTAGGCGCCGCGCACCAGTTTACTGACGAAGTAGGGGAGCATCTCCAGCCGCTGAACGCCCTCGACCATCGCATGCAGTTCCAGGTATTCGGTCAGACTCCGGCGCGGGCGGGTGACGAAGTCTTCGAAGTCCTCATACTGGGGGAATCGGCGCGCAAGCGGGTGGTCGTGGCGCACGAGGTAGCGCCAGAACACGCGGGGCACCACGGCCCCGCCCAGGTGGCGGTGGAGTTCGTAATGGACAGGCATAAGGTTCGCTCAGGGCTGAGGGCCAGGGGCTGAGGGCCGGGCAGGGACCCGGACAAATACCTCGGTGCGGCTTCTCAGCCCTCAGCCCTGCTCTCTCCGCCCTTTAATAGAACAGGAATGGCCACCAGGATTTCATCGGCTTTCCGTTATCGTCCTTCGCGGGGCTGTTCGGGCCGGGCATGTTTTGCCGCCAGTAGACCAGCCATGGGCCCATGCAGTCGTCCGCGATGGTGTTGTAGCGCTTGAAGCGGCTCACATCCCAGAGGTCCTTTTTGTCCTGGCCGTCTGGTCCGTCGTGAAGGCGATAGTGCTCGATGGTGGACATAACCTTTTCGGGGTTGTCCAGATCATAGTCGTGCCGTCCCGAGGGGTTGTAGTGCACGTTGCCGCCGATGGCGTAGTAGTTCTTTATCGTCTTGCGCTCGCCGCCGGTGGTCACGACCATCGTGGTCGGATCGGGGTAGTCGACACCGGTATCGCCGTGACCGTACAGGCGGGTGTCACCGGGAGCAAAGCCCCATCGTTTGTCGAGGTCAAAACCGGCATACTCGTTGAAGTATTTCGCGAAGTAAGGGATGGAATTGGAATTTGCCATGCCTTCGAACGAGTGGCTGAGGCTTTCCGTGAAACAGCCAACACCGCGGTCGCTGTTGATAAAGCCGATGCGGAGGCTGCGGCCTATCCACGGCTGTCCCTCACTGCCGCCGTTGCCGGCCTGCACCCATTTGTTGGGTATTTTCTTCAGATTCGCGTCGTACGCCTGTTTCACCTCGATGCTCTCGAACGGCGAACCGAAATTGCCCTGGATAGCGGTGAACCAGACTTCGTTGACGAGGCCCTTGTTCACCAATTGGCTGAGCGTCAGATACTTGCCGGTCTTCGCATCCTTGTAGCCGTAGTATTTGGCGAAGGTGGGGCCAAACAGGTCCGAATATTGGAAGTTGATGCCCTCTTTCCAGTTCGGAACGCGGGGGTATTTCGTGCTGTTGCCGTCGAGGCGCTCACCCTGTGGACGCGGGTCTGCCGGGCGGTCCGCAAGATCCACGAATTTGGCGATTTCGTACTGGAGGGTCACGGGAGCGCTGGGATTCGCGTAGCCGTGGTAGCGGGACGATTCCGCAAGCGCGGCGATGAGTTTGTTGACAATAGCCTTGGCCTGTTCGGGCGTGCGGTTGTTGCTGAAGTTGAGGACCAGCACGCGCGGCTTGAGGAGCTGAATCCTGTCGTGGTTCTTGATGAGCCACTCATCTGAGTTGGCGCTGCTCCTGGAGTTCGGCCAAACGGAGGTGTCTTTGGGCAGTGCGGCGAGGGCAGGGACGCACAAGGTCATTGCCGCTATCATCGCGGCGGTACCGGCGAGGTTCATTCTGTTCTCCTTCGCAGACAGGGGCGGTCACAGGCAGTATAGTGCCGCGGCGGATTCACGATAAACCGATGCGCTCCAGTATTGCGGATTCAGTGATTGTCCCGACCCGGCCTCTTGGGACAAACTTGCATGGATCAATCTGTTCGATTGGGGGAGGCAGAATGCGTACAACGATTGCAGTACTGGCGCTGTTCGGTGCGGTCGCGGCGTCCGCGGCGCCACCTTCTCAGAAGATTACGGGCTATGTCACCACCTCTCGCGGCGTAGGCGCCGCAGGAGCCATCGTGGGCGCCAAAGCCACCACGTCCGCGAACCCTTCCAGCGCCCTGGCCGACGCCGACGTGTACGCGGCGGCCGATCCATATGGCCGTTACTCCCTCTCCGCCTTCGCCGACAAGATCCAGAACATGGCCGCGGTTCAGGTGCAAACCAACGGGGCCGGCACGATCACCCTGATCACCCTGCCGAAGCCCCTTCGAGCGGCGGTCGTGGCGACCGGGCAGGACGATGTGCAGGCCCTGTCCGTCGGTAATCCCGCGCCGTTGCTTAACGCCGCGCAACATGCGGCGGATTCGGTCGGGCCAGCGCCGGCCGTGGTGGACAATGATTTCTCAACCGCATGGGTGACCGATCCGGCGAAGAGCATCGATCAACAGTACATTACGCTCGACCTTGGCGCCCCGACATATCTCGCCGAGGCGGTCATCGTATGGAGAGACACCGTTCCGCTGGGTTATCGGATTCAAGCGTCCGATTCCGGCGGGGGGAGCGGCTTGCGCGACGTGTACGTCTGCGCCAAGGGCCATGGCGCAGCGGTGCCCGGCGAGGCGGGGGTGCTCGCGACGATCGTGGTGCCCGGCACGCCGGTCTATAGCCGATACCTTACCGTGAAAATCGACGCGTATGCGGCCGGTCAGACGACCGCGGCCATCGCGGAAATCTACGCCGTCCCGGCGCCGCCCATCACGGGCGTGGTTTCAGACCGCAACGGCAACCCGGTGGCCGGCGCCGCGGTCGGGGGATTCCTCGATAACGGCCCGTACGTGATGACCGACGCAAACGGCCGCTACGCACTGCCGGCGCCTTTGGGAACCGCGGTCGTCGGAGCATGCAAAGATGGCAGCACCGTGAGCGGCCCCCGCTGGCTGGATGACAATACACCTCCTCTGACCGCGGACTTTACTCTGTTTTCCAGCGGGGCGGACATCCTCGCCGGTGCGGCGCCCGCGTTCTCGCCACCGGGTGTCAGCGGCAACGACGTATCGCTCACCGACGACCGGCTTGACACATTATGGACCAGCCGTCTGGGTGCGGAAATCACGCCCGCATCTCCGAGCCGGATCACGTTCACACTGGACAACGCAACTGTCAACGAAGTGGATATTCACTGGAAGAATTTCCCGGCGGGCTGGCATCTCGAGATGACGAGCAACATCACATACTCGAATGGCACATCCCCGCACGCGGACACACGGACCTATTACTCGCAGGGCGAGGCGGCCGGGGCCGCCAACGAGAGCGGCGGTTACCTTGCGGCGGGTACTTCAGATCGCCACGTAACCGCCATTAAGCTGGCGCCTGTCTATGGCGTCACCACGCTGGCCATCGTGATCACGAAGACGCTCGATGCGACGCCGGTTTCCATCTATGAGGCGGCGGCGTACGGACCGCAACCGACCACCGCGGACGATGCGGTTACCGCACTCCGCATTTCGGCGGGGCTCCAGACGGCGCCGTCCGATCCCAACGCGTTCTATCGATGGAACGCCGTGAACACGGACAACGATATCGACATGCGCGACGCCCTGCAGCTGCTGGCCGACCTTGGCACGGAAGTCAAGCCTCTGCGCGTGCTGGTCATCAACTATCAACCGTACATCGAACAGGCGTACACCTTCAATAACATCGTCTACGCGGGCGTGCCGCTCCGGACCGTCTCGGGTTGGAATGACCCATATGTCAACACGGCCGGACACGTCTCCGATATGCAGTTGTCCAGCCACGGTTTCGCGCGCCTTTACTTGCTGCCACAAATCGAGGTCGATGAGTATCCCGTGTTCCTCCCAACCGCGGCATACCCCAGCGGCTTCCGTTTCACGGACACCACTTACCTTGCTGCGTGGAGAGCGAACGCCTGGCCGGACGGCCACTGCGACGAGAATGCGATCATAAAGGAGTTCGACCTCGTTCGCCGCGTTGACTGCGGCGATGTGGACGAGGTCTTCGTGCAGGCCGTCCCCGGGTTTGCGATGTGGGAAACCACAATGGCCGGGCCAAACGCTTACTGGTGCAACTCGAGCCCGCCGTACGGCACGAACGGAAGCCGGCTTTTTGTGATGACTTTCTTCAATTACGAACGCGGCACGGACGTAATGATTCACGACTGGGGGCACCGCCTCGAAAGCATCCTCGGGAACAAGGTGTACGGCGGGTACTGGTACGGCTCCGAAACGGACAAAACCACTTACGGCAAGTTCGCCCGCTACGATCTGTTGTACCCGGGTCAGGGCTCCGTCGGCAACTGCCACTTCCCGGTCAACGGGACAAGCGGATACGACTACGCCAACACGCATTTCGTCTCCAGTGATGCCGACGACTGGCTCAACTATCCGAACTACCCCAGCCCCGGCGCCCCCCGCTGGCAGGTCAATTGCGACACCTGGGCCGGGCCGCGGAAGGGCAGCGACGGAAGCCCGGACTACCAGAGGAATTATCTCATCTGGATGTTCGCGCACATGCCGCACGTTCCGGGCTATGGTCCGGACGGAAAATTGGCCAACTGGTGGAAATACCTGGTCGATCTCAACGCGTATCCCGAAAGCCGCTAGGGAACGCAATCCAACGACCGTGAGGGAATCAACATGCTAGGCAAATCAGGTTTTGTGTTGCTCGTCGCCCTTTTATGGGCGCCGGCTTTCGCCGTGGCGCCCGGCGGCCCGCCGCCCATGCCGGACCTCGATGTGACGTACATCTCCATCACTCCGCGCGAGTTCTCCTATTATCCCAACTACGATCTTGGCTACGGCCGGCCGGTGGACCCGAATACAAACAACGTGGTGGACATCGCCACGGCCCAGGCGATCAAGCACTATCACGCGCCGGGCGATATCGTAACCTTCACGGCGCACGTGGTGAATCACGGCGGATTGGCATCCGCGCCGTACAACTGGGCGTTCAAGATCGACGGCAATGTGATCGCCAACGGACGCGAGGATACAGGTCTCGGCCCCGACGCCATGGCGACGGTGACGGGACAGACGTACACTTTGAAGGGGTTCAACGGGAATCCCAACGGCTATACGTTCAAGACCGTGGGGCTTCGGGCGGGCTCTTTCAAGAATTTCACCACGCAGTGGGCTTGGCAGGACGGCCAGCATAAGGTGAGATTCGAAGTCACGCCGGACCCGTCCACGCCGGCGGAAATCAGCACGCGCAACAATGCGCGCGAGGACTGGACCGACGCGATGGGCTTCTTCATCACGGTGAAGAAGGGGGTGTCAAACATCCCCGGAGGCACGCCGGCACCAACCGGGTATAACGGGTTCCGCGGTACTCAGAACTTCACGGATTCCGGACTCGCGGGCTATCCCGCGGGAGCAGGATCCTATTCCTTCGAGGACTGGCTTCAGTACCACGTGGACCTGATGCACGACAAGTTCGCGAAATCCATCTGGCCCGCCTCGCCACAGGGCATCCTCGAGCATATCCGCATCGATGAACTCCTCATTCTGGACGATACCGAGACGAACAACAGCGCCGGCGCCTTCCGGGCTGTGAACGGTTTCGACAGTGGCTGGCCGTTTGACACCTACCCCGCGGCCAACGCTCAGATCAAGGACTGGGGACTGATCCACGAATGGGGTCACCAGCTCGGGCTGATGGACATCTACAACATGGACATGATCCCGTCCGAGAACTACATCAAGGACGTGGACGGCTATCCGTGCGGGTTGGGGCGGATCGCGCACCAGCAGGGGATGATGCGCGGCCACGGAGATACCATTTTCAGCGAGTACGACGCGATTGGACTGAACACTCAGTTGGGAAGGCGGCGCGGCTGGTACGGCGATTTCCAGTATCTGGAGCCAGCAGACAACCGGATACTCGTTCTGGATAACGCCGGCCTGCCGGTTCCGAATGCCGCCGTCAACGTGTACCAGGCGAAGCCGGCATATGATACGCCCATCGCGCAGGGAACGACCGACGCAAACGGGTATTTCAGCCTGCCCAATTTCCCTGTCAACACCGTTCACACGAACGAATACAAGCCGGGCGCAAGCGTTATCTACACGGAGAACAACAGCCCGTTTGACGCTCGTACCGGTTACATCGACGTGGTTGGCAACCATAACGTCCTGTTCTTCCGCGTCGTCTCGGGGGCGAAGCGCGAGTTCTTCAATCTGGACACCACAGATTTCGTTCGCGCCTGGGCCTCCCAGGGGACGGCGCTCGGAACGTTTACCCTCCAGACGCATTTCCCTACCACCGGTTCACCCGCGCCGCCATCGGGCCTTGCGGCCGGCCTGACGAGCAGCACTTCGGTCCACCTTACCTGGAGCGCCTCGCCGGCCGCCGGCGTAACGGGGTACCGCGTGTACCGTGCGGACGAACAGGAGTACCTGTGGCGGAGCGTAACAACGACTCCGCTTCCACCGACCGCGACGAGCTTCGTCGACTTCGTTTCAGAGCGTCAGATGGTGCGTTACGCGGTGACGGCGCTGGTTGGCGCGTCTGAAAGCGCTTTCGGTAATGAGGTCGGGGTCTATTCCTATGCCGACATGCGCGGCATCGCGGAGGAGCCGGACGGAACGGTGCTGGTGGCGGACTACCCGCGCGAGCAACCGGTGTGGCTTCGCCCGGATTTCAGCCCGATCGAGACCTTCGGCAGCGTTCACAACCACGTGGCGGCCGTCGACGTGACGATGACGGCGAACGGTAACGTCGCCTACGTCGGCAACCCGGCCAGCTACGTGGACACACCGTCCGCCGCCATCTTCGTGCTATCTCCGGACGGGGCGAACCGCTGGAGCGGCGTGTTTCGCGTCAATGGTCCTAACCCCGGCCAGTGGTTGATGCCGGAGGGCGTGGCGCCGAACAATGCCGGCAATCTCATCGTGACGGATTCCGGCAACCACCGGGTGGACATTACCGACGGCTACGGGTACGGCACGATTCTGGAATTCGGCTCCGCCGACCTGTCCGGTCCTGTGAAGACAATCCAGCTTCCGGATAACACATACCTGACGACCGACCGAGCCGCGAACCGGATCGTTCGCTTCGACGCGTCAGGCGTCAGGATCGGAACGTTTGCGTCGATCACGGGACCGGCGTACATCGTGCAGGTCGGCGACGGCACGCTGGCCGTGTCTCAGCCGACAGCCAACAAGGTCTCCATTTTGCAGCCTGACGGGAGCCTGAAGGCCGAAATCACCGGCGCATCCGACGGCTCGCCGTTGAAATCGCCACAAGGTGTGACCATGTCGCAGACCGGCGAGTTGCTGATCGCGGATGCCGGCAACCGCCGTGTGGTCCGTGTGCCGCTCATCGCGATTCCGCCGGTGGGAGATGTTGACGGAAACGGCGTGGTGAACGCCGCAGACGCGTTGCTGGCGCTGCGCATCGCCGCGGGGCTGGCGGTTGGAACGGCCGAGCAGGTGCAGCGAGGCGACATCGTGGCCGGGAAGTATAGGGGCATCAATATGGACGACGTGACGGCTATACTGAAACGCGTGAAGTAAACGCGTAAATCATATCCGCAGATGGCGCGGCTGAACGCAGATTCAACGTGTTCGGCCCCGCTGTCTGCGGATAAACTGTGAAATGGACAGGAGTGATTTTGGAATACAGACCTTTTGGAAACACCGGCGTTTCCATCTCGCGCCTCGGCTTCGGCACGATGCGCCTCCCCATGATCGAGGTGAACGGCAAGAAGGTGATCGACGAGGACGCCGCCATCCCGATGCTGCACCGCTCGCTGGAACTGGGCGTCAACTACTGGGATACAGCGTATTTCTATTGTGATCACCTCAGCGAGTACACAGTTGGCAAGGCGCTCAAGGGCGTTCGCGACAAGGTGATCCTTTCCACCAAGTACCCGTTCGACAAGCCCTACCGCGAACAACTGGAAGAGCAGCTCACCAAACTCGATACCGACTACATCGATTTCTACCATTTCCACGGGATCGGCGCCGGCGTCTTCGAGCACAAATTCTACGACGACGCCATCAAAGGCATGGCGAAGGCCAAGGAAGAGGGCCTTATCCGCCACATCTCGTTCTCATTCCACGATAAGCCCGAGGTGATGGACAAGATCATCGACGTGGGTATTTTTGAGACCGTGCTCTGCCAGTACAACATCCTTGATCGCGGCAACGAGGAAGCGATGGCGCGGGCAAAGGCCCGCGGGCTGGGCGTGGTGGTGATGGGCCCCGTTGGCGGCGGCCGCGTGGCGGGGCTCCCGCTGGAAGTCGCCGAGAAGGCCGGCGTCAAGGTCGCGAGCAGCGCGGAACTGGCGTTGCGCTTCGTCTTCGCCAACCCGAACGTGGATTGCGCGATCTCAGGCATGTCCACGCTTGAGATGCTGGAGCAGAACGCCGCGACGGCATCCAACGTGGCGCCGCTCAGCGCCGACGAAGTGGCGGGCATCAACGCCGCGATGGAAGAGAACAAGCGTCTCGCCGATCTCTATTGCACGGGCTGCAATTACTGCCTGCCGCACTGCCCGCACGAGGTCAACATCAGCCGCGCGTTCCAGGCGATGAACTACCTGAGGATCTACGGTCTGAAGGACTTCGCCCAGCGCCACTACGACGCCATCGGCACCGAGTGGGTGAAAGGCGCCAAAGCCGACGCCTGCGAGCTGTGCGGCGAGTGCGAGATGCACTGCCCGCAGAAGATCGACATCCGCGAACAGCTGGCCGACTGCCTCGCTGCGTTTGGAAGCTAGTACAACCTAACCCCGGCCCTTCCCCGCGAACAACGTGTTTCGACCTTGGTGGGTCGGCAGCGCTGGGAAGGGGCTGGGGGAGGGCTCTGTCCGCAGCATCAGGCACCGGCGACCGCAGTTCGGCCTGGCCGCCGCATGCCGATCCCCGTCTATGGCCAGTGGCTTTCTAGGCCGCTTACGTGACGGAGGACCCGGAGCGCGTCCAGCATATCCACAACACCATCGCCATAACCGCGCGGGTCCGCGGAAGGCGACGGGGCGACGTCACCGAGGCGCGCGGACACGCCGGCCAGGAGTCCCGCGCCGGATTGAAGCATCAACACCGCATCGGCGGCGTCCACGGTCCCATCCTTGTTCACATCGCCCGGCGCAACCGGCGACATGATGTAGCCACGCCATGTACCGTTCAGAATTCCAACGCCTACTATCTGCCCTGCGTCATTGATGTCCTCGGCCGTTTGCAGCTGCCAGCCCGAGCCGGGCGGCAACAGATCGTTCAGGTTCCGAAATGAGTTGCCATGATTGAGGAACGCGAGGGTCTGGTACCCTGGCGCAAGAGCATTGCCAACGACGTCTCCACTGCTGTTGATTGCCAGCGGAGTCACGTTGCCGTAGTTCACCAGGTAGCCGAGTTGCGTGAACTGGCCGTTGGAGGCGACGACGGCACGATCGTAGTAGTTTCCGCCGCCGATGTCCACGGAGGCCTTGAACAGTACTTGGCCGCTATCATTGAGATCCACCGGCAGGGCGCCTGGAGCGGGAAGCGCGCCGAAGTCGTCTTCCGGAGTCAATACGCCATCGTGCTTCAGAACGTACGTATGCATCGCCGCGTCTCCGGCGATCATCGACTGGCCGAGAACATAGCCCGCCTGGTTGATGGAAACCGCCGTGCTGGTGGCGCCGCCCAGCGTTCCAATCAGCGTCATTCCGCCGGCTGAGGTCCAGCGGAATGCGCGCTGGCTTGGCCCTGTTCCGGTGGGGATGCTCATTGTCCCGACAACGATACCGGTGTTGTTGATCTTTGATACATTGGTGTTCTTGAAGTCGGAGGTTGGAGCAATCTCCACCATGCTCGACGTGGACAACGCCCAATAGAAAGCGCGCGTGTCGTTCTCGGTGGAGCTCAGACATGGCCGGAACGTCTGGTAACCCACCACCTGATCCTCATCATTCAGGCTGATCGCGTTGTTCACGTAGCAATACTGGATCGGGCGATACAGGTATCCCAGGCTCCGCAAGCCGGAGTCGCCCCAGAACGCCGCGGTCATCCCCGGTGTGTCCCACTCGCCGGCGACGTGGCCGAGTGAATTGACGCCGTGCGCCCAGGTTCGCGCACCGTCCGGGGAAAGGGGCCTGATTGTGTACTCCGCCTTGGTTCCGGAAATCGCCAGGCTGAACGCCGCCAAAGCCGCCGCCGCCATCCCGCACCTGTTTTGTCGAGCCATGGGTTGCCCCCTCCGAATAGTGTCTACTGGTCCAGCCCGGTTGCTTTTCTCGCAATCCCCACGGCGTCCTGAAGATCGATGCGGCCGGCCGACGGCCCCGCCGTCACAACGTCCAGGCGTGCGGAGTCGTTGAGAGAAGCACTGACGATGCCTCCGGCGATGCGCAGCGCGGTTGCGGCGTCACCAATAGTCCACGGCAAAAGCGTATTGATGGTTAAATCGGCCGCGCTGGTCGCCGAACCGATGCGTCCCTCCCAGTCGGTGGAGGTGACCCGCACCCGTCCCTGACCCGTCTGGACGCGCGGCACCTCCCACGTGTAGGCTCGGGCCGCCGGATCAACTTCAAGGGCGGCGTCCGCCCACGACGCGCCGCTGTCCAGGGAGTACTCGATGTGCTGCGGTTGCAGCCCGCCGAGATATTCAACTGTCCACAGGATGGGGTACGTCGAGCCGCCAGCCAGCACCTCGCCCCCGTTCGGCTGACTCAGCGTCACCACCGGAGGATGGTCCGAGGCAGGCGGCGGGTCCTGAACGGCCACTGCGTTTGAAAACTCGGATGTGTCTGTGAGCACTCCGTTTTGCCGCCGCACGGCGACTGCGGTAACGACGGTCCCTGCGTCGAACCCCGGCAGATCGAAGGTGAACGCTCCCGCGGAGGCCACCATGATGCTGAGAAGGAAGCGCTTGCCTTCCCCGTAGCCGCTGGGGTCCGCGGTGGGGCTGGTGAAGAATTCAAGCGCCGCAGCCTCCGTGCCAGGATCAAACGTGCCGGACACCAGCGTGAAACCGTCGTAACGGTACGCCGTAGAGAGGATGGGTGCGTTGTAGAACCCGTCAACCGGCGTCGCCGGCCGGCCGTCATTGCCGAGATCGATTCCCAGGCCGCCGTTGTCGTGGATACCGTTGCGACTGACGGTGTTTGTTAGCGATGAGTCTCTCGCCATCGCAACGCCCGCGCCCGTATTGAACGCGATCTGATTGCCTCCGCTGAGATACGTTCCATTGAACGGATCGAGGCCGCCGACCACATTCCTCAGCGATGTGCCATCTATGAACACGCCGGGCCCGTGGTTTGGCGCGGACACCATGCCGGCGGCATCGGCGCAGCCTATCGAATTGCCAAGCACGAAATTGTGTGTGGCGCCTGCCTTGATGTGGAGGCCGCAGACAGCGTTCCCGGCGACGACGTTCCTTTTTCCGGATTCGCTCTGTAATCCACCGACGAAATTGTCGTGACAACCCTGGTCGAGCACCACGCCGCCCGCGGTGGCGGCCCCGCCGATAAGGCTGCTGGGCGCCATGCCGTTGGGTAGGGCAGTCAGCCCATCCGCCGCCACGCCCACGAGATTGCCCAATACCCGATTCCCCGTGGCGCCGGCGGACCAGATCCGGACACCCGCGGTGCCGTTGCCGGATATGACGTTCGCCTCCCCGGGCGCCGCGCCGCCGATGTCATTGTTTGAGGCGGACGACCAGATTCCCACGCCTAGAATGGCATTGGGGATAGCGATCGTGCCCGTGGAGTCGGTGCCGATCCGGTTGCCGATGACCCTGTTCCCCGTGCTCGTGGCCGCCATGATACCGATGCCATCCCAGTCGTGCCCCGAGATGACGTTGCCCTCTCCTGGTTTGGACCCGCCGATAACGTTGTTGCTGGAGCCGCTTCCGGTGTGAGCATCCCAGAGGAGGAGGCCCCGGTGAGATGCCTGCGTCGGTGCGCGAGGCGCCGCGCGCGTCCCGGTGCCGTCGAGGCCGATCCAGTTGCCGGCGATGATATTGTCGTGCGCTCCGATGAGCAGGTAGATATCGTCCCCGTTCGCCGAGATGACGTTGCGCTCGGCCGTCGTGGACCCGCCGATCACGTTGTAGGCCGCTCCGTTCGCGATGTAGATGCCATTGTCGTTGGGTGCGGCGGTCGTCCCGGTTGCATCGAGTCCGATGTAGCAGCCCGAGACGGTATTGTGCGCGGCGGCGGCGCCTTCGATCATCACCGCGGGGTTGACGTAGTTGGGGTCGGTGGACGGGGGCACATTGCAGATCGCCAGACCTCGCACGGCGTTGTTGGCTGACGTGATCCACAGCGGCGCCGACGTCTGGATTTCCGGCCCGGCGGGGTTGGTGTCGTGGACAAACACGGTCTCCGAGTTGCCGTCTATCACCGTGTAGCCGCCGGACAAAGCCAGGTACCCGGCGTCCTGCAGGTGTGCCACGCCGCCGGAGAAGTTGGGGTCCGATATGGGGATATTGAACCGAATCACAGTGCCGGGGTGGCTGTTCGCGTAAGTCACTGCGTCCGTAAGGGTCACCCAGTCCGGGTGGGCTGTATCGTGCTTCGTGGAAGTGACGACGTAGGCGTTCGCCGGAGGAGCGAGGTTCAGCTGCACGTTCACCTGCAGGATCGGCGGCCTGGCGTTCTGGAAGCCTATCAGAACGTGTCCGGAGGCGCCCGGCGAAACGATGCCGGTAGTGTCCGCCCATACGACGAATGTGTCTGTTGCGTGGAGAACACCGGACGGCTTAACGATGTGGAGCCACGGGACATCTGCGAAGGCGGTCCACGGTGTGGAGACCGCGCTTGTTGCGAACGTGCCGTGCAGAGTGATCAGCACCGGCGCGGGAAACGCGCCGCCCTCGGTACCCTGGAACGTGATGGAGTCCGGCGTGACCGAAGGGCTCGACTGAGCGTACAAGACAGCATTTAACGCGTCTACCCGCCCCGCGCCGGTGACGGGATCCGTTCCGGGCGGTGCCGCATCTATTGCCGTTGCCGCAAGTGCGGCTTGAACCTGCGCCGGCGTCATCGCGGGTAATTGCTGTTTCATCAGTGCGGCCACCGCGGCGACGGACGGAGCCGCGGCGGATGTACCGTAGAATGGCGAGAACCCTGTCACGGAGGTCGTAACGCCGTCCATGCCGCATACATCCGGCTTCGGCCGCAGAATGGCGACCGGGAATCGGATGTCCGCCGGGCCCTGTGAACTGAACGGCTCCGCGGTGAGATAAGGCGGCGCGTTGGCGGAGATGGCGCCGACCGTTATGACACTCGGGACGCATGCGTGGCCGTAGACGGACCCCTGGGCGACGGATGACTGAAGCGACGCGCTGCCATTGATGATGATCCGTAACGAGCGAGCCATTCCGGTCTTCTTGTTCACCACAACGAAGAACCAGCGGGCGGCATCGGTGTCATTGGGCGCTTTGACCCACTCCGTGGCATTGCAGCCCGCCCCATTCTGGATGTTGGTGCTGCGCCGGACGGTTGTGTGAACCCCATCGGACTGGCCAACGACGTATAGATCATAGTCATCTGCCGCATTCAACCAGGGATCAGCCCATTGGAGGACGACGGTTGCACTCTGTCTCGCTTGCACGAGGACGGGTAGGGAGTTGACCGCGGCGCCGGCCCCGTCCGTGGAGAAAGTGTGAGCGTGCAGCAGGGTGACGCGGTCCGGCGGGGCCCCTCCGGGGTTCAGAGTAACCCCTCCTCCGTCCAGGTAGTCGCCGGCGTAATGGGTCATGGCGCTGTTGCCCGCGCTGGTGAGGTAGGTGACGCCGCCAGCCACAATATCGCCCACAGCCTTTGCGACCGGCCCGTCCTCGAAGAACGGTTCGCTCGGCACACCGACGTCGTCAACAATGATGTCGCACCCCTCCGCAACGAGAGCCTGCGCGGAGGCGAGGAGCTTCCCGGCAGAGGGATACCCGGAACTGAACGCCAGATGGGCGCCGGGAGCCATGTCATGAACGATTTCCATCATCGCCCGGCCCTCGCGCCTGTCTGCCGGGCCGGAATCGATAACCCGGGTGTCGGCCGGCAGGTCGCCTGTCGCGATGGAGGTCGCCATGCCGTCCACCCCGTCGGATATGACGCCGACAGAGACGCCTGAGCCGTCCAGACCCGACACGTCGCGGGCGTCACGGGCGCGCAGGATGCAGTCGGCCTCACCCGAGACGGCCCCCTGGCCCGGAAGCGCGGCGCACGCGGCGACCTGCGGAGCGATGACGGGATCGATGCGACGCGTCTCGGGCCGCGCTGCCAGCGGTTCCACGATGCGGGCCGGCACCCATGCCTCCACGAAGCCGTACCGGCTGTCGGCGTAAGCGATGGTGACATCCGGCGATGCGAGGGCCCTGATTGAGGCCGGCACATCCGTGGAGTAAACCGTCACGAACAGCCCCCGGCGACTGTCATGTTGAACGAGCGCGAGGGAATCGTCGAGGAATGGCGGGGGCACGCCGGCGGTGGCGCGAACGATGCGCAACACATTTTCATCGATGCGGGCCACATGTTGCGGCGGGATCGGCTGCGAAACGGCCCCGGACCTGGATATCGCCACGGATTGTGCGGCGATGACCACCAAGCCGATGCCGACGAGACCTCGGTAGTGCACGGTACGCCTCCACTTCGGCACGATAGCGGCGTCCTCACGTAGCGGTCCATGGAAGGACCATTGGTACACCGCTCTCGCAAACCAAACGGTCACGGCAATTATGGCAATTATAACAGAAATGCGCAGAATGCACCAGCGGTAGCGAGCATGGGGAGTTGTGCCAGATTTGTTGCGCGGGCTTCAGCCGATGCAAGCGCATCTGGATAGCCGCCACTCTTCCGACTTGAACGGCGAGCAGGATCTGATCCGCCCCAAAGCCAAGGCACGAACGAAACAAGCACCGTTAACAAATGATGACGGTGCTTGTTTCGTTCGTGCCGGATCCTCTTCCTGCCCTACATGTCCAGTGTTATCTCGTAACGGCCCTTGTCCTTGTGGCCGCGCCAGTACTCCAGGTTGAAATCGCTGGCTTCCTGGAACGCGGTGCGGATCGTGCCGTTCGAGTTCACGATATACAGCAGCACGCTGTTCGCGATGCCGTAGGTGTGCTCGATCTTGTCGCCGAACGGGCAGCGGGGAAGCGTGACCTCGCCGTTCTTGTCAGTGGTGAAGGTCATGTCCGGCTGTTGTACGTAGGTCTTGCCGTACCACTGATCCTTGGCGCCACGGGCCTGGTGGACTTCAACGGCAGCGCCGCTGATCGGCTTTCCTGTTCTATCCACGAAGCGCACAACGTTGCTGGCTGGCAGATCCTCGTTCAGGTAGGCGCCGATGTCATCCGGGCCGTTCTGGTTGCCTTTCCGCGCGCGCTGGCCGGCGATCCGGTTCCAGGCATAAGCCTCGTATTCGCTGAAGTAGTGCGTGCTGTCCATCATTCCCCGGTACTTGTCGTAGCGGACAACGGACCCCTTCACGGGCAGAGACGGTGAGCCTGCCATAGGGGTGCCATCAGGGAGTTTGAGGCTGTCAACTGCCACCTTGTGCACGTCGAAGCCGTACGAATCAATGAGGTAGCGCGCGTGGTCCAGTTCGTGGATCAGGCCGTATTCGTTCTCAAACGGTCCGCCGTGTTTCACCTCCCAGAAATCGCCGGGACCCAGGTTCTTGGTGACCATGCCCCACATCAGGTCAACGGTCTTGTCCGGGCCGTCCGGGTTGTTCGTGGGTAAGCCGCCGTTAAGCGGGAGCGCCCCTGTGGGGACGTGTACCACCTTGTCCAGCCTCACGCGATCGAGTATCCCGTTGGGCGAGGAGCCGTATTTCGCGTTGGCGAACATCTGGTTCCAGAGAGTCATCTGGCGCTGGCCCCAATCTTCAAATGAGTTGGCGCCGTCTCCTAGCTCGCGCTGGTGATCGTGCATGTAACGCGAAAGGCCGTCCTCTACCCAGTAGCCGACCGCAAGGGCGTCAGTCGCTATGGTTACCTGGTTGTTGCCCCTGGACGATTCGTCGAGCAAGCGCGCATCGGAGTCGAGGATGAAGGCCAGGCTGTGGCGGGACTGCTCCCAGGTCCACGGGAAGGAAACCGTTCTGTCGGTGTCCGCCTTCCAGTCGCGGATTTTACCCTCGTAAGCCTTCTTGCCATCGAGAACCCAGGTGTACCCGACGGCGCTGATGTCTCGCGTGCCCCAGTTGTGCAGGTGGGCCATCCACTGAACGCGCTGGCCGGGCTTTGGCCAGCCTCCGGTCGATTTGTTGTCATCAAAATTGATGCGCGGAAGGCGCTCGATGTACATGGCGTCGAGGTCGAAGTCCTTGTTCCGGACCTCTTCGCCCTTGACGGGGAGCTTGACTGATGCCGAGAGATCGTCCAGCGTCGCCGTTGCGGTCAAGTCTCCGGACTCTCCCGCAGAGAACCGGTTCGGCTTGCGCCAGATGGTGGCGCCCTGGGCCGTCCAATTCGCGTCACCGGTCACGTCGATGGTGCGTCCGTCCGCGGTCTGCCCGGAGGCCGTCAGCGAGAAGACCGATCCGGCGGGGACGTCGCCCTTCGGCCCGGTGATGGTCAGGCTCTTCAGTTTGCCCGGCTGAAGCAGTTCCCAGTCGAAGAAGTGGACATAATCGTCGCCCTCGAGCCGTTTCGCGTCGAGGCGAAAGACGCGCGCCGTCAGCGGGGCCGGAAACGCAACGGTTTGAGGGTCCTCGCTCTTCCAGGCCGACTTGAACACGACCTTTCCGTCGGCAGTGAGGCTCCAATCGTGCTTGTCACCGGTGAAGCGGACGCGCGTGCCGGTGATCGTCTGCGGCGTCTTGAATTCCACCTGGACGAACGCGGGATTGATGGATGGTGTGCGCGCCAGGCTGTCGCGATCCGCATCAAAGACCTTCGACGCGTCGCCGTCATCGAACCTCGTGGAAGTGATGGTCGCTTCGCTCTTCGAGACCAGGGCGTTGACATCGAGCGGAACAGGAATCGTGGCCGCGAAGGTCGGGGCAGCGAGGATCGCCGCCGGAAGAAGGTATCGGAAGAAACGCATGTTGTCCTTTCAACTAAACGTGGGCCAGGTCCGCCGGTTTCAACCGGCGGTGCCGGCCCGAATGCTGATTGCTGAATCCTGGATCCTATCCGACAGGCACCGCCTTCACCGCATCGGCGATCACGTTGGCGTCCGCATCGTTGGAAAGTGTGACGGTTGCTTCATCAGCGAAGGTGTATTCGCCGGCCTTCACCCATTCGCCTGTCGCGTCGCGCTGGCTGATCCGCGCGGTTACGCTGCCCGCAGCCGTCTTCACGGTCACCGGCGCGTTGGTCGCGTGATCGTGGTTGGGATCGGGACTGGCGAACACCCAGACCGTGTACTTGCCGGGGTGGGGGAGTTTGAGCCGAAACCCGGCTTTGGCCTCTCCAGCGCCCTTCGTCACCCAGTGCGCCCGGCCCGCATAGTTGCCGGGCGACGAAACTGCCGTCCACGCGCCGGTAAACGTAACCTTGTCCGGATCCGTGTTGTCATCGACGACGACCGATCCCGGCTCCTCCGCCGGGTGGGCTTTCGGCTTGACGAACACGTTCAGTCCCACCTGCAGGTCCGCATGGACGGTGTTGGCAACCTTCAGCGGTCCGCCCATCTTATTGCCCATCAGCACGGCGCTCTCCGCGGTGCCGATCAATTCCGCTTGTGGCGCCGCCGCCACGAAACTGCAGGAACTCACCATCAGACTGCCACCGGACAACGTGATGGCGGGAGTATCCTTGCCGTCCTTGTCCCACTCGATGAAGTTGCAATTGCTGAACGACGTGGTTCCGCGGCCCGCCAGGTTGGCGATCTGGTGCGCCGGACCCCAGAACGCGCAGTTGGCGAAGTTGACCGCGCCGGTGTTCTTCGGACCCACGACGATTTCCGTAGGCTTATCGCCCGCGAAACTGACGAACTCCCCGTTCGTGAACAGCAGCCCGTACGGCTGCGACTGGTCCACCACCACGGCGTTCTGCGTGGCATCCGCGCCGACTCCCAGGAAATTGCCGTTCGTGGCGCCGTCCTTCGTCTCAATGAAGCGGTAGCCGGTCTTGTACCCGAACACGAACGTGTTGAAAACGTACTCCCAATCAGTGCGGCCAAAGATGAACGATTCGCCGTTCCTCCAGAGCCAGTCGCGGATGCCGTTCTTCTCGTCCCAGTTCCAGAACGGCCAGAAGTGCACGTTCTCGATGCGCCCGATATCGAAGCACTTGTCCACGAAGATGCCGCGCCGAAGCGGCTGGCCGTAGAGGTTGCGGATGTAATGGCGTCCCGACGGGTTGGTGCCGAAATCCACGGCCTGGTAAGGGTTCACCAGCAGGCAATCGATGATGGAGGAGTTGTCACCGCCCGCGCCACGGACGCACCAAGGGTAAGCGACGATCTTATCCGGCTTCTGGTCGGGGTAGAAAACTGTCAGGCCCTTGAGCACGGCGTTCGCGCCCAGTGTTATGAACGGCGTGCCGTTCTCATCGCCCTTGCCCTCGACGGCCAGAAGAGTGCTCCCGTCAGGCTGTGTGAAAGCGGTCGGGATCTTCCAGACGCCCTCCAGCGTGATTCTCGCCGGTACCTTCAGATGACCTTTGATGAGGTACTGACCGACCGGAATGGATACCGTGCCGGCCTTGCCATCAAAGACACCCATCGCCCGTTCAAAGGCTCGCGTGTCGTCCGCGATGCCATCGCCCTTTGCGCCGTAGTCCCGAACGTTGACCTGGGATGGGGGAAGCGTTTTGGGCTTATCTGCGCCGCATACAACGTGGCCGGCGGCCACGATTACGCCGATGAGTACCGCAACTGTCAGGATACCCTTCGGGGCGATTCTGAAATGCATCGATTTCCTCCTCCGGCCGGGCGGCCGGACATCACCCTTATAGTGTCCGCGCGGGCAGGCACGGCGCAAACGGGCGGAAATGACAAGCGTGGCCCCAAGGTCTAGCCCGGAATCCCGGCACCCGAATCCTGAGCCCTTTCCCTGGCATCGAGCGCGATGTAGGCCAGCAGGCCGCCCCAGGTGTATATGGGGTCCGAGGAGCCCTCGGGGTCGTCCGGGTTCACGTCGTCGCCGTCGGCCGTGATGGCGTTGTAATTCTCGTGGATGTGGCCTTCCTCGCGCCATTCTTTCAGGAAGAGCGCCTCGGATTTCGCGGCCAGCTCATCCGCCTCGGCGTGGAAGCCATAGCGGCGCAGGCCTTCGTAGCAGAGGAAGTTCATCGGCGGCCACACGCGGCCCTGCCAGTATTTCTGTACCGGGAAATTGGCGTCCTTGCGGCTGATGCTGGGGATCACCCACTCGCCCCAGAACTCGTCCGGGTTCATCAGGTGCTCACGGACGCAGCGCTCGGCGCGTTCAGGTGCCGCCACGCCCGCATAAAGGGCGTAGAACGAGGTGGGGGACCACCGTTCCGAGAGTCTGCCGTCCCAGTGGCGATTGCAGTAGATACCGTGCTCCTTGTCCCACAGGTCCTCGTTGATGCGCTTGGCCACCTGCGCGTACTCGGCGCGGTAGGCTGCGGCTTCATCGGCCAGGCCCAGCGCGTCGGCGATGCTGGCCAGCGCATCGGCATCGGCGGCGTAGAGGCACGAAAGGCCGATGTCCGCCAGCTCCAGCGTGTTGGCCTCCTCGTTGAATGGGACGTTCTCGTACATCGGGCTGTTGTCCAGGCCCGACTCCCATTTGGCCGCCTGCTGGGTGTGAGGTTTCCACCAGTCGACCGGCGCGGGGATCGGGTCGCTGCCCCATTCCAGCAGGCCGTCGCCATTGCCGTCGCGGTACTTCATCCAGAAATCGTGCCAGCGCTTGAGTGGCGGGTAGACCTCCGCCAGGAACTCCAGGTCGTTGAACTTCTGGTGCAGCTTCCACACGCAGTACGCGCCGACCGGAGGCTGGCTGCGGTCCAGCGTCTGGCCCGCGCCGCCGTTCACGTTGGGCAGCATGCCGCGGTCGGTCATCTCGGCCAGCATGGCGCGCACGTTGGCGTACGCGAGGTCCTTGTCGCGCCGCGAGGCCAGGAGGCTGCAGAAGAAGGTGTCCCACGGGAAGAGCACATAGTCGCCGAAGTTGTTGTCGTCCACGCACCAGTCGCGCGACACGGGCGTCAACAGCCGCTTGAGGCGCGGGTGGTAGATGGTGTTCCAGGCCACGCCGCGCCAGAGAACCTCATCGAGCTCGTTGGCGGCGGACAGGCGAGTACTATCGAATCGAAGATCGGGCATATCGGAAGCTGCGCCGCTCTGCCCCTTCAGCGTGTCATCCCATTCGGAGTAGGGCAGCGTTGTGTTCACTACGGCACCCACAGAATCGGAAAGTGCTATGGCAACGTCAGTCCCCCCGGGAGTGAGGGGGTGCGTCGGAAGCTCGAAGCCACCCTCCCGGTACTTCCACCTCTGAAACCAATTCGCGGTGGACAAGGCCAGGGTTGCGGCGACACTTTCGGCCACCGCGTGAACGGCGCCGAGTTGGCGATCCAGAGGAATCGCTTGCCCTTCAGCCCAGTTGTAGCGCAGGCGAACCAGTGCTGTGCAGGCTTTGGCAGCGTCGTTGAGCGGACCAACACCGACTGAAAGCCCATCGTCGGCGGCCAGAAAGTAGAAGTGGAAGCGAGCACCGTCCAAACGCAGGTGCAACTGCCCCATTCGTCTGGATGTGCCTTCACTCATCCATTCCCACAGCGGCCCCAGCCGGTCCATCTGTTTCCAGCGGAGTTCCCAGTGCTCCTTGCCGTCCGGCGTCTTGATGCCGATGCGCAATTCCAGGCCGCTGGGCAGATGCACCAGCGCATTCACCGCCCTCACGTTCCACGGTCCCCAGCCCTCAGGCTTCATCGATGCGTTTCCTCTCTCTGCCTGGCCATCGGCTGAAGCCGACGGCTGCGAAACGAAACCGGCTCAAGCCGGTTGGCTGCCAACGCTTGCCTGGAACGAGTCGGCTTCAGCCGACTTCGTCCAACCAGCCGTCGGCTTCAGCCGATGGCAACACGGGTGATCGTCCTCTCGGAACCTCCGGCGCCGCGCGGCGTTTTCCCAGTGAGGAAAACAACCATGCTAACCCAAACCCAGATAGACCAGTACCATAAAGACGGCTACACCATCGTTCGCAACGCCCTTCCTGCCAAAGACCTCGCCAGACTCCGGGCCTACGTGGATGAGTGGCTCGCCCACCTGCCGGAAGGCCAGCGTCCCGAACATCTCGACATGCCGCACCTGAAGCACCCCGCCCTGTTCGACGCATGCCGCAATACCGCGCTGCTCGACCTCGTTCAGGACCTCATCGGTCCCAACATCGTGCTCTTCGCCAGCCACATGATCGCCAAGGCGAAAGGTGACGGCCTGGAGGTCCCGTGGCACCAGGACGCGGAGTACTGGGCGCTGGAACCGATGGACGTGGCAACACTCTGGCTCGCGGTCGATGAGAGCACCGTCGAGAACGGCTGTATGCGCGTTCTGCCGGGCAGCCAGAAGCTGGGATTGGTACCGCACCGGACCGCCGAGGATAAGGATAGCAAGGTGCTGGACAAGGGCGTGAACATGGCGCCGTACGACATGGGTAAAGTCGTGAACATCGAGTTGGCGCCCGGCGATTGCAGCTTTCACGCTCCGTACCTGCTCCACGGCAGCAACGTGAATCATAGCCCGAACCGGCGTTGCGGCTACACGATGCGCTTCATGCCGGCCACCACCAAACTGATCCGCGACGGCGAAGGCGCCAAGTGGTGGGCCAACCACAAGCTGTTCCTGCTCCGCGGCGAAGACAAGAACGGAACTAACACGTACGAAACGATGAAGTAGGAACGATGAACGATGAATGGCCCAAAGGAGCGCGGGCGCCTCGCCCGTATCCGGATGCGGGTGAGGCGCCCGCGCTCCATGTCATCGCTCATCGTTCACACTTCATCGTTCTACAGGTACGCGCCGGCGCTTCCCAGGTTATTGATCGCCTTCGTGTCCTTGCAGTCGTCCTGCCGCAGGTTGGCTTCCACGTTCTTGTTCAGGATGTTGCCTTCCATGACGGTGGCATCGGTCTCCCGCAGCGCAATTCCCACGCGATTGTCCTGAATGTCGTTCCTGCGGATGAAGTGGTCGTGCGGGCGGGTATCTTCCGGACCGCGCTGGTCCTCGGGGTAGTCCCGGATTCCGTGATCCTGGTCTTTCGCGATACGGATGCCGAAGCCGTTTCGCGTGAAGGTGTTCTCCTCGATGGTCCAGTGGTGGCTTGTTTTGTGGTCGGGGAACGCCGCATCCCACTCCGGGGCATAGTGTGACCACAGCAGCACGCCATGGCCGTTCGCCTGGAAGCTGTTGTGCTTCACCGTGAACCCATGGCCGTTTTCGACGGCGATCCCCGCCTGGCGGTTCATCACCATGCGGTTGTTCTCAATGACGGTGTCCCAGCTGAAGCCGAGCCAGAAGCCGTAGTTGCACCGGTCCGCGTAGTTGTTGCGGAAGACGTTACCGCTGCTGAAGGTGCCCTCGAAGGCAATGTTGGGGCTCAGGCTGGCGTCGTTCTCCTCGAACAGGTTGTCGTTGGAGCCCTTCTTCTCCCCCTCGGGCGAAAGTCCCGCCAGGAAGAAGCCGTCGCCGCCCATCCGGGCCAGGTTGCGGCGGAAGACGTTGCGGCACGATCCATAGATGATGAGGAAGCCGGTTGCGTCCGCTCCCATATGTCCGTAGCGGAAGTCCTGTTTTTCCGGATCGCTCTCGGTGATTTTGTTGCCGCGCAGGTTGAAACGGCAGCAGTAATCCGCCCAGTTGCATTCGAACACGCTGTCGCACGTGCCGAACAGGTGGATCCCAAACCCGCTGTTGTAGCTGGCGCAGTTTTCGCGCACGTCCAGCCGCGTGCAGAAGTAGGTCAGCAGGCCGTTCATCTGGTGCTGCACATCGTTGCCCGCAACCTTGCTGTCTTCGCACTCCCACAGCATGATGGCGCCGCCGTACGCCTCCTCAGGTTTCAGCCAGATATCCAGGAAGATGGTGTCGTGTTCCACTTCCTGCGTGCCGCGCACGGTGTTATTCTCGATGACGAGGGCCTTGCAGCCCTTCGCCCGGATGCCGTGGTAGTAGGACTTTACGCACAAGTTCTTGATCGTGACACCGGTTCGGCCCTCCACCGACACGCCGACCCCTTCGGGTCCGGCGCCGATGATGGTCGCGCCGGCGCCGTCAAGCGTCACGTTGTCGGCGGCGATGGAAATGCCGTTTGGGAGGAGATAAATACCGGGAGCGAGTGTGGTATCGCTGGTGATCGTCATGCCGTCAATGGGCGTGACGAGGGGTGTCTCAGGCATCAGGGGTTTCCTTCCAGGAAATGGGCTGACCGGGTCCCGAGACTCATCTCCCGGAACCCGGGTCAGGAATGCAAAAGGGGAGGGCTAAATCTGCACTCTCTTGACGTATGTGCGGCCGCCGAACCAGAACGTCATCTTGATTTCGTCCCAGTGATCGAACGAGCCGATGTGGCCATCCAGAAAGAGGATCGTCGTTCTGTTGCTATGCGGACCGGGGAACCGGGACCAGTAAGGGAGGCCCTGTACGTTGAAGGACGTATTCCCGATCTCCTGGGTCTGCTCATCCGTCATCTGATCGACGCCGGCCCTGTAGACGTATTGGCCGTCGTTGCTCCGGTCGCGATCGTCCCAGTTGATCAGTAGATCCCGCCAGAACCGACCGTTATCCGTAAACCTTCCGGTCTTCGGGAAGAGCGGTTCCTCTGAGATGTGGATGACCCTCGTTGGATCGTTTCGCGCCGATACCTGCGCCTCGCCTGCCCATTCGTTGCGAATGTAGGAGTGCATGATCTTGGTCGTGGGGCAAATGAACAGGTCTCTGGAGTGGATGTAGTTGTTCACCGCGGTTTCCCATCCGAGCGGGCTGCCAACCGGCGGGTCTCCCGAATAGGTTGGCGGCATCCGGCTGTCGTTGTCGTCGGCGTACATCGCCATGCCTTTGCCCATCTGGTTGAGGTTGTTCAGGCAGCGTGTAGCATTCGCCCGATCCCGTGCTTTGGCGAAAACAGGGAATAAGATCGCAGCAAGAATCGCGATAATCGCGATCACAACCAGCAACTCAATGAGGGTGAACCCACGTCTGACTGGTAAGTGGATTTTCGGTGACAGCATTCGATACCTCCGATTGCATTCTAACACACGTTGCCACCCTGGCGAGCGGAAAATCGGGGGAAGGGCCGGGATGGGCCGGCGCTTTATGCCTGCCTGCGACAAATCGGCGCCGGCCCCGCGGCGCGATCGGCGCGCGGGCGTCCCAAACACCCGCGGCGTATCAGCGGTTGAATGGGCGGTTTCGCTCCCGGTGACGAAGGTTATGCCAACGTCCGCTCGGTTATTTTTCGCTAAGGCTCTGTGTTTTCGTAGGTTTCAATCCGATCTTGGTGTATTAAAAATGGTGAGTTGTACCAAAGATGGTCGCACCCATTGGCCGACCGTCCGCACCTCACGAACGTTCTCTACTGCGATACCTCTCCGGTATCCAACTCGCAAAGGAGACTCCGCATGATCCTACGGTACAAACCGACGTTGGCCAGGCTGGCCATAATCGTCGGCTTTGCCAGCCTCGTAGGCACAAGCTCCGTGAAAGCACAGGCTTGGGCCGACCCCAATTACGCGTTCAGGCGCCCGCTTACCGTTACCAACCCTACCACCCGCGCATACGCCGCGGGTGACATCGTTGCCTTTACCTACGCACCGGGGACGGGCCAGCTGGCCAATTCACGCGCCGACGGAAAGGATGTAAAGATTTACTACAACGGTGGCACGACAAACGTCCTGCCGCCGCAGACTCAGATGGACCTCGGAGGCGCCGAGTCGAAAATTCTCTTCGAGCTCCAGGCGCCCATCACTCCGGCTCCGCCGCCACTCTCGGAGAATCAGAGCGCCGGAACAACGCCTTGGGCCGACATCCTGGCCGCAACTCCGGAGAGCACTCGAGTAGTCTTCACCGACGTGCATTACGCTAACGACGATGCGCAGTCGAACTTCACGCTTCCATTCGCGTTCCCGTTCAAATACGGCACGACAACAACCCTTGGCGTTGCTGTTGACGGCTACGTACAGCCTGGCGGATACGTCGGCACATCATACCTCCGATATAGTATCGACGCCCCCGCGGGCTTCGCCCGAGCCAACGTAATCGGACCATGGTGCGCCGACCTCGGCATCTATCCCGACGCGGGCTTTGAGAGCCGCGGCGTGTTCTTCACCGCCGACGCCACGCGGGCTATTATCCGGTGGAAGGCCACCGACACCGCCGACACCTCCGGCGTAGATATGAACTTTGCAGTCATCCTGAAGCCCGATGGCACCATCCGGTTCGTTTACGGCCCGCAGGTTGACCCCGCCGCCGGCCAGACCGTAAAGGTTGGCGTGGGCGTCGGCGACTCGACCATGAGCATCGTCAATTCCGTCACGACGTCGTATGCCGCTCACACCGATATCGCGTACACGCAGGCGTTCAGCGGCGTTGCCTCAACGGGCTACTGGGCGTATTACGGATACACGCAAGACGACGGCCGCACCGGCCGCACCGTTCCTTCCAAGGTTCAGCTCGCAGACTTCTCCGACGGCACCCTGCACGGCTGGCAAAGCCTGCAGAACCCCGCCGGTACGGGCGGCGCCACGGCCGACGTCCGCATCAACAGCGACCCCGCCTTCGGCAATGAACTCCGGTTGGATAACTCCCTGTATCATCACCCGTTTGCCTTCTGGAGCACGATGACTCCGGTCGGCGACGGTGTTTCCTACTCGAAGATTCGGACCAACGGCGAGTACGGCGTGGTCCAACGTTTCGGTACGCAGACGCTCACCAGCAGCCTTCCGGCGATTGGCGACTACCTCACCGGCGATGGAAACGGCACAGGCGTGGTGTTCTCCTCGTTCGGCGGCGTGCTGGCGATGCCCATCGACTCCACGATCCAGGCGACTGAAGAGGGAACCACCGGCAAACGTCACCCCGGCCCAGACGCTCTGGGAGGCGAGACGCCGTACCAGCAGACCGACTTCAACACTTATCAGTACCAGATAATCGCCACGCAGGACGATTCCGTCAGCGGCCACACGTTTGTGAAGGGGAAGGCCTGGCCAAGCGCGACACCCTCCATTCCGGTGGAAACAGCAGACTGGCTGGTAAACCGCGACACCGTGGGCAAGAACGCCAATCAGCCCATGGCGGCGGGCAGGCTTGCCGTTACCAACTACAGCACTACCACCTACGTCAAATGGATAGTCATGGTCGGCAGCCTTGGAACCGAAGGCACAACCGGCGCCCTGGGCACGGAGGAGCGCAATCCGACCGGAGCCTCCATTCAGGGAACCGTGCGTGACCTGACCTACCGCGTTCCGCAGGTCGGGCTGAAGGTTACCTTCACCGACGCGAGCGGGCATTATCTCGCCGGAACGACAACGAACGCCAATGGTGCTTATGTCGTATACTTCCCGACGGCCGGCACCTTCGGAGTCGGAGCCCTTGGTGGCGGTCGCAGCGCCCGAGCCACGGTTACCGTGGCGCCGGGCACAACCGTGACGCAGAACCTCCTGGTGGACGTGGTCGCGAACGGCGACTGCGAGATTCCCACTCCGGACAACTCCTGGCCGGATCAATGGGAAACCTACCAGTTCAGCGCCGGCGGAGCGGCAACCGTCCAGGCTCTCTCCAATGAGCAGAACCACACCCCGGGCGGCCACTGGTCGCTCAAGATCCAGGGCGTAATGGGTGACAGCGATTCGTTCCAGACCGGCATCGGCCGGACCGGCAACAATCTGTTCCAGCACCCGATTCTCCCCGGCTGCTCCTATACGCTCTCCGCGTGGGTGTATTTCACCAACGCGGGCGACAAGGTTCGCTTCCGGCTTCGCAACAACTGGCCCATCGCGGGCTTCTACGTGACGGCCGGCGCCGCGCCGGACCCGTTGAATGAGAACACCGGCGGGCTCGATGGCAGCGGCAACGTCCCCGTGGGGCAATGGTACCAGATGAAGCGCACCTGGACCTACTTGCCCGGTGGTACGGCCAATCCTCTGCCGATTGAATACGGCATCTACACATTCAAGGCCCAGGTCGGCTCGGTCTACATCGACGACGTCACCCTTACGCCGACCGTGGTCAGCCTGAACATGGTCATCGGCCAGATTGTCGATACTCTGGGGAACCCCGTCCCGCACGCCTACATGGGTGAGATGCGGTACAACAATACTCTCTTCTCGATGCCCGCTCCCTCCGACGAGAACGGGATCGTTCGCCTCGTGACAACCAACTCCACACCCATCTCGGTCGCCGCGTGGAAGGGACCTGCCAGCAGGGTTCCGACGGGCATTAGCCCGAGCGGCGCTCTCGTGGGTGTCGCTTCGGCCGCCGTTTCACCGGTACCGTACGACTCGAACCTCAGCACGGCGCCGTGGGTGACCGCTGTGTGGGACAACCGAGGGGCAATGGACATCCTCGGCGCGGGTACTGTCGGCCTTTTGAACGGGGATTCAAAGTGGTCCGCATACCTGATCGATAAGCGCATCGATAAGACCGGCCTGACCGATCCGGGCGACAGCGCCAATCCGGCCGACTGGGTTCAGGTTCGGCGCAATTCATCGGGTGATGCGGTAACTGTCGACGGTCAGGCCAAGGTCGCCAGGATCTGGGATGGCAATATCGATGGTGAGTGGAATGGATGGGGATCCGGCGGGTTGCGTGGCCTCCTCTCCAAGGATGGCGCTACGGACATCCCGGCCCGCTATCGAACCGCCACCGTCGACATCGACATGGGCTCCGTCCAGACCATCGACCAGTTGGAGTTCGGTTACTTCTTCGCAGTCGACAAGCATCGGGTCTGGATATCCAACACTCCGTTCTCCTGGAATGTGGAACTGCCCAACTCCGCGGCGATCCTTGACACAACCAGCGACGCGGCGTCCGTCATCGCTCAAGGATTCTCGCCCAGCGCCAACCCCTACGCTCAAGTCCAGGCCGGCCCATTCCAGGTCTACCGGCTCACCGCCCCCGCTCAGGGCCGCTACCTCCGCGTCCGCCAGGATGGTAGTCCGTTTGGAGACGGACACCAGATCCTGTTGGAGATGCGGGCCATGTCGAATGCCGCGCTTCCCAAGCCGGTAAGCGGCCGCGTCATTGACGCCACCGGCGCCCCGGTAGCCGGCGCATTTGTAGGTCCGTTCCCGAATGGTCCGGCCAACAATTACGCCATCACCGCTGCTGACGGCACCTTCGTCTGGTCTGGGCCCGGTTATCCGACGGCGCTTTACGCTCACGTTGAAGCCAAGAAGCCGGACAACACTTACGATCCGACGCCATACCTGGCCGCCGGACCATACTACGTAACTCCGCAACAGGGCGGCACCAACATCGGCGATATGGTTGTCGTCCGGTCCGGCGGAAACGCTCTGCTGGGCGCGACGAGCATTGTGGTTTCGAACGAGGGCGCTCCGGGGACTGAAGCCTACGGGCCATCCTTCTGCGATCCGTCCGAACAGCTGCATCCCACATCGAAGCTCACCGACGGCCTCGCCGGTGATGCCAACCAATGGGCGGCAATTCCCAACGCGGACAATAACGGCGCCCCATGCATCGGCGAAATCACCACCGGCGCCACCTATCTGCGCGTGGGTGTTGAGAGCACGCTGGCCGCTCCGGCGGACCTCGATGAGATCGACATCTACTGGTTCCAGAACGGCTATCCGGCCGGGTTCTACGTTCAGACATCGTCTGACGGTGGGACCACCTGGAACACGGTCTACAACACAACCAGCTATGCGGGCAACTATAACGATGGCTACCCCGGCGACGGGCTCAAGGTCTCTGTTATCAAGTTCCCCACCAAGACCGGTGTCAACAAGACACGCGTGATCTTCTCGACCAGGTCGAACCGCGGCTCACCAGACAGCGAGTTCGTTATCAACGAAATCGTTGGCCTGAAGCACGCCGCCACTCCGCTGAGCGTTGCCGACGTCACAAGAGTGCTGCGAATTGCGGCCGGCCTGCTGCCGGCGCCGCCGACCGCCGATCCTTCCTACGCAAGACTGGACGCGGATGGCGACGGCAAGATCACCGTGCTCGATGCGGTCAAACTTGACAAGGGCCTACCGCACTAAGCGATAAGCCATAGACTAACCACAGGGGCGTCCAAAAGGGCGCCCCTTTCCCTTTTGGGATATTTCGCGAATGGCCGCGCGGTTCCGGTTGCATGGCGGTAGGAAATTACCGGATGCAGTTGTATATGTAAGAAGGTGTGGCGTTGCCACAACCGGCCCCTTATATTGCCACATGGTTCACCGCGTTCTCTGGACAGGAGCAATCGCAATGAAGACTGTCGAAAGACCCATCGGGCGATTCACAACCTTCCTTCTCGCGCTGGCCGGCTTCTCGGCAGCCAGCCCCATCCGCGCTCAGGGTTGGGCGGACAGCAACTACCGCTACCGCCGGCCCTTGACGCTGACAACCCCCGCGCCCGTCGCGATGAAAGCCGGCGACGTAATCGCCTTCCCGTACGTGCCCAACTACGGCCCATTCAACGGGAAGGCCCGCCCGGACGGCAAAGACGTCAAGATAATCTACTACAACGGGTCCGCCAACTCCGAACCGCCCCAGGTCATCCTGCCGATGGGGGTAGACGCCGGGCGCGTGTTGTTTGCCTTGCAGGCGGCCGTCCCCGCCCCGCCGCCCTACAACATTCAAGAGAATACGAACGCGGGAAAGACGAGCTACGCTTCGCTTGCCAAAGGGCCACCCCTGGCCTTTCCTTCTACGGTGCAGTACCCCAAAGATGACAACACGGTCACGCTCACCCTGCCGTTCAACTTCACGCTGCGGGACCAGACGAGCAACAAGATCACGGTGGCCATCGACGGCTACATCGGCCTCGGCGCGGTCGATCCGGGTCGTCCTAACTCAACGTTCAATGGCTCTGACCGGTATATCGTGATGCCGTTCCAATCGGACTTCGCGATCGAGGGGCCAACCCAGGGCGTCTACTACACGGCGGACGCCACCCAGGCGATCATCAAATGGGAGGTTGAGGAATCCGGCGCCGGCCCGGGTGGCCCGACCATTGCGATGTTTGCCTGCGTGCTCAAGCCGGACGGCACGATCCGGTTTGTGTATGGCAGCCCATGTTCCTCTCCGAACCCCATCATCGCCGACGGCCCGAATGGGGGGTACGACCCCCAGCGGTACGGTGTGGGAGTGAATGACCCATCCAGCCCTATCACCGAGCCGCCATACGATGCCTTCGTGGGCGTGGATTTTGCCAACCATCCCGATATCGCTTACACGCAGACACTGCCAATAACGACCATCAACGGATACTGGGTGTATTACGGCTATCCGGCGGATACAGGCGCCAGGACGGCGCCGACAACCGGCCTGCAAGGCTCCGATTTCAGCGATGGCGCCCTGCACGGGTGGGAGAGCCTGCAGGACCCGGCCGGAACCGGCGGAGCCTCCGCCGACGTCCGCATCAATACGGACGCCACCTTCGGCAGCGAACTTCGGCTGGACGACTCCAAGTACCACCATCCGGTGGTGTACTGGAAGGCGATGACACCGGTGGCGCAGGGAATTTCGTACACCAAGTTGCGCCGCGCGGGCGAGCTTGCCGTCCTCCAGCGGTTCAACACGCAGATGCTGACCAGTTCCGATTCCACAATCGGCGCCTATCTCACCGGAGCGGACATCCCGGGGCTGGGCATCAACTGGAACGCCTGGGGCGGCGCGTATCCTGTGGTCAGTACGCTTCAGGCGGCTGAAGAACCAGGCACCGGCAAGAGACACCCCGGGCCGGATGGGATGCAACCGACGATCCGGTACAGTCAGAGCAATTCGGGCATCTATCAATACCAGATCGAGGCGACGGCGGACGATTCCATCACAGGGCACACGCTCGTCAAGGCCAGAGCCTGGCCCAGTGTGGATCAGTTTCTTCCGACCGATCCCGGGAACTGGATCATCTCCGCGGATTCGGCCGGCAAAGTGCCTTCGCCACAGCCCCTGCCGGAGGGCAAGCTGGCGATCATGATGTACAGTGGCTCGATGTACCTGAAATGGGCATACGTCGTCTCCAATCCATATGCGGAGGCGATTGCCTACGCCGCCGGCGCGGAGAGCTCCATCCCGCCGCCGGCGAACCAGGGCGCGCTCACCGGCACGGTCACGGATTCCGTGACCCTCGCGGGTATCCCCGGAACGACGGTTACCATCACAGCCCAGGGTGGCGGTTCGGCAATCGTCACCACCACGGACGCCGCCGGGCAGTATCTCCAGTACGTCGATCCGGGCGCGTACACTCTGAGCTTTACAAAGACCGGATACACACCGGGAGCCGGCACAAGCGGCTCCGTGACGATTGGCGGCACTAAGGTCGTCGATGTCGCTCTCATAGCTCCCAACCAGCTGCCTAACCCCGGGTTTGAAACGGTTGACGCCCAGTTTGCCGGCAAACCCAGGTCTTGGTATCGTCGCAACCTCGGCGGAAATATCACGCCGCCTGCTACGGCCGTCACGCTGCCGTGGGAATACACGTCCATCGGAGCCCACAGTGGCGGCAAGGCCGTCGGGATTTCCGCATCCATCGGCATCGCCGCGTGGGAGATTGAAGGGACGCCGGCCGGCATCAACAACGCAGACAACCGGGGCAAGGGCGGGATTGTGGCCACGGTTCCGGGCGATATCTACCGAGTCTCGGGATGGGTCAGGAAATCCGGGGCCGGTGGTACCGGGCGCTTGCTGGGGCAACCGATGAGCGGTTTCAGCGATGCAGACTCCAACGTTGTGGCCGGCGCGCGCTCCGTCGACGTAACGGCGGACACCGGCGGCAACTGGGTTCAGGTGTCCACCGAACTGGCAGCCACCGCGTCGAACATGACCGTCCGGATGTACGGTGTTGATATCCCGTCAGGCCAGCATGTGTATTTCGATGACCTGTCGCTAACGCGCGTGCAGCCACCTACTTACAGCGGCGTGGTGCAGGACAGCAGCGGCAATCCGATGGCCGGATGCGCGGTTGGCATCCGCGAAGCGGGTGCGTCCGGACTGGCCGGTCCATTGCTGTCCACCACCACGGACGGCGTGGGGCGATTCAGCCTGTCCTTCGTCCCGGCGCAAGGCGTGAACTACGTCGTGCAGGCGTGGAAAGACGGCTTCGGCGCTTCATCAAACACGCCGCTCGGCGTCGCCAGCGCGACGACCTTCGTCACCTACGATGCAAAACAGGTTGTCAACGTGGCGATCCAGGCAAACATAGTGGCGTCTTCAGGCGATGATAACGGCGGCGGCCTGGTGGCTAATGCCGTGGACGGCGACGAGGGCAGTCGTTGGATCAACGGAACAGCGAACGCGGTCGGCGTTTCGCCCGGTTCATCAAACCCAGCCTGGATCGTCGTTGACCTGGGCCAGCCTATCCCCATCGCACAGATCAGCATGATCTGGGAACTCGCCAAGGCGGGCGCGTATCAGATCCGCGTGAGCAATACCGCTCCCGGTGCGAACTTCAACGCGGCCGCGGCCGCTGCTTACGGCGCCCTCGCATATTCGACAACAACCGGTCAGAACTCCTTTGCGCCACCCTACATCCCTTCGCAACGAATCGACGTGCTCACGCCGCCCTCCATCCCATCCGGTTTGTCCGGCCGATACGTGGAGGTTCTGATGACATCCTTCGGGGCGTATGCAAACTACTCCCTGTATGAGATGAAGGTTGAGGTTCCGATCGGCTCGGTAACAGGGCGTGCGCTCGACGCCGTGACCAAACTTCCTATCGCGAACGCGTACGTCGGCCCGTATCCATTCCTTCGAATACGGCCCTGGACGCCCACCGTGTACGTCAAAACCGATGCCAACGGCGCGTTCACCTACAATGGCGCCACCGTTCCGCTGCGCCTGGCCATCCACAAGACGGATGACAGCAAAGACACGGATGTGCTGGCCGATCCGTATGTCGTCAAGCCGATCAGCGTGACGCCGACGGTCGCGGGTAACGACGCGGGCGATTTCCTGTTGCAGCCGAACACGGATGCAGGCGGCAGCGCCCTGATCGCCGGAACCACGATCGTGATCGACAACGCGGCCAACCCCGGCACGGACACCTACCTGCCGACCGCAGCCACCAATACCGGCAATCCGGATGGCCCGCTGAGCCAATTGACCGACGGCAACCCGACGAAACCGTGGGACATTAACGCGAGCGATTCCGGAGCGGACGGCAGGGTGCACGGCATCACAACCGGGGCGGGCTATCTCCGTTACGGAGTTCAATCTACGCTGGCCACGCCCGCGAACCTCACGGCGTTGGACCTGCTGTTCTGGCAGAACGGCTACCCGATGGGATACTACGTGGAGGTGCAGGGGCCAGGCAGCTCCACGTGGGACAGGGTCTACGAAGTCAGCGCCCGGGAAGCCGGTTACGGGACACGCGACGACAGCCAGAACGATGCCTGGACCGTTAATCCCATCTACTTCCCCGCGCGGATGGTTGCCAGACTGAGAGTGATCTTCACTCAGAAGAGCAATCGAAGTTACGGCTGTGATACGTGCGGATATGGCAGCGAGGTGCTCATCGGCGAGATGATCGCCCTCACACGCACCGGGCTGACACGGGCCGACGCTGTTTCCGCGCTGCGGATTGCCGGGGGACTCGACGCCGGCCCGCTTTCCGGGACGGCGCAGTTCGGCCGGCTTGATGCTGTGACCACGGGCGCCTCTGCGAACAGAATCGACATATCGGACGCAATCTCGGTCTTCAAACAGGCGCAATGATCGCGCACCGTGAAAGCGGCGAGGCCGGGGCACGCAAGCGCACCGGCCTCGCCGCTTTCTGTGTTGCATAGGCCGTCTTGCAAGCGGTAAACTGAGCGAGGGATCGGCCCGCTGCCGCCCCGCTACTTCTATGAAAATTCTACCCCGTGTATTGAGCACTCTGCGGTCCTACGCGTGGCTGGTGGGGCTCATTATTCTCGTCGGATTATGGGTATTCCTGGAACGCCCGCCCGAGCAGAAGGCCGGTACCACTGTGCTTCGGCTGGTGGTGTTCTCGGGTGAACGCGATCAGGTTTTCTGGCGCCTTATCAGGAACGGAGACCCCAAACTCGGCATAAAGGGTTTCGAGAGCGAGCATCCCGAGATCCGGCTGGAGTTTATCAAGGCGGGTGAGGGGGATAAGGTGGGAACCATGATCGCGGGCGGTGACGCTCCGGACGTGGTGAACATCGGCGCAGGCGAGAACTTCTACCACTACAAAGCCGCGAACGTCATGCGCGACCTCACGCCGCTCATGTCGCCCCAGGACCTCGCCGACATCGAGCGCGATTTCTATCCCGTTGCCCGAAACGCGATGATGGAGGGCGGCAAATACTACGCGCTTCCGTGGAATCTCATCCCGTTCATCACGTTCTACAACAAACGCGTCTTCGACAGGTTTGGCGTCCCGTATCCGAGCGACAAGTGGACCTGGGCAGATTACGAAGCCGCCGCGAAGAAGATGACCGTCGATGAGAATGGTGATGGTTACCCGGACGTTTTTGGCACCAATTTCGCCCAGTGGCAGGACGGGTACTACACCTGGATCTACCAGAACGGTGGGCGGGTCGTCAGCAAGGACGGCAAGCGCATCACGTTTGACGACCCCAAGGTCGTTGAGACGATCGCGTTTCTGCACCGGATGAGCCGCATCGAGAACCTGATTCCCAACGACAAGAACCGGCCGAAAGCGGTGGGCGGTCAGGGCCTGTTCTCGATGGACAAACAGGGCATGCTCGGTCCTACAGGTTCCTTCTATATACCGCAGTTTCGTGGCGAAGATTTCAAGAACGTGGAGTGGGACATCGCGCCCACGCCAATGGGGCCGACCGGCAAAAGGGCCAGCGTCGTGGCAACCAGCGGGTTCGGCGTTACCACGCAGAGCCGGCATCCCAAAGAGGCGTATGAACTGGTGAAGTACCTGTCCTCCCACGAGGGGCAGGCGGCGCTCGCAATATCGGCCCTGTTCGTGCCGGCCCGCAAGAGCGTGGCGACGGACATGAAGCTGATGAACCCCACCGGCGTTCCGCAGCACATGGAAGCCGTGCTCGACGCCGTGGAAAAGGGCTATGCGTTCGTCCCGCCGTGGACCGGACGCCGCTGGGGTGATTTCCAGGACTACCTTAACACCGAGATAGGCGACTACCTGTTCTCAAACGCGAATCCGGGAGATACGCCGGCCAAAGTGGCGAAGCGCATCGCGGACAAGGGCAACGTTATTCTGGCGGAGGAAGCGGCCGAACGAGCGGGCACGCCGCTGCCGACCGGCCCCATCGCGAAGGTGGCGATGGCCATCGGAGCGCTCATCATCATCGCCTGGGGTTTCAAGGTGGTATCCGAGGCTCGCAAGTCGAGGATCCAGGGGGCGGAGCAGGTCTATGGCTACCTGTCGATCGCGCCGTGGCTGATCGGGTTCATCGTATTCGCGGCTGGGCCGATCCTGTTCAGCATGCTGTTGAGCCTGTGCCGGTGGAGCAACCTGTCGCCGCCGAGCCAGGCGCGATTTATCGGGCTGGACAACTTCGCCTATCTGCTGAGCGGAAAGGATGACGCGTTCCTCACCTCGCTCACGGTCACCGCCAAGTACACGATATGGGCGGTGCCGTTGGGTCTCACCGCGGGGTTGATTCTGGCCCTGTTCATGAACTCCAGCATCCGGGGCATCAACTGGTACCGCACCATCTTCTACCTGCCCGCGATCCTGCCCGGCATCGCGACCACGATGCTCTGGAAGATGATGTTCGTTCAAAATGGCCTGCTCAACTGGGCGCTCTCGCCGGTGTGGCCGTGGCTCCCGCTGGTGCTGAGGCTCGTCGGCCTGGCGGTTCTTGTGGGGGCGGCCCTGCTCGTATGGTCGGCGATTTCCGCCGCGCGGGATGATCCCGGCTATGGACGTCGCCATTGGCGGTCATTTACGAATCTGGCCACCGCCGGAGTTGTCGCCGTGGCGGGCTGGTTCCTTTTCCAGGCCGGTTCGTTGCAGGTTGCCGGAAGCCGGGTGACGGACTTCCACAAGATGCCCGATTGGCTGGGCGACCCCCGCTTCACCATCCCGGCAATCCTGATCATGGGCCTTTGGGGCGCGGGCGGCGGCATGATGATCTACCTGGCCGGCCTGCAGAACGTACCGACTGAACTGTATAACGCCGCCGAGGTAGATGGAGCCGGCGGGTGGCACAAATTCCGCCATGTGACTCTCCCGATGCTGAGCCCTGTCCTGTTCTTCAACCTCGTGATGGGTATCATAGGCACGTTCCAGGTGTTTGGAAGCGCGTTCGTCCTGTTCGGAAGTGAAGGCGGTCCCAAGCACAGCGCCCTCTTCTACGGGCTTTATCTCTACCGCAAGGCCTTTGAGCAATTCGATATCGGCCTCGGCGCGGCGCTAGCGTGGATACTCTTTGTCATTATCCTGGCTTTCACGCTTATCATCTTCAAATCGTCCCCGATGTGGGTGTACTACGAAGGCAGCAGGGAGGGACGGGGATGAACGAACGCGACATAGAGACGCGCAGAGAGAGCGAGGCGGGGAAGGGGCGAGTGGGCGAGACTCCGGAACTGCCGCGCCACGCTGCCGCTGCGTCGCCGCGTCGATTCCGCTGGCGGCGCCAGATTCAGCCTACAATCCTGCACATCGTGCTGCTCATCGGCGCGATCCCGATCCTTATCCCGTTCTACTGGATGCTCGTCTCCTCCGTTCAGAGCAAGGACAGGACCGACCAGTATCCGCCGCAGTGGGTTCCGATCCAGACCTATTATTACGCCACCGACGAAAACGGAGTTCGTCGCGAGACCTTCCCGCCCACCCGCGAGGAAAACGGGAAGACGCAGATCCGTTTCATGGACCAGGCGAACAAGGTCTGGGTACCGACGTCCGCCGTTCAGAAGGTCGAAAAGGTGGAGCCTCGCTGGAAGAATATCAGCAATGTCTTCGCCAAGACGGGGGACACGTCCTCCGGCAGCGTGGAGGACAAGCCTTTCCGGTGGTCCGATATCTGGAAAGCGGAGTCCTACGGGCGTTATGCCCTTAACACGCTGGTCCTCGCCTTGTTGTGCGTGTACGGGCAGATCATCTCGTGCAGTCTCGTGGCCTTCGGCTTCGCCAGGATGCGGTTCTGGGGTAAGAACGCTCTGTTCCTCCTGATGCTGGCGACCATGATGATACCCGGCCAGATTTACGCCATCCCGGCGTTTATGATCTACAAATGGCTCGGCTGGGTGGACACTTATCTCCCCCTGATCGTGCCGGCATGGATGGGCGGCGCCTTCTTCGTCTTCCTGTTTCGCCAGTTCTTCATGGGCATCCCTCTGGAAATGGACGAAGCGGCCCGCATCGATGGCGCGGGCCCGTTCCGGGTCTGGTGGGAAATTCTGCTGCCGATGGCGAAGCCGGTCGCGGTCGTGGCGGGGGTATACACGTTTTTCGGCGCCTGGAATGACCTGTTCGGCCCCCTGATCTACATCAACAGCGACTTCAAGCGTACGCTGGCGCTCGCCCTCACCAAGTTCAGCAACGCCTACGGCCAGACAGATGTCCCCAGCCTGATGGCTGCCAGCGCCCTGATGATGCTGCCGGTTCTCATTATCTTCTTCTTCAGTCAGAAGGCGCTGCAGCAGGGCCTGGTCATCAGCGGGGTAAAGGGTTAGGGCTGAGGGCTGAAGAGGTTGTGCCGTATCTGCACGGATAGAGCACCGCGTCCCGCGAGTTGGCCGCCAGACGGGCGACCTCACAACTGAAAGGTTGCGTATGAAACGCATTTGCACGTTCGTCGGTCTCTTTGCGACGGGCATTTCGCTTGCCGCTTCACCTTCACACCCAGGCGAGGTTACGATCACCCGGCCCAACGCGTCCACTTTGAATTTCCGATGGCACAGCACGCGCGCCGAAGCCGGGAACGTTGAGATTTGGCAGGGTGAGGAACCGCACGAGACCATTGCGGCGGTCAAGAATGGGGACGACTATCGCGCCGAGGCTACCGGTCTCAAAGGGAACACGGAAACCCGGTTCATCCTCAGCCCGCAGGGTGACGCCGAGCACTCGCGGCAGCAACTCACCGCCACCCTGCCGCCCAAAGGCACACTGGAAACCGAGACCCTGCCGCTTCTGGCCGTCGTCTACAGCCCCATCCACTACTCCGACGCGCCCGCCGGCGGCTTGCCGGCCGGCGTTTCGAAGAACCTTACGAACGATGATCTCGAGCTTATCCGCAAGCAGCTTGAGGATGTGCGTTCGTTCTACTTCCACGCGACGCACGGCAGGCTGAATCTCACCTGGGATATTTCTGCCGAGAATACGGACATAGGTAATCGGCCGTCCCTGGATGCGGGTGACGTGACGGGCGCCTTCGAGGCGTCGATGGCCCGTGTGCTTAAGGAAAAGGGCAAAAAGGTCGGCGATTACGCCGGAGTGGTCTTCATGTTTGGCTGGGGCGAGGGCATCAGTCCGGAAGCCAAAGCCAAGGTGTATCGCGGCCAGGCGCATTCGGGCGGCACGTACGGGTGGGACGCACCGTGGAACGTTGCGCGAACGCCGTACACGATGATCAATTTCGGCCACCGCGCGGACATCCGGTGGACCGTGACGCACGAATTCGGGCACCAGTTGGACAGCATGGCCGATTACTCCGGATACCCGAGTCTTGCGTTCAATCACCCGGACCCCATTACGGACGTCGGCGCGTTCGGCGAACACTGGGACTGCAATTACTGGCTTCTCTCGCATTTTCCGCGCGACAACTGGGCAAACCTTGTGTTCGGCACCCGTCACCTGAGCAAGGACACGGACAGCGACGGGCTTGCGGACGACGACCCAACGCTTCCTATCGACGAGAAGCGCTTCCACAGCGATCCGAAGAAGGCCGATACGGACTCGGATGGCTTGAGCGACCTTGACGAATACTCCGTGACCTCCGGCGTGTATGCAGGTCTCAACGAAGAGATGGCCTCCGGCGTGAAACCGCCTGATCCTCGCAATCCCGACACCGACGGTGACGGCATCCCTGACGGCGCCGATCCGTATCCGTCGTACCCTGCCCAGACGCTGCGCCGCTTCGCCACACCGGTTCTTGACGGCAGGTGGGATAAGGGCGAATGGCAGACGATGGGCATGTCTGCGAACCTGAGTGACGCCAGTGGAACCAAGGTGAAGGCGGAGTTCGGCCTGGAATGGGACGACCAGTATCTTTACGTCTCGATGCGCTCTTCCGCGCCTGCCGACCTGGTTTTCGACATCGACGCGATGAACGATGGTTGGTTTGCCGGGACGGATAACTACCGGATGGTGATCGCCGCCCCCGCCGCCGGAGCGACAGAGCCGGTGATCTCCTCCGTGATATGGGACTGGTCGGTCTTCGACCCCACAAAGGACCCGAATCCGTATCTCAACCAGAGCAAGGACATCGTCAAGGCATCCGACATCAGTGCCGTTGCCGCGCAGACGGGCGGCGCGTACGTGCTGGAAGCCGCCATCCCGATGAACTACAAGACGGGCCTTCGGCTGTACTCCGGCAAGCGTATGGGCGTGAAACTGGGCGCCAGACTGCCGGGCGGGAAACAGGTATTCACGCTATTCGAGCCGCAGCGCCTGATGACGGTAGAACTGCATCGCGATTATTGACGGCCCTACCCCGGCTCGCTTAGGCTCGCCACCCCTCCCTGAAGGGAGGGGTTCGCGTGTTGGAGGGTTCTCTGATTTTGGACAACGATATTGATCGCAGAGGTATCGTTACGGGAGGTCATAGTGCGGAAAAGCAGGTGTTGGCCGTTAGAATGCGGCAAGCGCCGACGTCGGCGGAAGCGGTCCTATGGCAAAATGTCCGCTCGAACCAATGTGCCGGACTGCACTTCCGACGACAACAGGTGATCGACGGTTTCATCGCTGATTTCTATTGCCATACCGCAGGCTTGGTTGTTGAAGTTGATGGGCCGATCCATGAAACCCAGCGAGACTCCGACGCCCAGCGGGATGCGGTCATGGAATCCCGAGGGTTGCTCGTCCTTCGCTTCACTAATGAGGACATACAGAATCGTATCACTCACGTGCTGGGGATCATCTCGGATACCGGCCGTACCCGTACTGGGCTCATAGGAGATATCAAAGAATGACTACGAAACGGAACCCCCACAGCCAACCAAACTGGGAACCCCTCCCTTCAGGGAGGGGTGGCGAGCCTAAGCGAGCCGGGGTAGGGCGAAAGGTAGCAGTCCTGCTGTTTGCCTTTGCCATTGCAACCGCAGCATTCGCCCAGACCACCTTTCACGACGACTTCAGCAAATATGCGGCGGGGAGTAACGGCTCGCCGACGTGGAAACCGTTCCTGGGTACCTGGGTCATCCAGGATGGCGAGTATCGCCAGACGGGTACCGAGCAGTATGACCAGGGCGCGTCGATGGACGACAAGCCAACCGGGCAGTACGTGATCTCGGTTCGCACGAAATCGCTGGGAGGCCCTGCCGGAGGGGGTCTGTTCTGGAACATGAGCAGTCGCGATAACCGTTTCAACTGCCAGATGGTGCGCGTGGATCCGGAATTCGTCATCTGGGGCTACGAGGACTCTAAGGGCGACTTCCAGCAGACCGGCATCTACAACACCGCCATCGCGGCGAACGAGTGGCACACCTTGGCCGTGGCGGTAGACAGCGATCTCGGCAAGTACAACGTCCTCCTGGATGGCAAGGTTGTCGGAAAGAACGCCGACCTGCATTTCATGGATGGCTTTGTAGGTATTGAATCCTCTCTAGCCAATGCGTTTACGAACTACGAACGCCGATACGGCCTCAGCGCGGCGGAAGCCGAGGGTCTCAAGATCATCGAGCCATTCAACGCGCCACAATCGCTGGCCTTTGGACCGGAAGGCCTCCTGTATGTGAGTCACCGCGGCAAAGACACCGTTGCGGTAATGGACGTAAAAGCCGGCAAGATATTGCGCTCATTTGCTCCGCGCGGACGCGGGGTAGGGCAGGTTCTCGATCCCGGCCCCATCCGTATCGACGGCCACAAGAACACCTGGGTCCTTGACCGCGCGCTGAACCGGCTGGCTATGTTTGATGATTCGGGCAAGTTCGTCAAAAACGTCCCCGCTGATACCGATGCGCGCGATTTCCTGCTGGTCGAGAGCGCCCGGATGGATGCCGGCACACTGGGCTCGTGGCCAGCCCGTGACCTGAGCGGCTTCATCGTGGCGACCGCTACAAGCATCAGCGTTCGCGATGCGAATGGGCGCGGCGGAAGCAGCCTTGGCCCGTTCAAGGACGCGCGTGGCCTGTATATGGACCCGGCCGGTCGCGTGCTGGTCGCGGACGCCGCAGACAATACGATCCGCATCCTCGCTCTGCGTAACGGGTCCCGCGAGATGGCCCTCGAACCTGCCGGCTCCATCCCCGGCTGGCTGGCTCCGAAATCGCTGGCGGTGAACAGCAAGAACCAGATCGTCCACCTCGGCAACCTCGGCTATTACGAAAGCGGCGGCTGTGTGCGAGTGATCGACCAGAAGGGCGACCGCGTGGCGAGTTTCGCCGGCTTCAGCATCGGCGGCATCGGACAGCCAGGCGGGATAGCCATCGGCCCGGACGACACCATCTTCCTCGCCGATTCAGACCACAACCGCATCGTGGTGATTCCTTCAGACGTACCGGAGCCGAGACCGCACGTGGAAGTCGCCGGCGATTCGGCAACCATTACTTGGAAGACCGAGGCGCCCGGTCGTGCATTCCTGGGTTACGCCGATCCCGAGGGCAAAGTTCTCATCAACCCGTACAACGCCATACCAGGGCCGGACGGCAGCGTCCGGATAGACCTGAACGGACTCAAGCAGAACTCGGTCTACAAGTACCACATCTCGCCGCCGTTGCGGACCTTCCCACCCGAGCCCGGCTCCAAGCAGTACTCGTTCCTGTCAGCGCCGCCCAAAGGCCAGATGCAGTACGTGACGCTGAAGATCATCGTTGCGATCTACCTGAAGACGGGTAATAAAGGCGAGAAGTACGCGATGCCGCGCGAGCAACTTGGCGATCGAATCCCGCGTATGATGGCCCGCGCGAAGGAGTTCTACCTTCGCAACACGCACTTCAAGGTCAACCTGGATCTTGACTACACCGTCATTGAGAACGCGGAAGCGGACATCAAGGACGCCATCCCGCCGGTGGACCAAGTGAAGAAGGACATTGTGGCCTCCGCGGATTTCGCCGGGAAGCACATCAAGGACTACGACAGCGTTGTGTGCACGTGGGTAACGCCGGGCTACAAGGCAGACCAACTGGAAGCCCGCGGGCAGGTGGGTGGCGGCGGTCTGACGCCGTACGGCTACAGCGCCTTCGCGGCCGACGGCATGGTCGCCTGGCTGATGACGCACGAGTACAACCACCAGGTGGACGCTTTCTTCGATCGAGCCGGCTATCCGGAGTTCTGGCTGAACCACCCGGACTATACGATCCACCCCGGCCGTTTCGGCGGGCAGTACGACTGCAACGCGTTCATCTTCCGCGAATGGCCGGTGAACGACTGGTTCTGGCTGCCGGCTAATGGGGTGGGGCACATCGAGCTGACGGCCGACGCGGACGGCGACGGCGTGCCGGACAACGAGCCCAAGCTTGCGCTTGACGAGAAGCGCATGGGAAGCGACCCGCGCAAGATCGATACGGACGGCGACGGCCTCACGGACCTGCAGGAGGCCATGGCCGGCATCCTTGGCGGCTCCGATCCCCGCAAGAAGGACACCGACGGAGATGGCGTGATCGACGGTCGCGATCCGTGGCCGCTGGACCCGGAGAAGCAGGAGCGTCCGCGCAAGACCCCTGTGCTGGACGGTGTGATATCCCCCGGCGAGTGGGAACCGCTTTCCACACTGAATGGGCCCTTCAAAGGCGAGACGTACCTGCAGTGGGACGAAAACGCCGTGTACCTGGCCGCGGTCATCGATCAGCCGTGTACGATGGATGTGCAGTTGACGCCGAAGAACACCGGACTCTTCACTGAAGACAAGATCGAGATGAGCCTGGACGCGCGGAATGCATCTGCCGAGCCGAAAGAGGTCCGCGTAACGAGCGGCAAGGGCACGCACGGCATTTTGCGGCTTGTGGACGGCAAAACGGTCATCGAGATCGCCATGCCGCACAACCCCGATATCGGCCTGGCGCCGCAGATGTACCAGACCATGGGCCTGAGCATCCAGTTTCACAACGACAAGGGCTGGATGAGCGTTTTCGAGCCGTGGCGGCTCTGGGAGATGCGCCTGGGGTAGCATCGGGCGAACTGCCGTTTCGTGAAGGAGCATAAGGGGCCGCCGGTCAATGCCAATCATATTGACTGGTGGCCCCAGTGTATCTCATAATACATTACACGCAAATATACGTTAGCCTGGCGTAAGGCTTTGTTGGCACGGGCCGCAACGTATTAGCGAACGGTGGATTCATGATGCCTGCTGCCGGACTTGACGTATTCGAAATGATCGCCGATGTCGAGGCCCGAATCGGGGCGTTACGGTTTGGCGATTCGTATGCGCTGTATGAGTTGCTGTACGAGGCCGCCTCGCGCCTCGGTTCGACCAGCTGCTTCTACATCTGCCTTTACGACGCGGAATCGGACACCCTGAATTTCGCGTATAACCGCGATGGCGATGCGCTGGAAGAACCTTGCACGGTGCCCCTGGGCGACGGCCCAACCTCCTGGGTGGTGCGAAACCTGCGTCCTTTTTTCCTGTCTGAGGCCACCGTGGAAAAGCAGCGCGCGGGGTTTTCCTTTGGCGACAAGTCGCGCTTCTCAAGCTCCGCGATGCACTTGCCGATGAGAACCATCGGCGAGGACGGAAGGCGCCATCTGGTCGGCGTCATGTCTGTGCAGTCATACGAACCCGACGCCTACGACCCACAGGAGATCGAGCTCCTCCAGGCGTTGGCCGATCGTGGCGCGCGCATCCTTCACGATGATGCGGGCCACGCTGATTGCCGGCGACGCATAGCTGCCCTCGAGCGTGAATCGGAGCGGCGTCAGAGCCGCGCCATCCGCATCACGAACGACTTCATCGAGCATCTCTCCAGTCTGGCCCACCAGGCGCACGCTCTTGTCGCGATGACTCCTGCGGAGTTGTCCGATTTGCGAGATGCCGAAATTGCCCTCGACCGCTCCCTTCACAAGGTCATGACCCTCGCTGCCGAGGCGCCGGCGCGTCTCGAACAGGCGCGCCCCGATTCGGAGACGCAACCGGGGATCGAGCAGCTGACCGCGCTGGATCTCACCAAGCGCGAACTGGAAATTGCCGTGCTGCTCGCCAATGGGCGGTCCAATGCGTCCATCGCCGGATCGCTGTACCTGTCTGTGGACACCGTGAAGTTCCACTGCGCCAACATCTATCGCAAACTGGGCGTCCGAAACCGAACGCAGGCCGTTCAGGCCGCCACGGCGCTCATCTTCGGCCGCGGCGCCTGATCGTTCCCCTCGCCGGACGGTTCGTGCGCTGTGGATGTAGCGGCCATTTCGTGTGTTCATCCGCCTACCCCAACCGCTCTGCACCGGCAGTGCTGCGCCGTCGTGATGATCCCCGCAGCGCCTGCTTGGACGGGCGCCAAATCGGAGACGAAGCGATGCGTGCTCCGGCATCGTTCACCCGGGGCGGGCAGGCAGGCGAGCCACCGCAAATGGCGCACGATTCCGGGGCAGGATCGACCCCCTGTTTTGGTGTCAGGTTGTCTCGGCTTTGTGTGTTATAATGGTGGGGAATAACACTCATCTACGCCCGGTCGGTATATGGGCCATGGCCAATCAATGCGGCAGGGAACCGTCTGGTTGTCGGGGTGTTATCAATTCCGGGAATACAGGACCGCCCCGGAACTCACCGGGGATCGTGGCGACTCAGGTTATTCACCCAGGGACAGCGGGATCGCACGTGAGCGCTCCATGTCCCATGTCTGGATTCCGGTCGGTCACCGGCGACACCCACTTGGTCCCTACGCGCGCCGTCTGTTGCGCATCTTCTGCCCGCTATGGGCAAGGAGGAAACATGGCCACCGTTGAACATCCGGGGCTGGAAGGCGTCATCGCCGGACAGTCCTCAATCTCCAATGTCTACGGCGACGAAGGCCGCCTCATCTACCGCGGCTACGAGATTCAGGACCTTGCCGCCAACTGCTGCTTCGAAGAGATCGTCTACCTTCTCTGGCATGGCGATCTTCCCAATGAGACCCAATTGGAGGATCTGAAGGCGCAGTTGCGCGCAAATCGCAAGGTCCCAGTCGGTCTTCTCGGGTATATGTCCGGCCTGCCGCATACGGCCCGCACGATGGCCTGGTTAAGGTCATCGGTGAGCGCCCTGGCAATGTACGATCCGGACGCAGGAGTGAACAACCCCGAGGCGAACCTTCGCAAAGCGATACGCCTGGTTGCTCGCACGCACACGCTGACGGCCGCCATTGGACGCATTCGCGCATTCCAGGAGCCCATCGAGCCGCTGGATACCGGCGATGAGGCCACAAATTTCCTGTACATGCTTACCGGCAAATTGCCGGATGAAACCGAGGCCCGGACGTACGACGTGGCGCTGGTGCTTCACGCGGATCACGAGTTCAACGCCAGCACTTTCACCGCGCGCGTGATCGTGAGCACCCTCGCCGACATGTACGCCGGAGTTACCGGCGCAATCGGGGCCCTTGGCGGTCCGCTCCACGGCGGCGCCAACGAGCAGGTGATGAAATACCTCACCGTCCTCGCGGAGACCGGCCAGGATCCCGAGGAGTGGGTGAAGGAGCAGTTGGCGAACAAGGTCAAGATCCCCGGCTTCGGCCACCGCGTCTACAAGACGGTTGACCCGCGCGCGGCCTACCTGCGCGAGATGGGCCGGCAGATGGCGATCAAGGCGGGCAAGGAGGAGTATTTCCGGATCAGCGAGATCGTCTACGAGACGGTGTTGCGGGAGAAGGGGATCAACGCCAACGTGGACTTCTTCAGCGCCAGCGTGTTCGCCGATCTCGGCCTCCCGGTGATGCTTTACAGCCCGAGTTTCGCGTGCAGCCGCATGGCGGGGTGGACAGCCCACGTGATCGAGCAGTTGAACGACAACCGCATCATGAGGCCGCGCTGCGACTACATTGGTTACACGAAGCGCGATTTTGTGCCCATCGACAAAAGGTGAGACGTGGGAATTGAGAATTGGGGCCAGATACCGGATCCGCGGTCTCAATTCTCAATTTTCAATACTCCAGACTGGACCAGACGATGCAATTTCGAGTGGTTGGCGAAGACATGCAGGCGCTCATCGTGGACCTCGCCCCGTCCGAATCCGTTCAGGCGGAGGCCGGCGCGTTTCTGTATATGACGGATGCCGTCCAGATGGACACGCAGATGCGCGGCGGCATCATGGGGGGCCTCCAGCGCCTGATGGCGGGCGCAACCCTGTTTATGACCCACTTTCGAGCGGCCGGCGCGCCGGGCCAGGTGGCTTTCGCTGCCCCGTATCCGGGAACGCTCCGCGAGCTGCCGATTCAGGGCGAAGGCTGGCTCTGCCAGCGCGACTCGTTCCTGGTGAGCACCGAAGGCGTTGAGATCACGGTGGCATTCACCAAGCGGTTTGGCGCGGGCCTGTTCGGCGGCGAAGGGTTCGTGCTGCAGCAATTGCGCGGACAGGGCAATGCGTTTATCCACGGCGGTGGCACCTTCCTGGATTTTGAACTGACTCCGGGACAGACCCTTCGCGTGGATACCGGGTGCATCGTTGCATTCGAGCCTACCGTGACGTATGACATACAGTTCGTGGGCGGCTTCAGCAATGTGCTTTTCGGTGGGGAAGGCATGTTCCAAGCCTTGCTCGCCGGCCCCGGACGGTGTATCCTCCAGACCCTCCCGTTCAGCCGGCTGGTTGGACGTATCGCGGGCTCTTCATCGCCGCGCGGCGAAAGCAGCGCGGGCGGATTGCTGGGCCAGATCGGCGGCATCGGCCGCATTTTCGGAAACGACTGAAAGGAATCAACAGCATTCAGCATCCGGCATTCAGCATCCAGACCCCGCCCGGGGACTGCGAGTCTGGATGCCGAATGCTGAATGCTGAATGCTGACATGCACAAAATTACCCTGATCCCCGGTGACGGCACCGGACCAGAACTCGTGGAAGCGACCCGGCGCGTCATCGACGCGACCGGCGCGAAGATCGAATGGGAAGTACGTCACGCGGGCGTTGATGTGATGGAGTCCGCCGGCACGCCCCTGCCGGAGGACACGCTCGACAGCATCCGGCGGAACAAGGTCGCGCTGAAGGGCCCGATCACGACGCCGATCGGCACCGGATTTCGGAGCGTCAACGTGGCGCTGCGTCAGGAGTTGGGCCTCTACGCCTGCCTGCGGCCCTGCAAATGGTATCCCGGCGTCCGAAGCCGGTACCAAAACGTGGATCTGGTACTCGTGCGCGAGAACACCGAAGACCTGTACGCGGGTGTGGAGTTCGACGTGGACTCGCCGGAGGCCGAACAGATCCGCGCGTTCAACACGAAACGCATCGCTCCGCACTCCGCCATTTCCATCAAGCCCATTTCCGGCGCCGCCAGCACGCGCATCGCGCGTTACGCCTTTGAGTACGCCTTGGCGAATGGACGCCGCAAGGTGACCGCCATCGCGAAGGCGAACATCATGAAGTTCACGGATGGCCTGTTCTATCGGAGCACGCGGGAAGTGGCGAAGGAGTACGAGGGCCGCGTTGAGTATGATGAAGTGCTGGTGGACGCGATGTGCATGCAACTCGTTCAGAAGCCTGAGAACTACGATATTCTGGTGACGGAGAACCTGTACGGCGACATCCTGAGCGATCTGTGCGCCGGCCTGGTGGGCGGTCTGGGCGTTGCGCCGGGCGCGAACATCGGCGACGGCGTTGCTGTTTTTGAGCCGACACACGGAAGCGCACCCAAGTACAAAGGCCAGAACAAGGTCAACCCGACGGCCGGGATCCTCAGCGGAATGCTGATGCTGAGGCACATCGGCGAAAAGGATGCGGCGGATCGTATGGAACGGGCGGTGGCTTCGGTTATCGCTGAGGGCGTCTCGGTGACCTATGATATGAAGGCGGACCGCAACGATCCGTCGGCCGTCGGCACCCGGGAATACGCCGACGCGGTTATCGCAAAACTAGCGTGAGGGTATGCGCCGCTTGGCCGCCGGGTGGCTGCGCGGCGCGAGAAATTACGTTTCATATGAGCGCGGATGGCGCCGGCCGGGCTTGGTTCCGGTGATTGGGAGAGTTCTATGTACCTGCAGATGCTTCAAGAGTATGAGGAAGGCGCCGATATGGTCGTCCAGGCCGTCAAAGGCCTTTCGAAAGACGTTATCGATGCGGTTCCCGAGCCGGATCGCTGGTCGATTCATGAGATCATCGTCCACCTGTCCGATTCCGAGATCGTCGCCAGCGACCGCATCCGGCGCGCGCTGGCGGAAGACAACGCGACGGTGCAAGTGTACAACGAAGTGGAATGGGCGCGCCGCCTCGACAATAAGGAGCGTGACTATGACCTCGCGCTGGCCCTGCTGGTGGCATTGCGCAAGGTCAACGTGGATTTGCTGGCGAACCTTCGCCGGAAGGACTGGCAGCGAACCGCCATTCACTCCGAGCGCGGCCCGCTGACGGTCGGCGATTTCGTCCAGACATATATCGGCCTCATGAAATTCCGTGTTGAGCAGATCAACCGGATCAAGAAGGAACACGGCATCGGGTAGAGCGGCGGAGCGTCGCATCGTGGTTGGAAGGGGTTCCGTGGGACAACCGTCCCGCGGAACCCTGCGCATTTTTGGCGGTTAAGGCCATAGGAGCCGATCAACAGAGTGTCGCCCCGGTGGTTTGCTATGCCGTTACGCCACCGAATAAGATTGTCTCATAGCTTTCCACCGGAAAGGAGAATGAATGAGCACAGAGTTCAGCGGGCAGACGATCGAAGCACTATTAGAGGAACACCGCACATTCCAGCCGGACGCCGCGTTTACGGCACAGGCGAACATCAACGATCCCGATATCGGCGCCAAAGCGGGAGACGACTCCGAAGCCTTCTGGGACGGCTTCGCCCGGGAACTGGATTGGACAACGCCGTGGGAGACCACATGCGAATGGGAGCCTCCGTTCGCCAGATGGTTCGTGGGAGGCAAGATCAACGTCAGCGCCAACTGCCTCGACCGGCACCTCAACGGCCCCCGCAAGAACAAGGCGGCGATTATCTGGGAAGGAGAACCCGGCGAGGAGAGGGTACTCACTTATCGCGACCTCTGGCGGGAGACCAACAAGTTCGCCAGCGTCCTGAAGTACCTCGGCGTTCAAAAGGGCGACCGCGTGGCGGTCTACCTGCCGATGGTCCCCGAACTGGTCATCACGATGCTGGCCTGCGCGCGAATCGGAGCGGTCCACAGCGTCATCTTCGGGGGCTTCAGCCCGGATTCCATCCGCGATCGAATCAATGACTGTCAGGCTAAAGTCCTGGTCACAGCGGACGGCGGCTACCGGCGCGGCATCGCGGTACCACTCAAGAGAACGGCGGACGAAGCGCTCAAATCGACGCCCACCATCCAGACCGTGGTTGTCCTGAACCGCACGGAAAACGCCGCCCTGGTGCCGATGAAAGAAGGGCGCGATCGTTGGTGGCATCGCCTGATGGAAGAGCATTCCAAACTGGTCTGCGAGCCGGAGGAAATGGACTCCGAGGACCCATTGTTCATTCTTTACACAAGCGGAAGCACCGGCAAGCCCAAGGGAATACTGCATACGACCGGCGGCTACCTGACGGGGGTATACGCCACCACGAAGTGGGTCTTCGACATCAAGGAAGACGATGTCTATTGGTGCACGGCGGACATAGGCTGGGTGACCGGGCATTCCTATATCGTCTACGGGCCGCTGGCGAACGGGGCGACGTGCGTGATGTACGAAGGCGCCCCGGACTACCCGGCGAAAAACCGCTTCTGGTCCATCATCGAGAAGTACGGTGTCTCCATCCTCTACACGGCGCCAACCGCCATCCGGACCTTCATGAAGTGGGGGCCGGAATTCCCCGACAAACACGATCTCACGTCGTTGAGGCTTCTGGGCTCGGTGGGCGAGCCGATCAACCCGGAGGCGTGGATGTGGTACCACCTGCACGTCGGCGGGGGACGCTGTCCCATCGTGGACACCTGGTGGCAGACCGAGACCGGCCATATCCTCATCACGCCGCTTCCCGGCATCACGCCAACGGTGCCCGGTTCCGCGACGAAGCCGTTCCCGGGAATTTCGGCGGATATCGTGGACGAGGCGGGAAACAGCGTCGCCGTGGGCGGCGGGTACCTGGTTATCCGCAAGCCGTGGCCCGGCATGCTCCGAAACATCTGGGGCGACCCGGAGCGGTACAAGGAACAGTATTTCGACAAATTCCCGGGGGTCTATTTCACGGGGGATGGCGCGAAGCGGGACGCGGACGGCTACTTCTGGATTCTCGGCAGGGTGGACGACGTGATGAACGTGGCGGGCCACCGCATCAGCACCATGGAGGTCGAGAGCGCGCTGGTCGATCACCCGGACGTCGCGGAGAGCGCGGTTATCGGCCGGAGCCACGATATCAAAGGGCAGGCGATCGCCGCGTTCGTCACTGTGAAATCAGGCGTGAAGCCCAATTCGGAGCTGGCCGGCGTTCTGAAGGAACACGTCGCCATGAAATTGGGCAAGTTCGCGCGCCCGGATGACGTGATCTTCGCAGGCGATCTGCCCAAGACGCGGAGCGGCAAAATCATGCGCCGCCTGCTGCGGGACATCGCTGAAGGGCGCGCGCTTGGTGATACCACCACCCTGGCCGATCCGGCGGTCGTCCGCGCCCTGAAGGAACGGTACGAGGAGGAGGGTTAGCGGAAACGTTGAACGATGAGCGGCCCTTTGCAGAATCGCTGCAAAGGGCCGTTGTCGTTGAGCGGGGTTGGATATGGGTAGAATGGGCTTATGATTGCTACCCGACGATCGGATAAAACAGGCATAACGTACGCGGAATGGCTCAAGATGCCGCGGACAACACAGCCACACGAAGTGATCGACGGAGAACTCATCATGTCGCCTGCGCCATCGTTCGACCATCAATGGCTCCTTGGCGAGCTGTATTCCTCGTTGAAGGACCATGTTCGCTAGAATCAACTGGGCGTAGTGATTGCGGCGCCTATAGATATCATCATCCGAAAGGCCCCCCAGCTCCGGACGCGGCAGCCGGACATGTGTTACCTGAACTCGGACAAGACCGGCATTCGCACGCGCCGGGATGCCCAGCGGATGCCGGCGATCGAAGTCGCTCCAGACCTGGTTGTAGAGCTTCTCTCCTCTGACGAGCGGCGTCAGTCGCTGGCAGGGAAACTGGCTGACTATGCGGTTCTTGGTGTGCTGGAGGCTTGGCTCGTGAGCCCCGAGGCTGAGACGATAGAGGTGCTTAGCCTTGAGGGCGAATCCCATGCGCGATGCGGCCTCTTCGGACGAGGCGACTTCGTGAAGTCGGCTGCACTGCCGGGTCTGAACCTCGCTGTGGACAGCATCGTCGAATAGGGCTTTCCCTACCCTCAACAATCGAACGCCGTGCCAGCGTCCGGACGTCATGACATGTATGAAGCCGGACCGTGCGAAACTGCACCGTTTGATCGCCGCCATCCTTGCGGGAACACTGACGGTAGCGCTCTACTCGCGTTGCTTCCCTCCATTCAACCTGCCATACATCGCCTGGTTTGCGCCGGTTCCGCTGTTGATCGTGATCCCCCGGCTGTCCCTTCGCAGTGCGGAGTGGTTCGGCTTTCTCACGGGATATGCCCTCTATGCGATCAACTTCCGGTGGCTGTACGCCATCTTCGGGTTCCCGGCCGTCGCGCTCTGGGGGCTTCTCGCGCTGTTCATGGCGGTGTTCTGCGTGCTGGTGCGATCGCTGCCGGCTGATTGCGGCCTCGGCAGACGCCTGTTGCTGATCCCTTGCTTCTGGGTGGCTGTGGAGTATGTGCGGTGCGAACAATGGCCGTTGCGATTCTCATGGCTGGCCATGGGGTATAGCCAGCACAATAGCCCCCTCATACTACCCCTTGCCGGATACGTTGGCGTATACGGGCTCTCATTCCTGATATTGGCAATTGCGACCTGCTTGGTTGCGGCGTGTCGAAGGCAATGGTGGCCGTCAATTATCGTGGCGGGGGGCATTGCCCTCATGCTTTCTGGCACGATGCGCGAGGATGCGACGAGGCACCAGCCAACGGCGAAGACCGGTCGCGTTGTGCTGATCCAATCGGGATCTCACAGTATCCGCGAGTTGATGGCGCGGAGCGACGCGGCGCTTGAGCGCAGGTCCATTCCAACGATTGTGGCCTGGCCCGAATATGCGTTGGAAAACACGGACACGGAAGACCCTGACGCCTACGCCAGGATCGCCGATTGGGCTAGTTCGCGGAACGTGGCGCTGGTATTCGGTGGGACCACTTCGAGGGGTGAGAACAGATACAGCAGCGCGGCCTATGTCCTTGGGCCTGATGGCGGGCGCAAGGGTGTCTACGAAAAGCACAATCCCCTGCCGTTCTTCAAAGATGGCGAGCCGGGCGCGGCTTATCCGGTCTTTTTCTGGCGACTCGGAGACCGGGTTGTCCCGTTCGGGGCGACGATCTGCTTTGACCTGTCTTTCGAGAGAAACGCGCGGATGCTGGCCCGGAGCGGCGCGCGATTCATCGTTGTACCGAGCGGTGAGCCATCAAACTGGCCGCGATTGGAGCAGGCCCAGCACGCAATCGTCGCTCCGCTGCGGGCCGCGGAAAACGGCATAGGGATCCTGCGATGTTCGGCGCCGGGGCCGTCCCAGATAGTGAGTCCGTCCGGCCGCGTCCGTCGCTCGCTGGATGCCGGTGTGGAGGGCGCGATAGAGGCTTACCCGGCATTCGGGGATGGCCGACGCACGATTTACAACCGCTTCGGCTGGTTGATTCCGGTCCTCTGCCAGGTTGTAACGCTGCTCTGGGTCCTGTCGCGCACGCAAGACGCTTTGATCCGCCGTCGCAGCGCGCGCCTGCAACAGGAGACCTCAGAAATCGGAGAGCATCCGAGCGATGTCGTAGGCAGCCAGCAATCGTGAACGCTATGCTGCGCCGCCGGCGCCCCGGCGCCATAATAGGGCGGGGGACCCGGCTTTGAGAACACTCCACATCCTGTCTCTTGGATCGATATTCATCTCGCAAGCCTTCGGCCCGGTGGACGCCATTGCCTCAACGGACCGCGTCGAGGGTAAGGATGCAACGCGTCCCCTCAAACCACCGGCCGTCAAACTCTGGCCCCAGATCACCCCGGGCATCCGCAGCCACGATAACGTCCTTACGATGAACTGCGTGGTGGCTGCGGACGGCCTCACAGTGACCGATACCGCCTGGGACACGTACCAGGTAACCGGTTGCGGCAAGCGATGGACCGTGAACATGGGATTGCCTATGGACGTGCCGCTTAAGGGCTATAAGTTCAGCCCCGAGTTCTCGGGGTTGCCGGTCAATCTGACCGTCGAGTTCTACAACCCGGCCAAACCGTGGGATGTGCGGGAAACCTACCAGGAAATCATCCTGCTGGGCGGCAAACCGCGAATCGGACTTCCCGCGTGGTTCCATATCCCGACCGATCGGCTGGCATACGATTTCGACGAAGGCGGCTGGTTCCCATCCGGCTGGAGCCTGCCCCGCGGGAAATACGCCCTGTGGCAGGGCGCTGCCAAGGCGCGTCAGCGCGACCGCAAGGGGCAGTGCCCTCTGTACGACTTCGGCTTCACCCACGTATCGCCCATTGCGATGTCTCCCGGCGGGTCGCAGGGGACCCGGGCGCGCCGGGCGCACCTCTTTACCGATAACGAGTGGATCGCCTATGACGGCGCCCGGGACGGCTTCGCGGTAGACCCCACCGACCCGAAGAACTGGCAGATCGGGCCCTTCAACCACTATGCCGATACCTGCGCTATCATTACCCCCGACTTCGAAGCTCCCGGCAGTTACGCGTGGAAGGACGACCAATTCAACAGTTTCGCCAGGCTCATCAGCGACGTTCGCGCCCGTCGCCCGGACCTTCTCATCGGATGTTGGGGTGTGGGTGTCGTCAACACTTCCTTCCGCATCTTCGACAGCGTCCTGGACGGGAAGCCGACCGGCGTGGTAGATGAGAGCGGCGCCAGACAGTGGCGTGGAAAGTATGACCATCCTTCCGCCGACCTGAACCCGGTCTTCAGTCGGTGCGACCTTAACTTCGGGAATCCCTCGGTCTACTGGATCAACAACTCCAAGCCCTCGCAGCTTTACGCTTTTGTGCAGGAATGGGAGCAAGGCAAGCTGGCCCGCCCTCAGGTCCCCAACGTTCTTTCCACCTGGATTCAGGTTGAGTTCGTGGACGGCTACCCGCTCTCCCAGTACCGCTTCACGGACGGGGCCGGAAAGGTGCGCCTCGAGGGCGTCAAACACCAGGTTCCCGCGTCCGCGACCTACGCACTATCTCTTTTCGGCCACTGCGTGATGGATGGCCTCCAGTGCTGGGATATTGGCGCGCATTACTCCGAGGATCTGCGGGACTACTCCGATTGGCGGATCGGCGAGCCGAACGTCAAGCGCACGATAAACGGCGTCGAGACGCCTCTGAACTATTACCTGAAGTACTTTGGCTTCTACAATTACCACGTTCTGGGTATGTGGCAGGCCGGCCGGAACAAAGACATCATCGAGGCCGCGACGGCATGGGAGATGCCGGAGCTTCGCACATCGGATAACGATGTGTGGCGCACCGGGGATGAACGTTATCCAAGCTACGCGAGTTTACACAAGGAGCCCCTCGTCCGCGCGAAGCTTTCCGCCGACCGGAAGACCCTGCTTGCTATAGCGTGCAATCCCTACAACAAAGGCGTCGAACAGGTGCGGATCAGGCTAGCCGGGCGAACGGAGGAATACGGCTTTCAGCTTGTTGGCGACTGGCCGATCATCCAGCGTTTCCCCGTCCGCAAGTTGCCGTAGGAACCATAGTCGGAAGGCTTTCGGACAGTCCCGAAGGCGCGCATCGGGAACATTATGCTTCCCTGCGATGTTACAGTTATGCGCCTGATTTATCGCAAGATTGACCGTGGCGCCGGTTCCGCGGCACAATCACAGCATAACCTGTAAGAAAGGCATCCTCGTTGAAACTTCAGGAATACCAGGCGAAGGACATTCTGCGCGAATACGGCGTTCCCGTTCCCAGGGGAACAGTCTGCGAGACCCCCGCCGAGGTCCGGGCGGCGGCCGAGAGCCAGGGGGGAACGGTTGTCATCAAAGCCCAGGTTCTGGTCGGGGGCCGCGGCAAGGCCGGCGGCGTGAAAGTCGGCAAGTCCCCAGATGAAGCCGCCGAACTTGCGGCGCGCATCCTCGGAATGGACATCAAAGGCCTCACCGTTGACCACGTTCTGGTCGAACCCGCCCTGGATATCGTCGACGAGATTTACGTTGGCATCGTGACCGACCGAAAGGCCCGGCGCAACGCTGTGATCATCTCCGCCGCCGGCGGTATCGACATAGAACAGGTGGCGGAGGAAACACCAGAGAAGATCACCAAAGTGTGGATCGACCCCGAACAGGGCCTTCGCGATTTCCAGATACGACAGGCGGGCTATGGCGCCGGCCTGCGAAAAGAAGCGATCGCGGCGCTTCCAAAGGTCCTCGGAGGCCTGTACCGTGCTTACATTGACAAAGACGCCGGGCTCGCGGAGATCAACCCTCTGGTGGTGACGGCGGCAGGCGACGTTGTGGCCGCGGATGCCAAGATGGTTATCGATGATAACGCTCTCTTCCGGCACCCCGAACTCGAGCAGATGGGGGCGGGCGCGGCGGAAGATCCCCTGGAGGCCGAGGCCCAGCGCCTGGGCATCAACTACGTACATCTGAGCGGCGAAGTCGGGATCGTGGGCAACGGCGCGGGGCTTGTGATGACCGCGCTCGATGAAGTGAAGGCGGCAGGGGGCAGCCCGGCCAATTTCCTCGATATCGGCGGCGGCGCCAAGGCCGGGATGGTGTTGAACAGCCTCAGGCTGGTCCTCCAGGATCCCAGTGTACGTGGCGTGATGGTGAACATATTCGGCGGCATCACCCGTTGCGACGAGGTGGCGACCGGCGTTGTAAACGCACAGCGCGAACTCGGCATCTCCGTTCCGCTGGTCGTCCGGCTTACCGGCACCAACGAGGACGAGGGACGCGCGATTCTCGCCGGCGCCGCGGGGATAACCCCCGCCGCGACGATGCATGAGGCGGCGGAGGCCATCGTGCTGGCGACTCGGTGAGTCGCCGGTTCCGGTGAACGGACTACGAACGATAGGACGGCGACGTGAGCATTCTGATTGACGAGACGACGCGGGTTATTGTGCAGGGCATCACCGGCCGTGAAGGCGAGTTCCATACGCGGCAGATGCTGGAGTACGGGACCAAGGTGGTGGCGGGCGTAACGCCCGGCAAGGGCGGACAGGTTGCCGCGGACAGCGTGCCGGTGTTCAATACGGTGCGCGGTGCCGTTGAGGCGACCGGCGCGAACGCCACGTGCATATTCGTGCCGCCACGCTTTGCCCCGGATGCGGTGCTCGAAGCCGTGGACGCCGACATTCCCCTCATCGTGCTCATCACCGAGGGTATCCCGATCAACGACATGATCATGGTGTACAACCGCGTGCAGCGGTCGAACTCGCGCCTGGTCGGCGGAAACTGCCCCGGTGTCATCTCATCCGGAAAATGCAAGATCGGCATCCTGCCCGGCCATATCCACTCCGTCGGTCCTGTGGGGCTTGTCTCAAGGTCGGGAACGCTGACGTACGAGATGGTCAAGCTCATGACCGACGCCGGGCTTGGCCAGACATCCGTCGTTGGCATCGGCGGCGACCCCATCCTCGGAACGTCCTTTGTGGACGTCCTCCCATTGTTTGAGGCCGATCCGGAAACCAAAGTCGTGGTGATGGTTGGCGAAATCGGGGGTTCCGATGAAGAGGACGCGATGGACTACGTTCGCACAATGACAAAGCCGGTCATCGGCTTCGTCTCCGGGCGCACTGCGCCGCCCGGCAAGCGCATGGGGCACGCGGGCGCCATCATCAGCGGCAAGACGGGCACCCCGCAGGCTAAGGTCGATGCGCTGAACACGGCAGGGGTACGCGTTGCGGACACCATACAGGAGATTCCTGTGTTCGTGCGGGAAGCTCTGTCCTCCTGAAATGTCAAGGTCGATAAACACCCGAAAACCTCCTTCCAATTTGAACGGTGCGGCGGAATGTTCCAACAATTGATTACAGTAATATCGATTTACGCTTAATCAGCAAAGGGGCACAGGGAAATGTATCTGACGGACAAGAAGGTAGCTATTATGGGTGCGGCCGGGGCCATCGGCTCGAACCTCGTGCAGGACCTGCTGTCTACCGGAACCGCGAACAACATCTCGATGTACGATCCCTTCGCCCAGGGGTTGGAGGGCGCGGCGGAAGAAATATACCACTGCGGATACGCCGGCGCGCGCGTCACTTACACGACCGATGTTGCGGAAGCGCTCTCAGGGGCGGCGTATATCATCTCGTCGGGTGGCGCGCCCCGCAAAGAGGGCATGACCCGCGAGGACCTTCTGAGGGGCAATTGCGAGATCGCCAAGGGCTTGGGCGAGAATATCAAGCAATACTGCCCAGCCGCCGAATTCGTCGTGGTGATCTTCAACCCGGCGGACATCACCGGGCTGACCACGCTTGTGTATTCCGGGCTTCCGGCGGGCCACGTCAGCACTCTAGCCGCGTTGGACAGCACCCGATTGCAGACGAGGCTAAGCCAGCATTTCGGCGTGGCGCAAGATGATGTCACCGGATGCCGGACCTATGGCGGGCACGGTGAGCAGATGGCGGTGTTCAAAGGCGGGATCGCGGTGCAGGGCGTTTCATTGCCGGCCATCCTGGCCGGCGCAAAGGTCAACGGCAAAGCGCTTTCGGCGGCGGAGTGGGCCGGCATCCAGGAACACACGCGAACCGGCGGCGCGCGCATCATCAAGCTGCGCGGCAGATCATCCTACCAATCCCCAAGCCACCAGAGCGTTGAGATGCTGCGGGGCCGCATCAATGTGGGCGGCTACCCCTGGCCATGCGGTGCGTATTTCCGCGACGGCGAGTTCGCCAAGGTGATGATGGCGGCGGATGTGAAATTCACCCCGTCTGGTATCTCTCCCGTGGCGCCCCAGGGGCTGGACGACGATATGGCGGCTCTCCGGGAGTCCTACAAGCACGTAGCGGCGCTGCGGGACGAAGTGATCGCCGCGGGCGTACTGCCCCCGGTGAGTGAGTGGGGCAAGCACAACCCGAATCTGTAGTCAGGAGAAGGCTGCAGGGGCGGGGCAAATGGCGCCCGGCCCGTTCCCCGATTCCTGGACGTTCATGAATATATACGTAGCGGCAACTCGGCAGAACGATGGCAAGACGGTGACCGCGCTGGGCCTTGTGCTCGCGCTGCAGAAACGCGTGTCCAAGGTGGGCTACGTGAAGCCCGTCGGACAGCATTACCTGGAAGTGAACGGTGAGCGGATTGACAAGGACGCCGTTTTAATTCAGGAGGCGGCCGGGCTGGATTTCGCACTGCAGGACATGAGCCCTGTCGCTGTGCCGCGCGGGTTCACCGAGGCATACCTGGACAATCCCCACCGCGATGACCTGATTCGACGTATCCGAGACTGCTATTCGCGGGCGTCGGCGGGTGCGGATATCACGGTCATTGAGGGAACGGGTCACGCGGGTGTTGGCTCCGTATTCGATCTTTCCAACGCGGACGTGGCCAAATTGCTGTGCGCGCCGGTACTGATCGTTTCGGCGGGCGGGATCGGCCGGCCGATCGACGAGATATGCCTGAACAAGGCGGTATTCGATCGCGAAGGCGTCCCAATCGCCGGCGTAGTGGTGAACAAGGTCGAGCCGTCGAAATACGTCAAGATCAACAGGTATGTCACGATGGGGCTCCAGAGGCACGGGTTGAAGGTCTGGGGCGTCCTGCCGTACAACGAGGTGCTGTCCAGTCCAAGCATTGAGCAACTGGTAGGTGACCTGAGCGCTGAAGTGTTGTCCGGCGCCGCCGAAATGAAGACCCCGGTCCGGCATTTTGTAATCGGAGCGATGCCGCCCCACGCGGCGCTTGATTATTTCCTCCCAGGTTCGCTGCTGATTACGCCGGGCAACAGGGATGACCTCATCATGGCGGCCCTCAGCCAGCGCGCGGCCGAGCATGAACAGAGCATGGCGGGCATAATCCTTACATGCGGAGAGCACCCGCATCCATCCGTGATGAACCTGGTCCGAAAGTCGGAGATCCCCATCGTCGTCGTGCAGGAGGATACGTTCGAAACGGCCAGCCGAATGCACGGCCTGATCGTCAAGATCCGGAGCGGCGATACCGAGAAGATCGCCGAACTGGAGCGGTTGACGGAGCAGTACCTGGACGTGGATGGCTTGCTTCAGTGGCTGGGAGACCATCCGGGGTGTCCGTAAGCGCAGAGGCGACGATCGAGACAGCCGAGCTTGTGTTGCGCAGGATCGCCGACAACGTATCGGCATTGGACGGAACCCAGCCGGGCGGTGCATTGCTCGGCCCCAGGCTGATGATCGCTGTCGCCTCCCGATTGCCGGATGCCGATCGGCTCGTCCGTGCAGGCGTCGCCGTCGAGTTGCTTCGGCGCGCGATTCTGATACACCGCGCCCCGCAGTCTGAGGAAGGCTGGCGTGCGCGGGATGTAACGTGCCTTTCGGGGACCCTGCGCGGGGACATGCTATTCGCGGAATCATTCCGCTTGCTTTCCGAGGACGGCGAGCCGCGCCTCGGCACCGTATTATCCCGGGCGATGGCCGCTGTGTCCGAGAGCGAAGCCGTGTCCGGGTCCGGCGGCGATCCCGCGTTCCGGATCCGGCGCGCCGCCGAATACTACCGCGGTGCAGCGGCCACCGGCGCCATCCTGGGCGAAGTGGACGCGACTGACGCGGATGCCCTGGCCGAATGGGGCCATGCGGTGGGGGAAGCGCACGAGCGAGCGCTACTGGGCGAATCCGTGATTTCCCCGCCCGGCCCAGCCGTGGTGTCGTGCGAATTGTGCGAATGGGTGCTTTCCGCGGTTGGCGCCCGGGATCGCGTGCCATGATGCGGTATTCGCGCCCGCCGAAGCGCTATCGTGGATTTGGCGCAAGCGGCGCCATTAGAATACTGTAGCGTCTGTCGAGGAGAGCCTCTTATGTACAAGCCCCGCGAAGGGCAGTTGTCCTGGTTTGGTCACCGCATCAGCGGGCTGGCCATATTCCTTTTCCTGTTCGGCCATATTCTCAGCACGTCTGTCATCGTGTGGGGGCCGCACGGACCGGATATGCATGCCAAACTGGACGCATTTTACCGATTGCCCATATTCACACTCGTCTTCCATCCCCTCCTGTTCGCCGCCGTCGCGTTTCATGCCCTGAACGGCATCCGCATCGTGATCATCGACTGGTGGAGCAAATCCACCGGGGTTCAGCGCAAGCTGTTCTATGCTGAGATCGTCCTCTTCGCCGCTCTGATGCTGACGGCGGTGAGGTTGATGATCGTCCCGGAATGGAACGCTTATCAGAACGCGAAGGCCGGCGGCGTTGCCACTGCCAGCGCGCAGGTTCAGGGAGGGATCCGATAATGGCCACTACAACCCGGACACAGCGGCCCAGACCGAGCGGCGCGTTCGAACTCCAGGCTTGGTTCTTCATGCGGGTCAGCGGCCTCGCGCTCGTTCTTCTCGCCCTGACTCACTGGACCCTGATGCATTTCATTAACCGGTTGAGCACGGAAAACGCAGCGTGGATCGTCGGGCGGTATCAGAATGTGGCGTGGCCGCTGTTCGATGCGACGATGCTTCTGTTCGCCATGCTTCACGGGACGAACGGTGTTCGCTATGTGATCGAGGAGTACATTCACAACCGCCCGCTGAACGTCCTAGCGAAGGCTGTTCTTTTCACGGCTTCGTTTGTGTTCATCCTGTTCGGACTCATCACCATCTTCATGCTTCCGCACGTAAAGAACGTGGGCTAGGGACGCCACGAGTGTATATTCACGCCGCCGCCGGAGGGTAGCAGGGCCGGACGCAGGCTGAAGGCTGAGAGTATAATATGGCTTTAGATACGTATCACAAATTCGACGCAATCATCGTCGGAGCCGGCGGCGCCGGATTGTATGCCGCCCTTGAATTGAGCCGCCAGGGCGTCAATGTCGCCGTCCTCAGCAAGCTCTATCCCACACGGTCGCACACCGGTGCCGCGCAGGGTGGAGTGAGCGCCGCCCTCGGGAACCTCGAAGAGGATTATCCCGAGTGGCACATGTTCGATACCGTAAAGGGTGGCGACTACCTGGTGGACCAGGACGCCGCGCGCATCCTCGCCGAGGAGGCGATCGTCACCGTCTACGACCTGGAGCACCTCGGGCTCCCGTTTGACCGCACGCCGGAAGGCAAAATCGCCCAGCGAAGATTTGGCGGCCACTCCCGGAATTTTGGCGAGGCCCCCGTGCGCCGCGCGTGTCACGCAGCGGACCGAACGGGGCATATGATCCTCCAGACGCTTTACCAGCAGTGCATTAAGAACAACGTTACCTTTTTCGACGAGTATCAGGTCACGGACCTGATCCTGAAGGACGGGGTGACGGCCGGCGCGGTGGCGATTTCCGTCTACGACGGGCAGATACACCGGTTCCACGCGAAGGCGGTGCTGTTCGCCAGCGGCGGGTTCGGCCGTATGTGGAAGGTCACCAGCAACGCGCACGCTCTCACGGGCGATCCGGTCGCCGTGTGCTATCGCCGCGGGATTCCGCTGGAGGATATGGAGTTCTTCCAGTTCCATCCCACCGGGATGTACAAGATGGGCATCCTGCTGAGCGAGGCGGCGCGCGGCGAAGGCGCCATCCTCCGCAACGGCAAGGGCGAGCGGTTCATGGAGCGCTACGCGCCGACGATGCTGGACCTCGCTCCGCGCGACATGATCTCCCGCTTCATTTACCTGGAAATCCGGGAAGGGCGCGGAATAGACGGCAAGGACTTCGTTCACCTTGATATGACCCACCTCGGCGCGGAGGCACTGGAGGCCAAACTGCCGGACATCACCGAATTCGTTCGGACCTATTTCGGCATCGATCCCGCCAAAGTACCCGTTCCGATCCAGCCTACCGCGCACTACGCGATGGGCGGAATCCCGACGGACGTCGAAGGCCGCGTGATCATGGACCCGAAGAACACCCCGTTGCCGGGAGCGTTTGCCGCCGGCGAGTGTGCCTGCGTAAGCGTGCACGGCGCGAACCGCCTGGGCACCAACAGCCTTGTGGACATCCTCGTATTCGGACGGCGGATGGGAATCGCCGCCGCGGAGTACTGCCGCGGCGCGGACTGGGCGGCCCTTCCTGAATCGTCCGACGAGGACACTCGAACTCAGGTGGAGCGCCTCCTGAGCAATACGGGTCAGGAAAGCGCCGGCGACATCCGGACGGAGATGCAGCGCGAAATGATGGACAAATGCGGCGTCTTCCGGAACGGAAAAGATCTCGAAGCCGTACGCGGCACCGTGAAGGACCTTAAGGATAGGTACCGGCACATCAGCGTCGGTGATAAGGGGCATACCTTCAACACGGACCTGCTGGAGGCCCTGGAACTCGGCTACATGCTGGATCTGGCCGAGGTCACGATCGAAAGCGCGCTGGTGCGCACGGAAAGCCGCGGCGGACACGCCCGTGAGGACTACCCGAACCGCGACGATGCCAACTGGCTCAAACACACGCTGGCCTATAAACAAGCGGACGGCAGTATCCGGATGGATTACAAACCGGTAGTCCTTGGTACGTTTGAACCGAAGGAACGGAAATACTGAGAGCGGGTTGAGGACCGCTGCTGGAGGGCGTGAAGAGACCGCAATGGCAGTTGAGCGTCGGGCAAAATCACCGCGACGGGTGGCGGGTGTCATCGGGCTGTTCTTCCTGGCATACGGCGCGTATGCCAGGTGGTTCACAGCGGATCAGCATACGTTGTACGCGGTGGCTTCGTGGGCGCTAGGGCTGGTCTGGCTGATCCTGGCGATTATGTGGAGCGATTCTGACCGGCCGTGACTGAGATACGGACACTGCCCGATGTGATAGCGCCCGGGTTGGATATCCTCTTTGTGGGGATTAATCCGAGCACTTTCAGCGCGCAGGTGGGGCACCACTTTGCGCGGAATACGAACCGATTCTATCGCGCGCTGTTTGAAGGCGGGCTCACGCCGCGACTCTACGCGCCCTCCGAAGATGGGGCTCTGCTGGACGTGGGCATCGGCATCACGAGCATCGCCGAGAGGCCGACCGGGATGGCCCAGGAGTTGAAGGGCGGCGAGTTCGCTGCGGGGCGGGAACCGTTGCGGCTGAAGGTGCGGACCTATCGACCGCTCATCGTCGCCTTTGCGGGCCGCATGGCCGCTACCGGGTATTTCGGCGCGCCCAGACCTGTCGGCGCGCAGGATGATATGATCGAAACGGCGCGGGTTTTCGTGGCGCCTTCGCCGAGCGCTGCAAACAAGGCGCATCATCCGGATGCGGACCTCTTCGCGTGGTATGCGCGTTTGAGGGAGTTTCGCGATCAATTGAAGATATAGCATCTCCCGTTAAGAGTGGCGGGAGCGTGACAGGAGGAGAGGACATTATGGCAATAGCAGTTGGCGCGAATGCGCCGAAATTGGCGATTTACAGCGATTCTCGCGAGGTGGTAAACCTGCCCCTCCCCGGTGAGGTTGCCGTGCTGGCGTTCTTCCCGGCGGCATTCACGGGTGTCTGCACAACGGAGATGTGTTCTTTCCGCGACGCGATGGCGCAGTTCAACAGCCTGAACGCGAAGGTATTTGGGGTGAGCACGGACCCGCCGTTCACATCGGCCGAGTTCAAGAAACAGAATTCGTTGAACTTCGCCCTTCTATCGGACTTCAATCACGAGGCCATCGAGGCGTACGGTGTCGAGTTCCCTGAACTCGCCGGCATCAAGGGCTACACTGTGGCCCGGCGCTCCGTGTTCGTGATCGGCAAGGACGGCAAGATCGCGTGGTCATGGCTTTCCGATACGCCGGCGAACGAACCGGACTACGATGCGGTGAAGAAGGCGGTCGAGGCAGCGTCGCGCTAACAGGATCACTATGCCGACGCAGTTCTGTACGACGCACAAGAATGTGGAGACCCTGCGCATCTGCGGACGATGCGAGCGGCCGTTTTGTCCGGATTGCCTGGTCGTCACTCCGGTTGGAGGGCGCTGCCGGGAATGTGCCCGAGGTCCGCGGATTGCGCGGTTGAAGATTGAGCTCTGGCGGTGGCCGCTGATTGCTTTGACGGCGGCCATCGGCGGGGTGGCCGGCGGCCTGGTCGTCGGTCTCGGCGGATTCTTCATCCTGCTCATCCTGTGGTTCGGCGGGATGTGGCTGGCCGGCGTGATCCTGGCGGTCTCCGGCCGGAAACCGGGGTGGCCGCTTGCCGCTGTGGCCATCGCCTTCATCGTGCTGGGCGTTCTCGGATCGGGCGCGGTGGACGGGGCAATGGGGTCGCTGAGGAATCCCGCGGATTACGCGTCTCTGGGCGCCGCGGTAAGGGACGGATTGGTCGATGGAGTGCTGACGCCGTTGAATTGGATCGCGGCGGGGATTATGGCGGTTGCGGCGTACAACAGGCTGCGGTAGGAAGGTTATTATGCAAGTTACTTTGAAGATTAAGCGGTTCAACCCTGAGAAGGACAAGATAGCCGCGTTCAAGGAATATTCCCTTGAAGTGGATCCCACGGACCGCGTCCTGGATGCGCTCAACGCCGTAAAGTGGTATCAGGACGGTACTCTCGCCTTCCGCCGCTCGTGCGCCCACGGGATCTGCGGCTCGGACGGTATGCTCATCAACGGGCAGAACCGCCTCGCGTGCAAGGTCCTCATCAAGGATATGGGCAGCAAGATCACCATCGAACCGATGCGCGGTCTCAGGGTTGTGAAGGACCTTGTGGTGGACATGGAGCCGTTTTTCGACAAGTACAAGTCCATCAAGCCGTACCTGATCGCGGACGATCCCGCGCCGGTGGTGGAACGCAAGCAGAGCATCGAGGACCGCGCGGTTTTCGATGACACCACGAAATGCATCCTCTGCGCTTGCTGTACCACCGGGTGCCCGGTCTTCTGGGCCGATGGCCGATACCTGGGGCCGGCGGCTATCGTCCAGGCGCACCGGTTCATCTTCGACAGCCGCGACGACGCCGGCGCCGAGCGGTTGGAGATTCTGAACGATCGCAGCGGCGTGTGGCAATGCCGCACCATCTTCAACTGCACCGAGGCGTGCCCGCGGGGAATCGACGTGACAAAGGCGATCGAGGACGTAAAACGGACGCTTCTGTTCAACAAGATATAGCGGGCGGCGGGCGCGGCGAACCCTTGGTTCCCGCGCCCGTTCTGCACGTTTCCGACCTGCATAAGCGGTTCACCGGGCGTCGCGTTCTGGATGGGTTGTCGTTCCAGGTAACCAGCGGGGAAGTTGTGGGAATAAGCGGCCCCAACGGCTCCGGAAAGTCCACTCTGCTGCAATTATTATGCGGGCTCCTGCGCCCCTCAAGGGGCGGCATCACGTACCGCGGCGCTTCCCAGTTGACGGCACTGGAAGCGCGGCCCCTCATCGGCTTCTCTTCCCCCGCGCTCAGCCTCTATGACGACCTCAGCGCCGCGGAAAACCTCCGTTTCTTCGCCGATTGGCGCGGCGTCCCTTGCGATCCCGCAGCCCTTCTGGCGCGTGTGGGGCTGGACCCCGCGCGGCGCGATCCATTGCGCGCCTATTCCTCCGGCATGCGCCAGCGCGTCAAACTGGCCTGGGCAATTCAGCACAACCCGCCGATCTTGATGCTGGACGAACCCGGCTCCAACCTCGACGAACCCGGGCGCGCCGTTGTGGCATCGCTTGTTGCCGAATGGAGCCATCGCGGCTGGGTGATGATTGCCAGCAACGATGAAGAGGAACTGGCGCTCTGCACGCGGAGGGTATCACTGGGATGATGCGCGCGGCGCTGGCGTTGGTGAAGAAGGATGCGCTGGCGGAGAGCCGCAGCCGAACGGCGCTCAACGCGTCGCTCCTGTTCGCGGTGACCTCGCTGGTAGCCGTCGCGTTTTCGCTGGGCCCCAGGCGGGTCGCGCCATCCATCCTCGCGAGCATCCTGTGGGTGGTGATTTTCTTTGCGGCGACGGCGGGCCTGGCGCGCTCGTTTGTAGCGGAAGAAGAGAGCGGAACCGCACTCGCGCTGCGTATGGCCGGCAAGGCGCACGCGGTCCTCCTGGGGAAGCTTTTGGCCAACCTGGGCCTGATGCTGGTGCTCGAAGCGGTGGTGCTGCCGCTTTTCCTGCTGCTGATGGCGCTGCCGATTGCGAACTGGCGGGGATTTGCGTGTGTACTGTTGCTGGGTACAATCGGATTGAGCGCTGCGGCGACGGTTTCGGCGGCGCTGGTCGCGAAGGCGCGCGGACGAGGCGAGTTGTTCGCGGCGATCGCGTTTCCGCTGCTGATCCCGGCGCTCATAGGCGGCATTCGTGGAACGCAGGCGTGCCTGCCCGGCTCGCGCGCCGCGCTCGACGGTCCGATCGAGCTGCTGATCGCATTTGACGGCCTGTTGCTGACGGTCGCCTTTCTTGTCTTCGAGGTCCTATGGGAAGAATGAACGCGGGCCTGCGCATGGCGCTGGCGCTTCTGCTGCTGGCGGGCATGGCGGGCGTTATCGTGATGGCGTTTTTCGTGGTGAAGGCGCCCCCGTCGCCGGCGGACGGAGGGCAGTTCAACGCGCCCGATGCGACACGCATTCTGTTTTTCCATGTGCCATGCGCCGAGCTTTGCTCCGTGGGGTTCCTGCTGGCTCTGTTCTATGCCGTACGATACCTGATGACGCGCGATCCGAGGCATGACGCCCGTTCCATGGTGGCCGCCCGTCTGGGGCTGTTCTTCGGCGTTATGGCGCTTCTGATGGGGATGGTCTGGGCGAACGCCGAATGGGGCGCGGCCTGGAACTGGGACCCGCGGGAAACCGGGCTGGCGCTGGCCCTGCTTACGTATATGGCCTATTTCGCTCTGCGGAGCGCGGTAGACGACCCGGAGCGCGAGGGCGCCCTGGCGGCGGTTTATGCGGTGCTGGCGTGCCCGACCGCGCTGTTCCTGATTTTCGGCCTGCCGAGGATGATGCCGTCTCTTCACCTGCGGCCCGGCGAGGCGAGGCTTCCGGGCACGTTCGGGATGACCATCGGCCTGAGCATAATGGCCTTCATAGGCCTGTTCTTCTGGGTTCACACGCTTGAGACCCGCATCACACTGCTCGCCTGGAAGCGGGAAGGGAGATTGGAAGGATGAACGCAGCACTTTCGGCTTTCGGCGCGGCGTGCCTGGTCGTGTGGATCGGCCTGTGGGCGTACATAGTGGCCCTCCAGAAGCGGGTGGACCGGCTCGAAGACCTGGAGTAATCCGGCATTCAGGGTGAGGCGACGCGATGCGTCCCTCAATCCCCGATGCTCATTACGATCTCAGGCAACGGCTTGCGAGCCATCGGCTGAAGCCGACGGCTGAGCAGTGCCGGCGCCGCCGCCGAAGAGCGAACGGCCGACGTTCAGCGTTGAATCCTGAATACCATCCCCTAGTCCGCGGCGTGTTGTTGAGCGGTGCTGCCCTCGACGCCAACGCATACGTCCAGACCGACCTCGAACGTCCGGTTCCAGGGCAGTGTTACACGCCGCAGTTCCCAGCCTTCGGGGCGCAGCGTCGGATCCGGGCTGCTGCCTTGGCCGGCAAACCACTCGCTGAACGCGTGTGAGCCAAGCATCTCCAGGCGGCGCTCGGCCTCGGCGCGGAGGGTCTCAACGGCGGCCGGCGTCAGTTTATCCCAGTCTTCCGATCCGGCGCGGGCGTTCTCGATCTCCGTGCGGATGACGGTCTGGTAGCCCCAGTCTTCCAGCAGGCGGTGGAAAAGGAAGGTCTGGTGCGCTTCCTCGCGCTTCAGCGGATCGCCTCCCTCAACGTGATGCAGGCCCAGTGTGCGCATCGTCGCGTGGGCAACCACGGTTCCGATCGTATTCGCAGCGGTATTCCACCCGCCGTACGCGGCGAGCTGCGGATATCCGATGAATTTGGGCAGCAGCGGAACCAGAGCCGGATCCGCGCCGTTGCAGTAGGCTACGTCAGCCACGGCGACCTGCATGTAGCCGGCGTAGAATTTCAGCGCGGCCAGAAAATCGGGCAGGTTACGCGCGGGTGTTTCCACCGTGCGCGCGGTGGCCGCCCACGGCGGATAACTCTGCGCCTCACCGGGCGTGTTCACAAAGAGCATTACGTCGGCGTCTCTTGGCCCTTCGACTGTCACCCCGCCCACGCAGTAGATCTCGCCGCGAACCGTCTGACCCAGCGGCCGGTCCTCGAACAGCGCGATGATCTCGTCGCCCCGGGTGGAGGCATACCGCGGGAAAAAGCGAGGCGTGTAGCCCGCCAGTTGGCACGCCGCGCGCGCCAGCAGTACAAGGCCCACTTCGTCCGCGCCCGGGTACACCACAACCTTGTCGTTGATGTTCAGCGACTGGATATCGGAGCGAAGGGTGCGCTGCTCGCGGGCCGGCACCCCGTATTCGCTGGCGTCGTCCTGGCTCAGGAAAAGGAAATCGAGAACCCCTTCGGCGGCCATCCGGATTGCGGAACGGTTGACCTTGTGATTGCGGTCGCGCCGGTCGAAGTAATCCGCCACCATTTTCGAGTCAAGTTCGGCCTGAAGCGCGGCCAGTTCGGCGCACTCTTCCGGAATGTTGAGGCGCTCCACGCGATCGAGCAACTGCGACACCCGGAATATCTTCTTGCCGTATGCGCTCCAGTATTCGGGCTCCTCCGTCGCGGAGTTGGAGTCGGAGGTTCGCATGATGATGTTGAACCCCAGGAGCGGGATGTCCGGCTTGCGACGCTTCGCCTCCCGGATGACATCGAGCCGGCTGATGACCTCCTCCGCCGTTTCATATCCAATGCGGCTGGGGATGAGGCCTCCATAGCCCAGCATGTCGATGGACACCACGGCTGCATCCACGGAGTCGATGTTTGCGAGGAACCACTGCGCCATCGCTTCGGGGTTGCCGGGCGAGCGGAACGTGGGCATAAACTCGGCCGGCGGCATGACGAGTTCCACTCCGCCGATGGGAGCAACGTAACGCGGATACCAGGCGTTGCAGGGGCGCTCGTCGAGCGGCATCAACAAGATTCTGTTTGGCATAGTGCGATTTCCGGTGGGGCTGTAGTTTGCAGACCCGGGGACAGGCGTTGCGGCCGTTTTGCCCCCACGTCCGCGCGATTCGCTATTTCCCAAGGTGTCCTTCCAAGAGTTGCCAGCAGTACCACTGCATGCGCGGGAGGTGGAACGGTCCTTTCCACATGTTGCCCTTCAAGCGCGTGGAAACGGTCCCGTCGCGATGCAGGTATCCGAACCAGTCGCCGTGCAGACTGTCCGGGAAGTGAGCATACGCCCAGTTGTGCACGGCCTCGTGCCAGCGAGCGTACCTGGAATCGTCGGTTAGTTCGTAAGCCAGCAGCGTGGCGATGACGGCCTCGTTGTGCGGCCACCAGAATTTCATGTCGTGCCAGTACTCGGTGGCCGGAGCGCCCTTCGCGTCGCGGTAATACAGGATGCCCCCGAATTCCTTATCCCAACCTATCTGGTACGACCAGTCTATTATCTTTGTACCTAGTTCGATGAGGTGAGCGTCCTTGCTTCGCAACCGCGCTTCCTCAAGGATAAACCAACCACACTCCAGCGAATGGCCGGGTGTCACCAGGCGGCCGTCGAAGGTGTCGATAAACTCGCCATTTGGCCCCACGGCTTCGAGGCAGCACTTGAACTCCGGTTTGAGAAAATCCCTTTCGATTTCGGCGATGGCTTCATCGATGACCTGCGTACAGATGGGATCGTTGACGGCTTTCCGCAATTCCTGGGCTGTTACGATCAGAACCATCGGCATCGCAAGGCCCTTCATCGGCCGCGTATCAGTGTTCGTTTTCGGTTCCAGAAGTCCCGGAGTGCAGTGATAATGCAGCATCAGCTTGAAGAGGTCAAGAGCCTGCTGCTTGTACTTGTCGTCGTTGCATGCCGTGCCGTAGGCCGCGAGGGCGATGACGGCGAACGACTCCGAAAACAGGTAGCGCCGCTTGCGGAGCGGTTTGCCTTCACGGGTCACCGAGAAGAACATGCGGCCGTCCGTGTCGAAGCAGTGGTCGTTGATGAAGTCGATGCCGAGCTTGGCCAGTTGGAGCCATTCCGGCCGGCGCTCGACGGTGTTGTACAGTGTCGAGAGAAGCCAGGCGAACCGTCCCTGAAACCAGACGGATTTGTCGCTCTGGAGAATGGCGCCGTCCTGGTCCAAAGACGTGATGTAGCCGCCGTATTCGCGGTCTACGGCGTTCTTGATCCAGAACGGCAAAGTATCTTGTAGAAGACCGTCACGGTAGGTTGCGACGAGGGCCTGCCTGCGTTCAGGGGTCATGGATGCGTCCCTCCCAAACTCTGTGCGCGCTTCAAAGGATTGGCGGCCTCGCGCACCTGTGCACGCTCAGTTTAAGGCGGCGGCCCGCGGCGAGTCAACCGCGCGGGCCGTATTCGGGGATTCCGGAACCGGGAATTGGCTCGCTCGACGGGCCCGGGTTGTTTGGCGGTTCGGCGGGTGATGCGTGCGGACAGGGCTATAATCAGCGTGTGAGAGCTGTCGAAACACCGGAGGACAGAGGCTTATACACCAACGACGCGGATGCGCCGTTGGCGGCCCGCCTTCGTCCGCGCACACTGGACGATTTCGTGGGGCAGGACGACGTCCTCGGCCCCGGGCGCTGGCTCCGCCGCGCCATCGAAACCGACCGCCTTCACAGTGTGATCCTCTGGGGCCCGCCCGGCACCGGCAAGAGCACGCTCGCGGGGGTAGTCGCCAACCTCACCAATCACGCGTACGAACCATTTTCAGCGGTCACGGGCGGCGTTCCGGAGCTGCGCAAGATCATCGAGCGGGCGAAAGGCAGGCGCTTCCACGGGCAGCAGACAATCGTCTTCATCGACGAGATTCACCGCTTCAATAAGGCGCAGCAGGACGTCCTGCTCCCCCACGTGGAGGACGGGACGATCACGCTGATCGGCGCGACTACGGAGAACCCGTTCTTCGAGGTGAACCCGCCGCTGCTCTCCCGCGCCCGCCTCGTGCGATTCAACGCGCTGAGTGACGCTCACATCCGCCAACTGGTGGAGCGTGCGATAGCAGACGAGGAGCGCGGACTGGGCGGCGAACACGTTGACCTGGACGCCGACGCGATGGAACACCTGGTGAACGTGGCGAACGGGGACGCGCGCGTCGCGCTGAGCGCGCTCGAGGCGCTGGCCGACGCCGCGGATACCGATGCAGATGGCCGCCGCATGGTGCGCCTTGCCGACGTTGAAGAGGCCCTTCAAAGACGGATGCTGCCGTCCGGGAAGAACGGCGACGCCCATTACGACGCCATTTCGGCGTTCATCAAGAGCATGCGGGGCAGCGATCCGGACGCCACGGCGTATTGGCTGTTGCGCATGTTGGAAGCGGGTGAAGATCCCAAATTCATGATGCGCCGCATCCTGGTCCACGCGGCGGAAGACGTGGGGCTGGCGGATCCACAGGCGCTGGTGGTGGCCTCGGCGGCGGCGCACGCGCTGGAGATGGTGGGGTACCCCGAAGCGCGTATCCCGATGATGGAGGCCGCGCTGTATATCGCTTGCGCCCCGAAAAGCAACAGCGTGGTGGTTACGATTGGGCGGGTGCTTGAAGATCTGGAGAACCAGCGGCACGAACCGGTCCCTCCGCACCTGCGCGGCACCGGTTACAAAGGGGCCAAAGCACTGGGCCACGGGGTCGGCTACAAGTATCCGCACGATTTCCCGGAGGCGCAGGTGGAACAGCGCTATCTACCGGAGGGTCTACCCTCTAGTGAGCCGTATTATGCGCCGAACGAGCGAGGGTTCGAAGCGCGCGTCAAAGCGAGGTTGGACGAGTGGCGTTTGCTGAAGTCACCGCGAAGCCGCGAAGACCAGAAGAACGACTGATAACGCTCCGCATGACGGTTTACGGTGGAATGACGCTGTGCAGCGGAAATAGGTGGAGTTGAATGGCGCGGATAGTTTGCGCGATGAGTGGCGGGGTGGACAGTTCGGTGGCGGCGGCTTTGCTGGTTCAGCAGGGGCACGAGGTCATCGGGGTGACCATGCAATTATGGCCGGAAGGCGTCGAGGGGGCGGAGCAGGGTTGCTGCGGCCTTTCGGCGGTCGATGACGCGCGCCGCGTGGCGGCCAAACTGGGCATCCGGTATCACGTCACCAATTTCCGCGAGCTTTTCAACGAGCGCGTGATCACCGATTTCATAGACGAGTACCGCCGTGGCCGAACGCCAAATCCCTGCGTGCGGTGCAACCAGTTTGTTAAATTCGACGCCCTTCTCGAACGTGCGAAGCAACTCGGCGCCGATTACGTGGCGACGGGGCATTATGCGAAGGTGAAGTATGACGGCGACCGGTCCCGCTGGACGCTGGAGCGGGCGGCGGCCCGCGCGAAGGACCAGACCTACGCGCTCTACAATCTAACACAAGACCAGTTGGCCCACACCCTGCTTCCCCTCGGCGATCTGCCTTCGAAGGATGATACGCGACGGCTGGCGGCAGACCTGGGGCTGTCTACCGCGGACAAGCCGGACAGCCAGGAGATCTGCTTCATCCCGGGCAATGACTACAGGGAGTTTCTGCGGACGCACGCGCCGGACGCCCTCGTTCCGGGGGCAGTGGTGGACCTCAGCGGCGCCGTCGTCGGGGAGCACGAGGGCGTGGCGATGTATACGCGCGGCCAGCGAAAGGGCATCGGAGCCCACGGTCCCGAGGCCCGCTATGTGATCGACGTCCGACCGGAATCCAGGGAAGTCGTCATCGGCCTCGCCCCGGCCCTGATGGCATCGTCCTTCGTGGTGGAGGGCATGAACTGGTTATCGTACGGCGGCCCGGACGATCTGCCCGAAGGGATCACCGCCAAGATTCGATACAACATGGCCGACCGTCCATGCCGGCTCACTCGCGGAGATAACGGGCTGGAGGGCGAATTTGTCGAGCCGGAACGCGCGATTACGCCCGGACAGAGCGCTGTATTCTACCACGGTGACGTCGTTGTGGGCGGGGGAGTTGTGGCAAGCGTGGGCGCTTGATGACCTGTGCCCGGTTGCCGGAATCCGCGCCGGATTGGTAAAGTCTCTATAACCCCAATTAGGATTCCGGCGGGCAAAACCGCCATTTACGGAGGCAATCACCTATGAATCCCGAAGACAATTTTGAGTTTGGGCCTCTGCCAAGTGATGATTTCGAGGTTAGTCAGTTCCTGGCCGGTTTGCTGGCGGGAGCCGCGATTGGAGCGGGGCTTGCCCTGCTCTTCGCTCCCAAGCCGGGAGAGGAAGCCCGGCGAGACGTTGCGAGCGCGTATGCTTCGGTAGCGGATTGCGCCGCGGAAGCCGTTGATACGGTTCGCGATCGGGTGGCCGCCTCGCTGGTCGAGGTTCGCGAGAAGACCGCGGAAGTGGTGGAAGAGGCACGTTCGACGGTTGAGGAATGGATATCGAAAAGCAAGCAGACTATTCTGGAGACGCGCGAACGCCTCGATGGCGCCGTTGACGCCGGGCGGGAAGCGTATGAGAGCCGTCGGGCGGAACTGGACGCGCAGTTGGAGTCCTCTCCGGAGGACTGACCTGGGGCCGCTCGGGATGGGCGGCGCGCGAAAGATACGAGAGATCAATCAGCATACACACGGGAGCAGAAGGCGCTATGGATTTTACCGTTATTGCACAGCCCCCCAACGAGGGCGTATCCGTTGTCACGGTTCAGGGTGAGGTTGATGTTTATACAGCCCCGAGGCTCAAAGAAGAGATTCACCACAGCATCGATGCCGGGTGTACCCACCTGGCAATAGATCTGTCCGGTGTGGCATATATGGACAGTTCCGGCCTGGGAGTCCTCATCGGGGCGCTCAAGCGCGTTCGGGAAGAGGGAGGAGATCTCATCCTCTCGGCGCCGAACCCGCGCATCGCGCGCATCATGGACGTGACAGGGCTTTCCAGAATTTTCAACGTACACTCTGCTACAGATGAGGCGGTCGCAACGCTGAAGGGCACACTGAAATGAGCGAGCCCGTATCTGAAACCCCTCTTGTTGTTACGCTGAGCATCCCATGCCGCGCCGAGTACGTTGGCGTTGCGCGTTTGGCCATCCTGGGTGTGGCAAGCCGCCTCGATTTCAGCTATGACGAAGTCGAAGACTTGCGCCTGGCGGTCGGCGAAGCGTGCGCCGGTGCGATTGACCACCTCGGTGACGGCGGCAGCGACGCCACATCTATTAACCTCCGGTGCGAAATAGCCCCTGCCGAGCTAACCGTGGTGGTTGGTTACAGCACCGGTTCGAGTGGCGAGGGGAGCAAGGTCGAGAAAGCGGATCCCGAGAACATCGGGGCGTTGCTGATGGAGATCCTGGTGGACTCCGTGGACATTTCCCACGATCCCGAGGGCGGCACTTCCATTCGCCTGGTTAAGATGGTACACCCATCATCATGACGGACAGCACCCAAGAACGTCCGACAGCCGTGAGGCCGGATGCCGCAGCGCCCGGTTCCGCGGTTTCTCGTGGAAAGGATGTCGGCGATCTATTCGCCGAATACTACCAGACGAGGGATCCGGGGCTGCGAGACAGGCTAGTGGTGCTCCACATCAGCCTCGTCCGTTACCTCGCCGGCAAATTCGCAAACCGGGGCGAGCCGGTTGAAGACCTCATCCAGGTCGGAACTATCGGCCTGATCAACGCCGTGGATCGATTTGACCCCTTGCGAGGGAACAGGTTCAGCACATATGCCGCGCCGACCATCGTCGGCGAGATCAAACGTCATTTCCGCGACAAAGCGTGGAACCTGAAAGTCCCTCGGCGGCTCCAGGAATTGAACCTCGCCACCGCCAGAGCCGCGGAAGCCCTCACACAGACACTCGGACGGTCGCCCACGATTGCCGAGATCGCGAGACACCTGAACGCATCCGAAGAGGAAACGGTGGAGGCGATCGAACTCGGTAACGCATACGAGACGATCAGCCTGGACAGCCGCATGGAAAACCAGGGCGAATCGACCGCGCTGACCCTCGCGGAGTTCATCGGCGGCGAAGATGAAGCGCTTCTGGACGTTGAGGCGTTCGACGATCTGCGCGAGGCCATTCGAAACCTGGACGAACGCGAACAGAACATCATCGCGCTGCGTTTCTTCAGCGACCTTTCGCAGACCGAGGTGGCGCACCACCTGCGCATCTCCCAGATGCACGTGAGCCGTTTGCAGCAAAGGGCCCTGAGGAAACTGAAGACGCTGCTGGCGAAATGAGCGTGGGTTACAGCTCGGAGATTCCCGGCTCGTTGTAAGGCCGTCTCACGGGAGGCGCCTCGAACTGCGTGTGGTACAACCGCGCATAGAGTCCGTTCAAGGCCATCAGGTCCGAATGGCTTCCCCGTTCCACGATGCGCCCATCGTCGATGACGATGATGGCATCCGCCCGCTGGATGGTGCTGAGGCGATGCGCGATGACGACGGCAGTTCGGTGCTCCAGAAGGCGGTCCAACGCCGACTGGATGAGCCGCTCCGATTCCGAATCCAGCGACGATGTCGCCTCGTCCAGGACCAAGATGGGAGGGTCCCGAAGTATAGCCCGCGCGATGGCGATGCGCTGACGCTGTCCACCACTCAACCGAACCCCCCGCTCTCCGACTTCGGTCTCGTATCCCTGCGGGAGCCCACTCAGATAGTCGTGGATGTTCGCGGCGACCGCCGCCGCCTCGATCTCTTCATTCGTGGCGCCCTCGCGGCCAATGGCGATATTGTCCCGCGCGGTCCCGGAGAACAGGAACGTGTCCTGCAGCACGAGGCCGATCTGCCTGCGCCAGGACTCGAGGGTCCAGGCGCGTATGTCGGCGCCATCCACGCGCACGGCGCCTTCGGAGGGGTCGTAGAAACGGGCGAGGAGATTGGCCATCGTCGATTTTCCCGCGCCGGAAGGCCCGACCAGCGCGACGGTGCTGCCGGGTGGCACTTCAAGCGAGACGCCGTGAAGAACGGGCTGCCCGTGGTCATAGGCGAAGGAGACATTGTCAAAGGTGATCGTCCCACGCGGCCGTGGCGCGTCAGTCGAGCCGGGAAGAGACCGGACGTCCGGCTGAGTGTCCAGTATCTCGAAGACGCGCTCCGTTCCCGCAAGGCCCCTCTGAAGGGTGTCGTTGAAGATGAACAGCCGTTGAAGCGGCGTCCTCATGAACATCAGAAGGTAAGTGAACAAGCCGATCTGCGCAATGTCCAACCGTCCCTTCACAATCTCACGGATGCCGGCCACCGCCAGGATGACCATCGCGATCTGAACGCTGCTTTCCGCCGAGACCGACCAGAGCGTCTGCAATCGCAAGCGCTGCAGGCCGAGCCGAAGCGCTTCGCTGTTCTGAGCGCGAAAGCGGTCCTGCTCGCGCTTTTCCGCGGAGAACCCCATCACCACACGGATCCCGGAGATAGTCTCCAGCATCTGCGCCGACACCGCGCCCAACTGGGCCTGTACCGCCCGGCTGACCGTGCGCATCCGTCGCCCAAACAGAGCGGTGCCAAGGAAAAGAAGCGGCCCCATTACCGCCGCAACGAGGGCCAGACGGGGGCTGATCCAAAGGAGCACCGAGCCCAGGACTAGAGTCTGGATAACGTCGGAAGGGAAATCAACCGTGGACGACGTGACGAGCAGCTGCATTGCATCCACGTCCGCGGTGATCCGGCTCATCAATTGGCCGGTGGGATGCGTTTCATAGAAGCGGAGTGAGAGGTTGGTGAGATGCTCCATAACGCGGTTTCGGACGTCGAAAACCGCGCGTTGGGAAACCGCGCCCGCCACTACCGCGCGCAATGCGTTAAGGCACGAGGCAGCCACAGCCACCACGACAACGACAGCCCCCCAGAACAGCGTATCCAGGACCACGCCGTGGGCATATTTCGCTCGCGCGGAAAGGTCGTGTGTGACGGCGGCGAAATCCTTCCAGGTGTCGAATTCGGCGAAGATGTGCTTGAACACGCTTCCGGAAACGAGGATGAGTCCGGTGGACGCGAAAACGAGCGCCAGCGCCAGAAATAACTGAGCGCGGTAGGGCCGCAGAAACGAAAGGAAACGGAGGAACAGACGCACAGGCACCCCTTCAGGCCGGCTGGCCACGCTTGATTGTATGTCACGCGGCTTGTGGCGTCAAGCCTCGGCGCCATGGCCGTCCTATAATGAGCGAGTATGGCCGGACCTACAAAACTGACACTCAGCCCGACGAAGATATCCGCGTATCTGCGTTGCCCGCGGTTCTACTGGTTCCTGTACCATAAGAAGTATCGGCGGCGGCCGCACGGAGCGCTGTCGCTGGGCGCTAACCTGCACCGGAGCCTCGAACTGATCCATGCCGGGCCGGAACGACCATCACTGGACGATCTGCTGCTCCATTTCCAGAGCACCTGGACAGGCGCCGGGTTCCAGACGGCCCAGGCGGAGCGTGAAGGGTATGCTGCCGGGCAGGCGATGCTGGAGAAGTACCTTTCCGAAGCCCCACCGCCGGAAGCGATGCCCGAAACGTTGCTGCGCGAAAAGATGCTGCGCCAGGACCGCGGGGCGTATATTCTCACGGGCCGGGTGGACCGGGTGGACGAATGGCCGGACGGAAGCCTCGACATCGTGGACTACAAGAGCGGTCGGAGCGAGGTAACGGATGAACAGGTCCGCGCCGATATCGGCCTGATGGTTTATGAAACCCTTGTGCGGTCGATGTACCCGGGCCGGCCAATTCGCGTTGCGATACACGCGCTTCGTCCGAACCAGCGCGTCGACGTGATGCGCACGCCGGAGGAGTCCGCGGCGGTTTGCGAATTGCTGGACGACGTTGCGCGCGCCATCGCGGGGGAGACCATGTGGACCGGGGTGAACGTGGAGGAACGTTGCGTGGGCTGCGACTTCGAGGCGTTCTGCCCGGATTGGAGGCACTGAACAAACGATGAGATGGCCTTTCGAATCCTCACCGAAGGCGGTCCTGGAGATCGTAACGGGGCGCGGCCTGCATATCTTCGTGGTGTTCGTCTTCGCCTTCGTGCTGAATGCGCTGCTGCGCAGGGCAATTCTGGCCGGCATCGAGCGTGCCACAGGGGCTGCCGATGACGCGGTTCGCTCTGCCCGGCTGCGTACGCTGGGCGGCCTTGCGTCCAAAGCGAGCGGCCTCGTCATCTTCTTCGTCGCCTCGCTGATGGTGCTGGGCGAGTTCGGCGTGGACACAAAGGCCGTCGTGACGGCGACCGGTGTGTTCGGGGTGGCGATTGCCCTCGGCTCCCAAAAGCTCGTTCGAGACGTGATCGGCGGGTTCTTCATCCTGGTGGAGAACCAGTTCAGCGTGGGCGAAACCGTCACCCTGGGCGGGCCCGCCGCGACCGGGGTCGTGGAGGATATGGGGCTTCGCGTCACGCGCCTGCGCGATGACGTAGGCCGCCTGGTTATCGTTGGGAACGCGGACATAACGTCGGTAACCAACCATTCGCGGGGCCCGCTCACCGTCGTCGTCGATATCCTCCTTCCGGAGGACGTGGACGTCCCCGCAAGACAGGCGGCCATGGCAAAAACGGTGGCCGCGCTGCCGCAAGACGACTGGGCGGAGGCGCCGCGCGTCCTCGGCCTCGTCGATCCGCCCGCCGGAATGGTGAAGATACGCGTTTCGGGCCGCGCCGTTCCGGGCCGGCAGAACGACGCGGAACGTCAGATTCGCGCGGCGCTGCAAGGCGTCAAAGAGGCGTAAGTTCGGGAATCCCGACTACGGCCGTCATGCGTCCAACCCCAGCGCTATGCGAGCCACGCGGACCGCGTCGATGATGTCCACCCTCCCTGCCGACGCCCCGGTTGAGACGGCGTCCAGGCGGCGTATGTTGTCCGGCGTAGCGATCGCCAGGCCGCCGACCAACCGGAGCGCGAGTATCGCCTCGTCAACCGTGTAGGCGGGCCCATTGATCGCGTCCACGCGGATGACCGACACCGAGTATGCCGGGAAGTCGTGGGTAAAGGTCCGCGCGACTCCCGAGATGCTGATGGCTTGTGGTGCGACCTTCGTCGGCGTCGCCACCGTGTTGATGTCCGCGGGGAGCCCGGTCAGTATCTGCCCCGTCGCCAGCCCCGCCACACCGACGGCGCCCGGCAGGTTAACGCTCAGTTGTTGCACGTCCGCACCGGTATTCACAACTTTCAGGATCACATCGCCGTTGGACAGATCCCGGCTTGCCGAGGCGAAGATTGGAACAAGGGCCGGATTGTCATCGGTTGCCTGGTTCACCAGAACTCCGTCCAAATAGCATTTGATGCTCGTTCCGCTGACTTCGATTCGGATGTCATACCATTGGCCCGTCTGCACGGTGACGGGCGCCGATTGGCCCAGTTCCGACTTCGAGCCGTTGTACGCGCGCTCTATCGTCGTGCGGGTGTTCGACCAGCCCCCGATGTTCCACCACAGGAAGTTGTTGTGGTCCCGAACGTGGAACATGATGAGAAAGCCCTCGGAGCCGCCCGTTTTCATCGCCTGCAAAGTGTAAGTGTAATCCGTCCACGCCGTGCTCCCCACGGTGTCCCGACAGTCGATTGAATTGCTGGACTGCTGAAGCACCCCGCCGGCCGTCGACCATGTTCCCCCGTCCGGCGTCCAATCGGAGGCGCCGTTCGCGAAATCGGTCTGATACAGCACGTTCGTGCCGTTGGTGACCTTGACGTTCCGGTATTGCGCCTGCGTGACCCACGTTCCCACTCCGATGGCGCCCTGGGGCGGACCGGGGGTGGACGGAGTCTGTTGCGCGACCACCTCCACCGGCAGCACCACGTCTCCCAGGTTGCCGGCGAACATCGTCTGCATGTAGTACGATGGCGAACCGAAACTCGTCAGCGCGTCGTAGCCGATGAGATTCGTGCCCCACTGGCTGGCCCCCGGGTTGACGTTCACCAGTAGCGGCGCATAGCTCGCCATCGTCACGACGTCGGCGTTGCGCTCGAGTCCGGTCAGGTAGGCCGCGTCGCTGAGCGCGGATTTGAGTGTCGGAGTAGGGCTGCCCTCCGTGGTGGCCCACTCGCCGACAAAGACTTTCGGGGCGGTGCGGGGGTAAGCGTCGTAATTGCGGGAGGCCCCGAGCATGTTCGCAAAAGACGCATAGATGTGATCGTCCACGAGGTCGGGCGTCCGACTCGGAACGTCGCGTCGCGTCGCGATGATTTGCAGCGTTGGATACTTGGCCCGGATAGCGTCGTAGAACTTGGCGAATCGCGCGCTATAGGTGGATTGAGGGTCGAAAAAGTCCTCGTTGCCGATTTCCACGTAGCGCAGGGTGAACGGCGCCGGGTGCCCGTCTGCGGCACGGCGGGCGCCCCACACCGTTCCGGTGTCGCCTGTAACGTATTCGATCTCGTCGAGCGCATCCTGCACAAGAGGCGTTACGTCGCCGGTGGCGGCCAGCCAGTCGCGCCCGTCCGAGACGCCCAGCAACGGTTCCATGCCGAGGTCTTCGCACCATTCGAGAAATTCCAGGAGTCCCAGTCCGTCACTCGAACGGTAGCCCCAGGCGCCGGGGTGCCCGGAGCGCAGGTCGATGGGGCCGATCGTCGTCTTCCATTGATAGTGCCCGGGATCGAGGTAATTACCGCCCGGAAAGCGCAGAAAAGACGGTTTCATGGCGGCCAGCTTGTCCATCAGGTCGATGCGGTTGCCGTTTGCCCTGTCCTTATAGGTGGGCGAAAAAAGGGAGACCAGGTTAAGCCAGACAGTGCCCGGGTTCCTGGCCGAGATCACAAACCGGGCGGCCGAGGTTGGCGCGACGCTGGCGGTGTTCAGCGTGACCGTATACTTCCGCCACACAACGTCTATGCTGGGCACCTGTGCGCTGGCAAACACGATGGACCCATTGGGAGACTCTATGTCCACGGTCAAGGGACCGGTAAACCCGCCGCCCGCCTTGGCGTAGAAGGACGCGCGGTAAGACGTGTTCGGTTTCACCGGGATGCCCCACCAGCCGTCGTTGGCGGCGCCGACGCGAGTGCCCGGGGCGGCAATCGCCAACTTGAGGCACGTCGTGAGCGACGTGTTGATCGGTTGTACCGTCTCGAGGGAAATGGATCCCGTTCCGCCGCCATCCTGGACCGCGGACCAGTGGACCGGGCTTGCGGTGTCGTCCTTGAAGATGCGGTTTTGAATCAATTCCGCGTACAACCCGCCGTCGTACGCGTGATTGATCTCCTCGGTCATCAGGCCGTAGAAGCCCGGATTTATGGCCGCGCCGGGGCGGTCTACGTGCACGGTGAGGCTCCCCGGCGGCGTTTGGGCCCCGGCAGCCGTCGGAACCAGCAGCGTTAGAGCGAGCAGATAACGTCTTCCTATGCGAATACTTGCCACTTCAGCATCCTCCCATCCACGAACGCAGTGAGCCCGCGAACCCCTGCAGCCTGCAATTACCTCTATTGTATCGCTCTCAACACTCGGGATTGGAGGCGTCGTTGCCGGCGCCCGATGCAGCGCGGTATGATTCGGATGCATCGTTACCCGACGTAATCGCCGGCCGGGCGCCAAAGGAATACCCTCATGCCGATATATCGAGAAGAGCAACTCAGGGGGCCGCGGCGGGTTATCGGACTTTCGTTGAGCGGCGACGGCGGGGCCATTCTCGCGAGCGCCGTAGTGATTTCGGGCCGGGGTGACGAGATTCAGGCGCACCCGGCCGCATTCGTCAGCGTTCCGCTGGACCCTGTGATGACCGCCGCCGTCCGAGATGCCTGCCCCTCCGCGACGACTGGCGCGGCCACGCTCACGGTTCTCGACGCGGCGCTTGGCCTGGCGTATGCGGATGCCGCCGTGCAGGCGAGGGCCGAGGCGGGCTGGACGCGTAAGGATGTGGACGCGGTGGGTTCGCGTGGGGCCGCGGCCTGGGTGCAAGTATCGCCGGCGGAACTCGCGGGCGCCTTCGTGACAGGCGTAATGGAATTGGGAGATGCAAACGCGATCGCCGAATCGCTCGGCGCGCCCGTTGTGAGTGGCTTCGCAGCCCGCGACATCGCCGCGGGAGGACGCGGAGCGCCGATTGAGGCGCTGGCGGACTACCTCGTCTTTCGGGATGACGCGGTGAGCCGCTATATTCAGCGGGCGGAACAACCCGTTGCGGGTATCTGGCTCCCGGCCGGCTGCGGTCTTGACGATGTCGGCGTCGTGGCGTCGGGTTCGCTTCCGGCGCTTCCGGACGAAGGAGTCCTAATCCATGGAGACCCGGACATGCCCCCGGACGCGACGCAGTGGCGGCGGCAGGCGCCCGTTTCCTTCGGGTGGGTCGGCGAATCGTATGATGCCGCCGTCTACGCTCTGCTGGCGGACCGGACGTTGCAGGGGCTGCCGGGAAACCTCCCTCAGTTGACCGGGGCGGGACGCGCCGTTCCGCTGGGTAGCGTAACGTTCGGACGCTAGCGCTAAAGATGGCCTGACGGCGGGGTAGGGAGGGCTGGGCATGAGGTTCCCGGCCCGCGCGGTTGGCAAATCGATCGCGTTCGTGTTAGAATGGGAACACCGTGGCTGCCGTGAGCGTCTATCTATATGGGCGTTACGGAGGACACTTCGTTTTGTGTACGCCCGGTGTACTGGTGGGCTGATACCCACCGCGAAAGGACACAACAATGCCTAGAGAGGGGATTCACCCCAAGTATCACACTGTGATGGTTCACTGCGCTTGCGGAAGCGATTTCGAGACGCGTTCCACCATCGCGGGAGACAAGATAAACACGGAAATCTGCAGTTCCTGCCACCCGTTTTACACCGGCAAGCAGAAATTGATGGATACCGAAGGCCGCGTAGACAAGTTCCTGCAGCGCTACGGCCTGAAGAAATAACAACCAGTGTACTATCCCTTGCCAGGGTGGAATATCCTGGTAGGCGGGCCGAGAGGCCCGGACACGCCGCAGAGTAGGCCGCCAACGTGATGATGCGAATCCCGTCACGTTCGGTATGTACCCTCTGCGGCTCCTGTTTTTGGCGGAATCACTCAGCCACGAAGGCACAAAGACACAAAGTCGATCTTTGCGTCTTTGTGCCTTCGTGGTTATTGGAGCAGAGATGGCGAAACCGGTATTCTACGGTGGGCAGGCGGTCATCGAGGGTGTCATGATGCGCGGGCCGCGTCACGTCGCCGTTGCCGTTCGGCGTGAAAGCGGTGAAATTGACACCGTTGTCCGCGAAGCGCAGCCGTGGTTGACCGCGCACCCGGCCTTCAATAAAGTGTTCCTGCGGGGCGTGTTCGCGCTCGTGGACTCACTGCGCGTCGGGGTTTGGGGCCTGCGCTGGTCAGCCTCACGAGCCCTGCTTGACGCTAAGCCCGCCGACGCGGCCGCGCCGAAAGCGGTGGAAGGCGATCCCGCCATTAAGGGCACTATGGGTATCGGGCTGCTGATCGGCGTGGCCCTGTTCATCGTTCTGCCAACCGTGCTTGCCGGCGCCCTCCGCCATACGACGAACCCGTGGACCCTCAACCTCGTTGAAACGGTGGTCCGCCTCGCACTGTTCTTCGGCTACATCGGCCTCATCGGCTTCATCCCCGGAATCCGGAGGGTGTTTCAGTTTCACGGCGCGGAGCACCGGACGATCAACGCGTGGGAGGCGCATGCGCCGCTGACGGCGCAATCCTGCGGGCAATTCAGCGTTGTGCACCCGCGGTGCGGGACCTCCTTCATCATGTTCGTGCTCATCCTCGCCAGCGTCGTGTACGCATTCCTGGGCTGGCACACTCCGCTTGTGCGCCTGGCTATTCGCCTCGGCACGCTGCCGATCGTGGCGGGCGCTGCGTACGAATTGCTGCGCCTGGCGGGCACGTTGAGGGGCAGTGCCGTGATGGCGGTGGTCACCTGGCCGGGGCGCTTCACCCAGCGGTTCACCACCCGGGAACCGGATGATTCGCAGACCGAAGTGGCCATCGCCGCGCTGAACGCGGTGTTCGACGCGGAACGGGAAGGCGAGCGCTCATTGGCCTAGGTGGCGCGCCGACGGCGTAACACTCGCCGGAGGTCAGCCGGCGCTGTCGTATGCCTTTCGGATCCACGCGAGCAGTAGAGCGTCGACCTGCCCGGGATCCGTCAGCTTCACCAGGTGGCTGCACATTCCTCCGGGGGGCATTTCCACCAGTCGCTCCGTGCCCGGAACACCCTTCATGTTCAGTCCGACCTCGACCCGTGTGTTTGTCGCGGGGCCGATCATGGCGAACTGCTTCTTCCGCCGAAGCGCGAGATAGGTCTTCTTGGGAGCGATCTCGAAATCGCCGAATCCGTTGATCTCGGCCATTAACCGGTCGTCCTCTGTCAAGTCCATGGTGTACGAATTACCGCCCGCCCGCGACCACTGCTCCAACGGCCAGGAAGTAGAAGATCATCACGTCCTGCAGGAAGTGGATGAACCACGGCCAGAAGAAGCCTTTCGTCTCGACCATGCATTTCCCGAGGAACCAGCCGAGCAGGGTCGACATCGCCACGCCAACGATCCCATTCGGAACGCCATAGTAATGGCCGATACCGAAGAATGCCGCCGTAAGCAGGATGGCGTGCCGCGTGCCGACTGCGGGGATCAAGGGGGCCAGAAGCCCGCCCCGATACATGGCTTCCTCGCCAAAAGCATTCATCGCCGCCAGCACGAGGATCATCGGCAGGACCCAGGCGGCTCCCGCAAGCGCCTAGGCCGCAGGTCGCCCGGCGATGACGAGAAATGCCAATGTACCGAGGCTGACACACAGCGCCGAGATAGCTCCGAGGCGGTTCCAGCCGATTGGCTTGTCGATACCCAGCCACCGCACGGGCGCCGCGGGAGCGTTAGGATGGCCTCTTACCAGAAAGACATCCGCCGGCCGGAAGCGCAGCAGGAACAGCACGGCAATCATTGCGCCGGCGGCGCCGACCCGAAGGATCTGCTCGCCCAGCATCTGTCGGCTGAACCCTCTACCTGAAAACAGGCCTTGCCACCACCCCGAACCGCCTATGACGGCGCTCAGGTATCCTGCCGAGAGCAGCGCGAAGAGCATCACGCAATACAACCTGAGGCGACGGGCGGGCGTGAGGACGTAACCGGCCAGGATAATGGCCGCCAATACCCCCAGTTTGGCCGTCAGAAGCCAGGCTGGTCGGCTGCCCGCGACGCTCTGGTAGATAATGTCGGGCAGGATGGAAACAGCCAGGGTAACCGCCCAGGCGGCTATGACGGATTCGCCGTTGGCCGGGGGGCTGTTGCCGGATCCGGCCGGGCTGACGCTGTCGGGTGGAACTAAGCGCATTACGTATACCCTCAAACTCACACACTGCAGCCAGCAATCTGACAGTATGATAGTCATTACCGGCGCCGGAAGGGGCGAAGCTCCCATCAGACCGGGTCCACTGTTCTTGCCCAGTACGTGTACAATACATACGGAAGGAATGGTGTAGTCCGTTATGTATGAGCGTCTTGAAGAGGTAGTAGCTAAATACGAGGAACTGGAGGCCGCGCTGGGCGACTCAGAACTCACGCAGGATGTTGCTGAGTACCAGAAGGTTGCCAAGCAGCATGCAGACCTCGAACCAATAGTGTCGACGTATCGGGAGTACCGCTCGCTTGCCCGGCAGCTTGAGGAAGCGCACGAGATGTCCGAGGCGGACCCGGAAATGCGGGAGATGGCCGAATCGGAAGTCGAATCCCTGCAGCCCCGCATCGAAACGGCGGAACGGGCGCTGCGCCTCATCCTGCTGCCGACGGACCCAAATGATGACAAGAACGTGATCATGGAGATACGGGCCGGCACGGGTGGCGAGGAAGCCGCGCTGTTCGCCGGCGACCTCTTCCGCATGTACGCAAGGTTCGCGGAGCGCCGGCGCTGGAAACTGGAGATCATGGACCAGCAGGAGACCGGCATCGGCGGGTTCAAGGAAGTGACGCTGAATATCCAGGGCAAGGGCGCCTACAGCCGTCTCAAGTTCGAGAGTGGCGTACACCGCGTCCAGCGTGTGCCGGCGACCGAGAGCGGAGGCCGCATCCACACCTCGGCGGCCACCGTGGCGGTATTGCCCGAGGTCGAGGACGTGGAAGTCAATATCAACCCGGACGATATCCAGATCGACGCGTTTCGGGCCAGCGGAGCGGGCGGACAACACGTCAACAAGACGTCGTCGGCGATTCGCATCACACACAAGCCATCCGGGATTGTGGTCGCATGCCAGGACGAACGCAGCCAGTTCCAGAACAAGGACAAGGCGATGCGCATGCTGCGGGCAAAACTGTACGACGCCCAACTGGCCGAGCGTGACGCCGCGCATTCCCAGCAGCGGCGACTGCAGGTGGGTTCCGGCGACAGGAGCGAGAAGATTCGCACGTACAACTTCCCGCAGGGACGCGTTACCGACCATCGCATCAACTTCAGCATCCACAATCTGCCGGCGGTGCTCGACGGCGACCTGGAAATGATGATCGACCGGCTTGTGGCGGAGGACCAGGCGGACCGGCTGCAGGGAAACGGGGAGGAGTAAAGAGCATGCCGAGCGAACCACAATTGTCACTTGACACTTTTCCGAACCCTTATCCGGAGCGGGATTACAATATCGACTTCACCTGTCCCGAGTTTACGTGCCAGTGTCCGATGACTGGGCAGCCGGATTTTGGCACCATCCATATCTCGTATACGCCCGACGAGAAATGCGTTGAGCTGAAGTCCCTCAAACTCTACCTCTGGTCGTATCGGACCGTGGGAGCGTTCCACGAGAAGGTCACGAACCAGATCATGGACGCGCTTGTCGATGCGGTCCACCCGAGAAAGGCCCGGGTGGTGGGCGATTTCTACGTTCGCGGCGGGATCAAGACGGTGGTCACGGTGGAGCACGCCGGGAACGGGGCGTGAGCGCGTGGAGCGCCTGCACGCCATCGTCCGGGGGCGGGTCCAGGGGGTCGGGTTCCGATACTGGGCCTTGCGCGAGGCGCGTTTCCTGAACCTCACCGGCTGGGTGCGCAACACTCCCGGAGGCGCGGTGGAGGTCATGGCGGAAGGCGCGCGCGATTCTCTGCTAAGCCTGCTCGCCAGCCTGAGGGATGGGCCGTCCAATGCCGATGTAGAGTCCGTAGAGCCTCGGTTTGGCCCGGCCACCGGCGAGTTCAGCGACTTCAGGATCGTTTGAAAGCGATGATTGCCTGCTTGGTTGGCAGGATTCTTGCACGTAATGAGGTGTACTACCCTGGATTCAGGATAAAGGCAATCCGTAGGCTCGTCGGCCCTTGGGCAGGCCGTATCAGCCGCGGAGCTCAGACCGGAAGGCATAGAAGTATGATTCGTACCATCACAGGATGCGTGCTTGGCGTCATGATTATCGCTGCATCGCCGGCGCGCGCGAACTCCGTATTCGACACGGGCGGCTTCGAGGCTTACGCCCTCGGCCCCGTGGCGGGCCAGAGCAACTGGCAGAATGACTCTTCCGCGTCGCAGCCGGCGCCGACTATCTATGAGGATGCCTTCACAGAGCAGGAATATGCGCCGGGGAAACGGCACAACAAGGTCCTCAAAATCGATCCGACCGGGCTGACCACCGGTGATTTTTCCGGCGCCTACCTGCCGTTCGGCGAGGACATCTACGCCGCCGGATTGCACCAGATCCCGATTGAGTTCGATCAGTTCCGTGGAACGCTCAGCCAGGAAGTCTACGTACTGGAGGCGGCCGGTTCACTGTTCGACTCCAGCTACCTGGCCGACGAATACGGCCTGGAGACGACCCCCAACCTGCATCCAACGGGCGATGTGAGCGACAGGGGCATTCCGCTCACCGCCGGAAGCTGGCAGCATGTGAAATTGCTGATCGACATGGATGCCCAGCAGGTATTCGCTTCCGTGGACGGCCTGCCCCCGACAACCAATCCGCAGCACTTCGACTTGGGCGTCCCGCCGGTAAAGCAGTTCCGGGGCATCGGGTTCCGCGTCTACGGTACGAACCGCGGCACGCCGAACGGACCCAACTACTTCGACAACGTTGTGGTCGGCAACACGGCTGTCCCGGAGCCGTCAACCCTGGCGCTCCTCGCCGCGGCGCTCGGGCCGCTCGGTTTCATACGGCGGCGCCATCGCGTGTAGCGAACGACAATTCCGAATATTGAAGCCCTGGGCGCCTCTTGCAGGCGCCCAGAGTGTCTTTTTGGGTATATGGAGTCGGAAAGAATTGCGACTACGCCCGAGTTGGATTTGGTACTATTGTCGTAATGCTTCGCTGTGGCGGCAACGCAAAGATGTGTTATACCGATTCGCGTGGAAACTTGTACAGTCCTTGTGGCCGCCGGCCCGGATGACAGGTGACTCCCGGCGAACGGCGTGATGGGCGACGCCATGGGCTGCGGGGTAGAATTGGCAGTATCTTTGTGACGCCTGAAAGCGCCGAAGGGGCGGGCGCCCGGCGGACTGACATCCGCAACAGCTTTCAGAACAGATGGGTCCCTCGATGGTCGAAAGAGAGTCCTGCGCGCTGGCGACAGCCGCCGGAACGGCCATCATTCACTGGCTTACGGCTGAGCGGGGTGGAAACTGGCATGAAACATTCCGAAATTCGCGTAATTGAAAAGCGGCGAGGCTCGCGCGGAGCCGCAATCGTGGAGTTCGTCCTAGTGGCGGGCCTCCTTATATTCCTGATGTTCGGGATCATGGAGATGGGCTTCATGATGTCCAACTCCCTGACCGTGTCGTCCGCGGCGCAGCAGGGTGCGCGCGCCGCAGCCCTGGGGGGAAACGGCAAGGCGATAGAGACGTCCATCTACAATGCCGCGAAGACCCTTCGCGAACCGCGGGATTTCTCGGTGGCATCCGGAAACACCATCCTGGAATATGCGCCGGAAGACAGCCAGGACTGGCAGGCCTGGGATCCGAGCAAGGCTCCCCCCGACGCAAACAAGGATCAAATCCGCGTCACCGTGACGTACGAGTACAAGTACATTACCGGCAATCTGCTCGGCGGACTGGGTAATCTGCTGAGCGGCAAATCCGGGCAACCAACGGACCACCGCACCCTGACCGGTGTGTCGGTGGTGCGTTACGGAGGGTGATAATGGCTACCCTGGCTACCCGACGAGGACCGATCCGCGCCGCCATCCTGATTCAGGTTGCGATGCTGATGGTCGTGATGCTGGGCTTTGCGGCCCTGACGACGGACTACGGGCTACTTCTCATACGTCAGCGCGCGCTCCAGAACGGGGTTGATTCGGCAGCTCTTGCGGCCGGCCCGGAGCTGGGGGATCCCAATACCGGCGCGGTGTCCATGCAGCACGTTTACGATTACGCGGCCGCGAACCGCATTCCGGTTTCATCCGTGGTCATCAACAACGGCCCGAGAGATCTGCCGCGGACGCTGAAGGTCACTTCGACGGACACGGTTGCGACGGTGTTCGCCCGCGTGCTGAACCCGCGCAACCGGTCCGGGCAGGTATCGGCGTCTGCCTGGGTTGCAGCCTATCCGGTAACCAAGGCGTGGCGCCTCCGCCCCTGGGGAGTCAATTACGCGTTCTTCAACCCCGAGAATACCGGCGCGGTTCATTTCAATGAACCTGCCACGTTGGCCCTCACCCAGAACACGGATGAGGTGCCGAACGGCCTCGGGGACAACCAGACGTTTATCAACCCGTTGGACCTGGGGGCCGCGGACGCAACCGGTTCATACACGAACTACATCCGAAACTGCTCTCAGGGTTACGACCAGCCGATGGCCGTCGGAGGCCGGGGGAACGTGGTGATCGGGCACCCCGGCAGCCTTGAAGACATCACGTTTGCTACCGCGCAGGGTGTCAAGAGCGGCGCGCAGTCCATATTGACCCAGGCCGGCGCGTCCGCCTACCAGCGAGACACCTGGGATAACCCTGGGGACAGCCCACGGTTGGTCATCCTGCCGGTGATAAACCGGCTGGTCGCCTCCGGCGGGGCGAACTCCGTAAAATTCGCGCGGATTGAAGGCTTCGCGGCCTTTTACATCGAAGACATGTCCGGTAACGAGATCAGAGGCCGCTTCGTTCATTACTCGTTGAAGTACAACAATCAGGATCCAAACGTGGTTGACCCCGACAGTTATAACTATGGACTCTACACGTTTCACCTCATTGACCCGAACACTAAGTAGGAGCATATCACGATGGCAAAGATCAACCAGGCGACATCGTTGGGGCTGGCCGCGGTATTTGGGCTGGCAACAGCCGGACTTGTTTATTACTACGTTGGGCAATCGCGCGGCGCCGGCGGGCAGGCGCAGCCCGAACCGACCGTTCAGATCGTCGTGGCGCGGGATACCATCTCGCCCCGCGCGACCATCAAGCCCGAAATGCTGACACAGCGGGCCTACGCCCTGCGAGGGCTGCCGGACGGCGCGATTCGCGATTTCAATGGCGCTATCGGCCGGGTTGCCCTGCGGCAAATTCCATCCGGCACGGCAGTGACATCCGATTCCATCGCGGACAGGGGACCCGGCCTCGGCATGTCATACAGCATCAAGGACAACCGCCGCGCGGTTGCGGTGCCGATCGACCCGGTGTCGGGAGTCGCGGGCTATTTGAAGCCGGGCGACCGCGTGGACGTCCTCGCGACGTTTTCCGGGCACGAATCGGACGTTACCCGTGTGGTATTGCAGGACATCGAATTGATGGCGATCGGGAACCAGCCGGCGACCACCGCCAATGTGAAGGATAAGCCCAACGCACCGGCGGAGGCCGTGACCGCCACCCTGGCGGTCAATCCGGAACAGATGTCGGTCCTCGCGTTGGTGACGGCCCGGGCGAAGATACAGCTCGCATTGCGTTCGCCGGACGACCACGCGTATGTCCCTCCGGCGTCGATCACCACGACTCAGGTGTTCGGCGGGCCCGCGCGCCCGACGGCGCCTCCTGCGCCAGCCGCCGCACCGGCGGCTCCTCCCGTGAGAACTGTGGAGATTCAGCCCAGCCCGGCGCCACGGCCAACGCCCCGCCCCGCGAGCAAGCCTCCAGTTGCGCGAAGGTCCGTGGAAGTAACCCGCGGAACAGAGACCAAGGACGTTCCCGTTCAGTGATCTGGGTCCGTTCCACCCACGCCGGCCGGGAACAATCAGGATACATACCCATGAAACCAAACTCAGCCATTCTCTGCATCTCAGTTTTTTGTCTGCTTTCCAGCGGTCGACCCGCCGCGGGTGCGAGCCCGGTCATTACACCGCCTCCCGCCGCATCCAGTACGCTGTCGCTGACGGCGGGCCAGTCGCGCCTGTTGCGCTTCCCACCGATCAGTCGTGCGGCTATCGGAAACCCCGCCGTGGCGGACATTGCGGTCCTCTCCGGCGGTGAAGTGCTTCTGAACGCCAAGGGCGCCGGCGAAACCCTGCTCTACGTTCGCAACGCGAAGGGCGCGGCAAGCGTGAGCGTGACCGTTGTCGCACCACCGGTTGCGGTTGTTGATGTGGCGGGTGAGATCAACCGGGCTCTGGACGGGTCCGGAGTATCGGCCACGTCCAGTGGCAACGCCGTTGTCCTTCGGGGAGAAGTGGATACGCCCGAGGCAGAGGCCAGGGCCATTGCTGTCGCCAAGGCTTACACGAACAATGTGGCCTCGATGGTGACGGTATCGCGTTCGGCAGCGTCGTCGATGGCGGACACACTGACCGGCGCATTGAAGCCGATGGGCGTTACGGCCCGGGCTTCCGGCCCCGCGGTCCTCGTCATTGAGGGAAGCACCAGTTCCGAGAACGCCGCCACCGTCGCGAAGGTGATTTCGCAGTTGGCGTCGGGCTATCAGATCGTGAATCTGGTAAAGGACAACGTAGCAGGCAAACAGATCGTGGTGCACGCCCGGATCATCGCGGTAGACCAACTGGCGCTGCGCGAGATTGGCCTGGATTGGGGCAGCCTCCTCCATGACAGCAATGGCAACGCAACGGGGGTGGGGCAGCCGATCATTTTCGGTGAGAACCGCGCTCCGGGGGTGAACCTCGACGAGGCCGGCCCGTTGAAGAGATTGACGAATATCGGCGCGACGCTGCAGGCGCTGGAACAGGGGAATCGCGCGAAGACGCTTTCGGCTCCGGACGTGCTCGTCCAGGATAACCACAACGCAAGCATCGTTGTTGGCGGCGAGATCCCGGTTCCCGTCCCGCAATTGGGATCCGGCGGCGCCGGAACCATCGTCGTGCAGTTTAAGGAATACGGCGTGAAGCTCAACGTCACTCCGCGCGCGCTGGAAGGCGGCGCCGTGAGCATGCATGTTGAACCTGAAGTGAGCACACTGGACCAGACGAACGCGGTGTTCCTGGCGGGCTTCCGTATCCCGGCCTTCCGCGTGCGGAAGGCGGCGTCGGACGTGACCGTACAGTCCGGCGACACCCTGGTGATTGGCGGATTGCTGCAGGACGAGGACGTAGACCTGATTCGCAAGATTCCGATCCTCGCGGACCTCCCGTTGCTAGGTGATTTGTTCAAGTTCCGCTCGAAGTCGCGGGTCCGGACGCAGTTGGTGATCCTTGTGACGCCGGAAGTCCTGGCGCCGCTTGCGAAGCCGCCCGTACCGGAGCTGGCGAACCTGAAGGCGGACAGCGTGGTCCTGCCGCCAGTGGTGGCGCCCCTGAAGCCATCCTCCACCGAGCCGCCGGCGATGCCCGGCCTGTCCGCCCCCGGGCGGACGCCCATTCCGATGCGCAACTCAAAGACGTTGGCCGAGCGAGCGGGCCTGGCTTACAGGCAGGGCTAGGGCACGTTGTCGCAAAGGCCCCGTGAAATCGGGTCCTTCGCAGGTTCAGGGAGCCGATCCGAGTATGTATTTCGATACACAGACAAAACCGTCCGCGCCGCACGCGGGCGCCGGTGCCGTCGCGCAGTTGCCTTTGGAACGCCGGCGAATCGTAATAGCGGAGCGTGACCCCCGGACGCGTGAACGCTTGCGCCACACGCTGTTCGAATTGGGTATGGACATCGCGGGCCTCGCCGGAGACGGGCAGGAAGCCGTGCAGATGGCATGCCTTCTGGCTCCCGATTTCGTACTCCTGGACGAATCGCTTCCGATCCTGGGCGCCTTGGACGCCGCGCTGGCGATGCACATTGCCACCCCCGAAGTTGCGCCAATACTCATGACGGAACGGCAGGGCCCCGCGCAATTGCGCGAGGCGATGCAGAACGGCGTGCGCGACGTCATCGGGAAGCCGCTGGACTCCGCGGAACTGTACGATTCGCTCAAACGGTTGAGTGATATCCACATGTCGCACCAGTCAGACGCCTTCAAGGCTCTGCTGGACCCCACCAAGCTCCCCAGTGTGTACTGTGTCACGGGCGGCAAAGGCGGAGTCGGAAAGACGATGGTCGCAACCAACCTGGCGCTCGCGCTCTGCGACACACGGGAAAAGACAATCCTGATCGACCTCTACACGCAGTTCGGCGACGTGGCCTCGGCGCTCAACATGAAACCGCAGCGCACACTGGCCGAATTGTCGCCGATTGTGGACGATATTGACTCCGCGCTCCTAGCCAGCTACACACAGGTCCACTCGTCGGGCCTTAGGGTGCTGTTCGGTTCCGATAGCCCGCTTCCTCTGGATGCGATTACCCCGGCCTGTCTGGACCGGCTGATCCAGGTGCTGAAGCGCGAATACAAATACGTGGTCTTCGATACGCCGCCTTACCTGCACGCAACGACATTGCACGCCCTTTCCCTGGCGAATGCGGTTCTGCTGGTCTGTAATCTCTTCGACTACACGACGATTGCGGACAGCAAGCAGCTGTTCGACACGCTGAACGGCGCTTATGTATCCAGCGACCGCCTGAAGCTTATCGTGAACCGCGTCAGCGCGCAGAACAAATTCCAGTTGACAGACGTGGAGGAGACCTTCGGCCAGGAGGTTTTCGCGCAGATACCCAACGATCCCAAGGTGGTCGCGCTTCTCAATACGGGCTATCCGTCGCACGACACCATCTCCGGCACCCCGTTGGGAGCCGCGGTGTGCAATCTCAGGGAGGCATTGGTGAATCCGATCGGCGGTCGAGCGACTCAGCTGACCGGAGCGGAAGCGGCGAAGCGAACGCGAACGCGTGGATTTCTAGGCGGGCTCAAACTGATGGTTAGCCGCTCATAGCGGGTGGGGCCATCGCGAGGGGGAATATGGCGGACCTATACGAAGAACGGGAATTTGGCGGGCTCACGCACACCGAGGAGCCGTCGGGCGATTTCCTGACACCGACGGAAATCTCGTCGTTGAAAAGCACTGTCCACGCCCGCCTGATGGACGAGGTGGAATCAAGCCACCTGCAGGCAATGGATGACGAAGCGCTGATGCATCACGTCACCGCCGTCACGGCCCGCCTGATCAATGAGCGTCACCTCGCGCTGCCCTCCCGTGTCGTCGAGATGCTCCGCAAGGAAGTGCTCTACGAACTGCGCGGGCATGGACCCATCCAGCCGCTCCTTGACGATCCTTCGGTCTCTGAAGTGATGGTCAACGGCAGCGACAGCGTTTACATCGAGCGCTATGGGCGTCTGGAGAAGAGTGACGTTCGCTTCCAGGACGATAACCATGTCCGCCGCATCATAGAGCGCATCGTGGCGCCGCTCGGGAGGCGAATCGATGAGAGCAGCCCCATGGTGGATGCCCGTCTGAAGGACGGCTCCCGCGTCAATGCGATCATCCCTCCGCTTGCTCTGAACGGGCCCGTCCTCACGATTCGGAAGTTTTCGCGGAAGCCGTTCAGCAGCCAGGATCTGGTGAGGATGGGCACCTACAACGAATCGATGGAACGCTTCCTCCAGGCCGCCGTAGGCGCCCGCCTCAACATCATCGTTTCCGGCGGCACAGGCTCCGGCAAGACGACCACACTAAACGTGCTGACGTCGTTCATCCCCGAAAATGAGCGTATCGTAACCATTGAAGACGCGGCCGAACTGCAGCCGCAACAGGAGCACGTTGTGGCGCTCGAAAGCCGGCCCGCGAACATAGAGGGCAAGGGCGAAATCACGATTCGCCAGCTCGTGCGAAACTCCCTCCGTATGCGTCCTGACCGCATCGTGGTCGGCGAGGTCCGCGGCGGAGAAGCGCTTGACATGCTGCAGGCCATGAATACGGGCCACGACGGCAGCATCAGTACCGCTCACGCCAATGCGCCGCGTGACACCCTGGCCCGCCTCGAAACGATGGTCCTGATGAGCGGCACAACGCTGCCGGCGCGCTCCATTCGCGAGCAGATATGCAGCGCCGTGCATCTGATTGTGCACCAGGCGCGCATGCGGGATGGGACGCGCAAAATAACCAACGTGACGGAACTGGTGGGCATGGACGGCGACGTCATCGTGCTGCAGGATATCTTTACGTTCGATCAGTCCGGGATGGACGCGGATGGCAACGTTCGCGGGCAGCACGCGGCGACCGGAATCCGTCCGCGGTGCATCGACAAGATTCAGGTCGAGGGTTTCTCGCTCCCGACCGGGATATTCGGCTCGTAATTCGCCGGCCCGGCGCATCTGTTCCGGGCACCTTGAACCATGGATAAAACACTCACAATCCTGATCTTTTTGCTGGCGTGCGGAACCTTCTACGCGCTGATAACCGCCTTCATGCGCAAGGAACCCGCCCAGCGCCAGGGGCTTGAGGCACTGAAGGGCCCGTCCGGATCGCCGGAAGCGTTCGTCGAAGGCGCGTCGAGCCGGCGTGAAGCGCTCGGAAGGGCATCGCGCCAGTGGCGGCGATTCGACCAATACCGGTCTTTGGAGCAAACTCTGGAACGGGCCGGTTGGAACCTGACACCGGTGGAGTTCCTCATCGTCGCGTTCATTGTGGCCGTCGTTTGCGCCGTGGGTGTGGCCTGGTGGCAGCACAGCGTTCTGTGGGGTGGGCTTTCGGCGGTAATGGTGGGCATCGTCGCGATGGTGGCGCTGGAATACGCCAGAATCCGCCGAATGGCCCGCTTTGAGGCGGCTCTTCCGGAGGCGCTGGAGTTGATGGCGGCGTCACTCCGCTCCGGCCAGGGCTTTCAGCGCGCGTTGCAGGTAACCGCCGAGGATATGCCCAGCCCGGTTAAGGAAGAGTTTGGCATGGCGGTGCAGGACATCACCATAGGCCATACGGTTGAGGAGGCGCTGCAATCGATCTGGAGGCGAGTACCTTCGTACGAGATGGAGTTGATCACAACCGCGATCGGCATCCAGCTTCAGGTGGGTGGAAACCTGTCCGAGATACTTCAGAAGATCGCCGATACCCTCCGCGAGCGCGCGCGCATCCGGGGGGAGATCGCCACGCTCACAGCCGAAGGGAAGCTGTCTGCTGTGATGGTCTTCGCCATCCCCATCCTCCTGTTCTTCTGGATGAAATCCGCGAACCCGACCTATATGGCGCCGTTGTTGAACACGGACATCGGGCGAATGATGCTGCTGATGGCGGCGATTTCCGAGTGCGTTGGCATGATCATCATCTGGAAGATGGTCTCCATGGAGGTCTGAAGCAATGTTGATCTGGCTTATCGCAATCACGTCATTCGTGGCGGTGGCGTTCCTGGCGTCCGCCCTCACCTCCGGCGCCACCGTGACGCCCCGCGCACGTCTGCACAAACTCGACAGCACGCCGGCCTTCGGAACGCCTCCCAGGACGCGCGCCACCGACACGCCGTTTGGTGAGCGCGTGGTGCTGCCCACACTGCGCAGACTCGCGCTCGTGGCCGAAAAACTCGGCCTGGCGGCTGACGCACACGTCATGCAGGGCAAACTGGAGGCGGCCGGCCACCCCACGATCTTCGGCATATCAATCGGCGTACGCGAATATATGGCGGTCAAACTGATCTGTTATGCCCTCGCGGTAGTCGTGCTTCTGGCCCTTTTGCGCAACCCCCTGCTGGACGGGCCGCTCGGGATCGGAGTAGCCGGCCTGATCACGATCGTCATCGGGATGTTGCCTACGCTGGTGGTCGATCACCTTGCCGACGCGCGAAAGCAGGCGGTCCTGAAGTCGATGTCGGACATATTGGATCTCCTGGTGGTGAGCGCGGAAGCCGGCCTGAGCCTGGACGCATCGATGGGTCGCGTGGCGCAGAAGAAGCGCGGTCCCCTCGCGGATGAGTTCGAGATGGCGCTTCAGGAAATGCGGCTGGGCAAATCGAGGGCCGACGCGCTGCGCGGGATTGCCCGGCGGACCACCGTGCTCGAGGTAAAAATGTTCACCTCGGCGATCATCCAGGCGGAAAACCTGGGCGTGAGCATCGCACAGGTGCTGCGCACACAGGCGGAAACCCATCGGGAGCGGCGTAGTCAACACGTGCGGGAGGCCGCCGCGAAATTGCCGGTAAAGATGATGCTGCCGCTGGTGTTCTTTATCCTGCCTGCGATCTTTGTTGTCCTTGCGGCGCCGGGCTTGATGGGCATCCTCGCTGCGATGCCCGGCAGGTAGCACCGGTAACTTCTGGAGCACTCGGGCCCGGCCGTGAGGCCGGGCCTCTCTAGTTTGGCTGTTGACTAGATATGTTGTTTGAACAGTGTGGCCAGGTGCGTTTGCGCCTGGCCATTTTGTGCATCACATGTTATCTAGTTAGGGTACTAGACATGCCGATAATCATCTGTAAGGAGGAACATATGGGGTACCCAACCAAGATTCAGGTCATCAAACGAAAAGCCAGCGAACAGTGGTACGTCAACTTTCCGGCCGCCATCGCACACGCCATGGAGTTCGACAAAGGCGAGACAGTCGAGTGGATCATCGAGGACAAAGGACAGATGGTTCTCAGGCGACGCCACGTCCCCGAATCGGCGGTAAAAAAAACTCCGCTGCCCTGACCCCTTGCATCGACGACCTGCTCCTTCAGTGCCGCCCCGCCTTCAAACAACGCAGAACCTTCGAACACGGACGGACCCTGATGTACAGCATACTCGCCAGCCTCGGACGCCACACGCTCTCCGGACTTATCTGCACGTCCGGCCAGCAGTTCGTCGACTGGTCAGCCGCCTACCGTTTGTTCGAGAACGAACGGTTCGAGCCGGACCTGTTATTCGCGCCTGTGCGGCGCGCGGTTCTGAAACACATTCCCGAAGGCTTCCCCGTGGTTGCGGCAATAGACGATACGCTTCTGCACAAGAAGGGAAAGCGAATACACGGCGCCGCCTGGCGGCGTGATCCCCTGGGCGCGCCGTTCGGCGTCTCCTTCACCTGGGCGCAAAGACACCTGCAGACCGCATTACTCCTGCCCGAACACGGTTGGACGGGGCAGGCACGGGCGCTCCCCGTCGATCTCGTCCACGCCCCCACGCCCAAACGGCCGCGACGAAACGCTTCCGAAGAAGAATGGCGTCGCTACAGAGATGCCCAGCAGCGAACGCGGCTGGGTGAGGTGGCACGCCAGAGGATTCACCATCTGCGATCCACCCTCGATGCCGATCCTGGCGGACAACGGCGAACGCTTCTTCTGGTCGGTGATGGGGGCTATACGAACCGTTCCGTCTATCGCGACATACCACAGAACACGGTGCTCATCGGGAGGCTTCGCAAAGACGCCAAGCTCTACGCTGTACCAGACGCGGCGCAAGGTGTCGGTCGACGCCGACTCTATGGTGATCGCCTGCTCACACCGGAGATGTTGCGCCAGGAGGAGAGTATCCCCTGGAAGAAGGTCAAGGCTTTCGCGGCGGGGAAGATGCATCTGTTCCGGGTGAAGGTGCTCAGTCCGGTCCGTTGGAAGCCGGCAGGAGGACGAAACCTGACCGTGATCGCGGTACGCCCTATCTCATACAGACCGCGCAAGAGCGCGCGGCTCCTCTACCGGGATCCTGCTTATCTGGTTTGCACAGAACCCCACCTGTCCCTCCAGAAGATCCTTCAGGCTTATGTCTGGCGATGGGACATCGAGGTGGCATTCCACGAGGAAAAGTCCCTCCTCGGACTTGGAGAGGCTCAGGTGCGCACTCCGAGTGCCGTACCACTGGTCCCGGCGATGGTGGCGGCCTGCTATGGCATACTGCACGCTGCCGCAGCCCAGGCCGGAGTCGATGTGTGCGGGTTGCCTCTGCCTAAATGGCGGCGCGAGCCAGCGCCGCGGCCTTCGACTGCTCGCCTTGTCAATCAAGTACGCTCCGAACTCTGGGGAAAGGCGCTTGGAGTTCATTTTGATGGCTTCGTGAATAAAATACCGCAAATGCGAAGCCACCTAAATTCACTACCAAGCCTTAGCCATGCAGTACTCTATGCCTCCGGATAGCCAAACAAGAGGGGCCCGGCCGTGAGGCCGGGCCTTTTGTCATGTGCGGCGGGCTTAATTCGACTTAACGGTCGCCGGGACAACGACCGGCGATACCGGTCCCACTCTGCGCGAAACGTTTCCGGCGAAATCATAGGCCTGGACCTCGTACGAGGCGCGGGGCGGTTGCGCCGTCGGGCGGTCGATGTACGTTGTCTGCGGGCCCTTTCGGTTGGTAAGGCCTTTGGAGCCCTGTTGCCGGCTTACGCGGACGCCATTGCGGAACACGTAATATCCGCAGATGCCGACGTTGTCGGTCGAAGCCTCCCAGGTCACGCGGACCGTGCCGTTCGCCTGCCTGGCCGCCCGCAGATGCCGCGGTGTGGAGGGCGGCACGGATTCCAGTTTGCCCGTGCGCACGTAGCCGGCATATGTCTTCTGCCAGCCCGCGTCCACGTTGTTGGGGCTGTAGTAGTGGCTCCAGGCGAACGTGATGCTGCCTTCGACGTAAGGTTGCACGCCCTTGAGCTGCCGGACGAAACGATTGAGGGTGGCGGAGGTCCAGTCGTCCTGATAGAACGTTTCGGTGTCGGACCAGAAGACCAGGCCCGGCTTGGTGTCAACGGCCTTCCGAAGCGCGGCGAACCATTGTGCGAAGTTGTCCAGGGTGAGGCCGCCGGCGCCGACGCAGTCCTGCGGCGCGAAGATATCGCCCCTGCCGAGCGCGCAAGACGCGAATACCCTCTCCCAGAATCCGCGGTACAGGGCCGGTGTGCCCAATCGGTAGTTCATGAACGGGCAGAGCATGACCGGCATGCCCGGGTTCAGGCTCTTGAGGTGGCGGACACTTACATCCAGTGCTCCGGACAGAGTGGCCGCCTTGGACGGTGATTGCGCGCTGATGTTGTCCACTTCCCATACCCAGTACCAGCCGTAGAAGGCCCTCGGATACCGGGCGTGGTACCGGTTGTACAGCTCATCGGCGATGCGGTTGCCTTCTTCCATCTGGGAGTTCAGCCACGCCGAATCATACGAACCCCTGGCCCACCAGTCCCCGTGGAAATTCAGGCCGACGAACACCCGGATGCCGGCTTTCTCGGCGTTGCGAAGGCACGCGCCCAGAGGATCGGTGTTCGGCTCCACGAGATGGTAGCCGGGCAGCGACGTAGGGTACACGCATGTGTGCGTCTTGCCATCCGCGACCGCTCCGAACACCATGTAGCGCATCCCAAGCGCCTTCATGTACCGGAACTCGGCCAGCCAGGTAGCGTCCGTCCAGTTGCGGCAGAGGTAGTCCTGTATGAAGGTCCCGTTCGCGATCGGATGCGCCTTCGGAGGCGGCGGCTTTGCGATGGCGGCCGCCGCCAGGGAGAAAATGGCCGCGCAAATGGCCGCCGGTTTCATCGATATCACGTTTCGGTCTCCCTTTGGGGATGGGGCGAGGGCGTCCGCGCGGCATTCGGGCGGAACGGCGTCGCCACTACTTCCGGATTGCTTCCAGTGGGACGAGGATATCGCCGCCCCTGGCGGTCTCCCCGTTCAGTACGCCCACGGCCATCCGCGCGGCGTAGCGCCCCATCAGGTCCGGATGCTGTTCAATGGTGGCGAACATCTCGTGGGACGCCAGGGCGGACTGAACGTCGGGGATGTTATCGTAGCCTACCACCGTGAGTTTGCCCTTGCTGCCAGCCTCGGCGATGGCCTTCATCGCGCCCACCGCCATCTTGTCGTTGGCGCAGAACACTCCCTTGAGATCACTGTGCTTTGCCAGGACGTTCTGCATCTTCTGGTACGCCTTCTCGGTATCCCATTCGGCGCTCTCGGAGGCGGTGACGTCCAGTTTGCCCGCCACGGCGGACGTGAATCCCCGGCGCCGCGCCTCGGCGTTGTCCGCGCCGCGTATGCCTTCGATAATCGCAACCTTGCCTGTGTTGTTGAGGGCCTTGAGCATCTCCTCGCCCGCCAGCCGGCCGCCTGCCTCGTTGTCCGCCCCAACATAGCCGTCGCTAACGAGCCGCTGAGCGCGGGCCGCCGCCGCGTCGATCCGGTTGTCCACGTTGATGATCAACACGCCCGCTTTCTGAGCGGCAACCAGCGCCGGAACGATGCCCTTGGAATCCGCCGGAGCGATACAGATCGCGCGGACGCCCTTGCCGACCTCCGTCTGGACGAGGGCGACCTGCTTTTCGTAGTCCATTTCCTCGGGGGGCGCCTGGATCTCGGGTCTGGCGCCCATTTCGCGCGCCGTCTTCTCGAACTCCGCGATCATTGGACGGAAGAACGGATTGTTCCGCGTCTTGACGATCAGCACGATGTCGTACGGCGCTTTTGCCTGTTTGACCGCGTCCAGGGAGGCGACCGTCACCACGGGCCCCTTTCGGGCGGGGAGCGCGCTGAAACCGCCGCCGGGTGTTGGCTGCTCCTTTCCACAGCCGGCCAGCGCCACCGCTGAGACGACGCACAGTGGTACGAGTGTTATTCGCATGTTCCTGTCTCCTTGAATCGTCACTGGCGCGCCTTGCGCACCTGATCGATGAGTACTGTCAGCACGATGACACCGCCGAGAATCACCGCCTGCAGCGTGTCACGGACGCCGCACAGCACGAGCCCGGCTTCGATGACGGTGATGGTGAGCGCGCCGACGAGAGCGCCGACGATAGAGCCCTGCCCCCCGCTCAGACTTGTGCCGCCGATGACGACGGCCGCGATCGCGTCCAGTTCGGCTCCGGTCCCCGCGCCCGTGTTCGCGGTGCCGAATTTGGCTGTGACGAGGACGGCGCCGATGCCCGCGCCCAGACCCGAAAGCGCGTACGCCATCGTCTTGTACGCCGCCACATCAACGCCGGACAGCCGCGTCGCCTGTTCCGACCCGCCGATGCTCATGACATAGCGTCCTGCCCTGGTACGGGCAAGCAAGACGGCGGCGGCAATGACGACGACCAACGTAATCGTGATGAGCGGCGCGCCCTGGCCCAGCGCCAGGAAGCGTTGGACGCGCGCCGGCACGCTGCTGCTGTCTGTCGCGTATAGCGTGAGGCCGCGGGCCGCGCTCATCATCCCTAGCGTCATCACGAAAGCCGGTATCCTGCCTACGGACACCATCAATCCGTTCGCCATCCCGCAAGCGAGGCCAATGAGCAATGCGATGGCGATGGCGCCCTCCATCTTCACCCCGCCAGCCAGCCCGCGCGAGAGCACGAACGTCAATCCCGCCTCCGCGACGAGAAATACCGTTGCGCTGAGCGCCGTCTGTTTGCTGCGGGTCCTGGCGCGCGAGTAAGCCCTCCAGGCGGCCAGCAGCGCGATGGGGAGCGCCACGACGCTGGTCAGCCAGAGCGGCAAAGGACCGTTCATGGCCAGCGCAAGCCCCGCGCCGGACAGCGCGAGCACGGAGCCGACCGACAGGTCGATTCCGCCGGTGATGATGACAAACGACATCCCGACCGCGAGCACGATGTTTCGCGCGGATTGCTGCAGGATATTCGGCAGGTAGCTCTCGCGCCAGAACGTGCCCCGGAATCCCGGGTGCACGGAAAAGACGGCGCATACGAGCGCCAGCATCAGCCAGGGGCGCAGTGCGCCGGCGAATGATCGGCCCTGGCGAGCGAACCGGCCGGCTGTCGCGGCGGATTTAGCGGTGTCGGTGGTCATCTCTCGTCAGGGCGCGAACGCCTGTAATTCCGCGCAACTGCTGAATGCCTGCCTGGGCTGGTCTCCACATGCCGGGCGTCCCACCACGCGGATTGCAACGGCATCCACCGGCGGAAACGCCACGGAGAATTTCTGCCCTTCAGTCAGGTGCGCGTTGTCGGTCGCCGTGGTGTCCGGATAGGAATCCAGCGTAGCCACGGTAATCCACGGCCCGTTGGCCTCTGTCCGGACCTGGATTCGGGGTTTGCCGGCGGATGCATCGAACCACCCGCCGTTGTTGTACACGGCGCCGTGGGCGTAAGTGGCGCGGCCGATGCGAACCGCTTTCGGCAGGGTGAGCGCATACCAGTCTTCGTCCGCCATGGCGTCATTCCACGTGACCGATCGGGTGGTCACATCGTCGTCCGCGATATCGGCAACCTGATTGCCGATCCGCGAGACCGACACTTTGGCCGCGTAGAACAGGGATCCGGACCCGCCGTGAAGCTGGGCATGTCCGGGGCGCGCAATCCAGACGGCATACCGGCTGGCGCCATCCTGTCCGGCGAAAGAGAATGGGATGAGGTTGAGGTCACGGTTGGCGCCCGCGACGCTGCCGGGCGTGCGAAGGGCGATCTGGCTGCCCAACGCCTTCGACACGGTGGCGGTCGCTTTGAGTTGGGACGCGTTGTCCGCCGCCAGCGCCACCTGCTTCAGCATGCGGATGTTACCGTTCTGCGCGGTGTCCACGGCATAGACCACGGGACCCCGCATAACGGCCTCGAGCCCGTCGTTGCCATGGTCTCCCCTGATCAACCGGGCCGGCATCGGCAGATTGAGCGATACGCTGTCGCCGCGCTTCCAGCGGCGATTGACGACCGCATACGAGCCCGGGCGGACCCTCGCGGCGGCCAGCGGGCGGCCGTTTACCGTGACCGATGTACCGCGCGCCCAGGACGGGATACGCAGGCGCAGCGGGAATGCTCCCGGCGTCTCCGGATTCACGGTCAGCCGGACGCCGCCGGAGACGGGATAATCGGTTTCCTGCCGCACGGCAACCGTGCCGCAGGGCAGACGCGTCCGGATGGTCGACGAATTGTAAAGGTTGATGACGAGACCGCCGTCCGCACTCTTCATGGCGGCGATCGAGGGCAGGAGCGCCACTCCGCGCGCCCCGCTGGACAGGCAGCAGGTGGTGTTCGGGCTGTATGCCTTCCGGCCTTCCAGGGGTGTGTAGTACGACCACGCCTCGCCTGTGGGCTTCTGAGCGGCCAGGAGGTGGTTGTAGATCGTCAATTCCATCTGGTCGGCGTAGGCGGGATCACCCGTGAGCCGCAGGAGCTGCAGGTTCATCTGCTCCCATGTGACGGTGACGCACACCTCGCCAACGTTGGAGCTCTCGCCATTGGGGAGCACATGGTCGTCCCGGAAGTACTCTCCGGCCGAGGCGGTGCCGGTAACATACCGCCGATTCGCCACGATGTCGCTCCAGGCCGAGATCGCGTCACGCCGGAGCGCGCCGTCCTGCGTAACGCGGTGCATTTCGATGAGCCCGTTGAAGTTGGAGAGCATTTCGTAGGCTTTGCCGTTTCCCACTTTGTCCACCCGACCGAATTTCTGCAATGAGGAGACAACAGTGGGGCCCCCGGGCGCATCATAATTGGCAACGATGTACTTCGCGAAGGTGAGATAACGGCCGTCTCCGGTGGCCCGGTAGAGAAGCAGCATGGGCTCAATCACGCTGCACGAAGCCATACCCATGTGCTCGCCGGCTTTGTTGATGTCCCGCTTGCCCGGCCCGAAAGTGCGCACCAGGAGGTCGCCCACGCGGCGGCTGGCCTCCAGGGCCGATTTGCTGTGGGTGTACTGGTAGTAAGTGAGGAGGCCGAGGAGGTCGTATTTGTGCGCCCAGACGTCCCATGCGGTCCATCGCTGCGCGGGCGGATACGTTCCGAGGTAGCCGTCCTTTTCCTGCGTGTGGATCAGGCGCGCGGCAACTCGGTCGATCTTCGCCTTTAGCGCATTGTCTCCGGTAGTTGCCCAGACCAGTGTGGCGGCGTGCAGGAATTTGCCCACGTGTTCGCCCTGCCATACCTGGTGTGTGCCGTCGCGGTTTTCGAACGCGCCCAGGAGATCCTGTTCGTCTACGCGCAGAAGACGATTGCGTTCGTTGACGTCGTAGCGGGCGCCCAGAAGGCCGCCTGTGAATTTCACATCCCCCGGAGGGAGCGGAACGAACGTGTCCTGTACCTTCGCCGTGCCCACGCGGGCCAGCCCGTCGGGGTTCTGTTGCGATCCGGCCCACGGGCACAATGCAATCAGGAGGATCGATGCGGCCAGTGGCGCCTTTGTCTTCGTCGACATGTTCTACTCTCCGGGAGGTAAGTTTTGAGTCTGGGGCGTTTGTTCAGGGTTTGCGACGGTCTGGCGGGCTGTCCCAGCCGGTAACGAGCGTGGGAACCGAGCCGGGGCCGAAAGGAGTCGATTGCCTGAATATGAGGGGATTGGTGGGCCCAGCAGGATTCGAACCTGCAACCAAATCCTTATGAGGGATCTGCTCTGCCGCTGAGCTATGGGCCCGACATCACCATTCTACCACCTTAGCGTACCGCGCATCAACGAGGCGGGGAAGCCGAAGCCTCCTCCTCCTTCACGAAAAATGTCGCCTTCACGTTCGGCGCCTCCAGCCATTCCGCCCCTTCCTTCACGCCCATTTTCACGGATGGCGCATCGAATGTCTGGTTCTTCTCATCCTTGCCGTGAACGTTGCCCGTGATGGTCACGATCTCATTGGCGCCGTCGTAGGTCCCGGATTCGCCGGTCACGACCTGGTTCTTGCGCGTAACGGTGATCGGTCCGGCCGCTTCGGCGCGCTTTTCCCTGTAGTAATACCTGACCGACTTGCATGCGATGAGCAGGGGCTCCCTGATGCTCGCTCGGACGCTCTTGGGGTCCGCCGTCGGCGCCGGCAGGACAGCTACCTTCACGCCGTTGGCGCCTTTCAGCACTGCTGTCTTCGCGTTGAAATCCACCTCGGCGGTGTCACCTTCAATGCGGTTCTTCGGGTTCTCGACCACGATATGGCCCGAGACGGTAGCGGTATTCTCGGCCTTTCGGTAAACGATCTTGTCCGCGCGGAACGACGTGTCACCCTGCGAGGCGGCAACATTGCCCTCGTACACGCTGGTGTCGTTCGCCTGGTTCCAGCGCAGGAAGTCGGCGTGCGTGAAGCGCACTTCCTTGTACTTCGGAGGCGCGGACTGGCCCGTGGCGGAGTTGGCGAGAAAAGTGGCGAGAATCGCCCCCATCCCCAGTTGTTGCGTCAGTTTTCGCAGCATCGGCGCCTCCACTTGCGCGGCGGCGGACACGCCGCGGCCGGTAATCTCGGACATTTTGGTGTTCGTCTCAACGCTTTCGGCTCGCACGAATCCGCCTTTCCAGGCGATGACAACCGGTTCCGGGCAGCGTACGCGATCTTCGTGCTCCCGCCAGTCGATGCGCGACGTGTGCGCCGTCACGCCGTGCGATGAAAGCGTCAGGCCTCCGGTGACCAGGAGGGTTGCCGTGTCGTCGTTGTACACGGCGCGGGCGGCCGTGATGCTTGCCGCCGGGCGCTCATTGCGGTACAGTGTGCCACGATCGATTCCGACAAACGTTGTCGTGTGCCCGTCCGCTGCGACGCGGATGTCGCCGGCGTGAATACGCCAGATCCTCCGTCCATTATGGCGTCCGACAAGCGTCGCATCAGGCACGTTGGCGACGGTTACGTCGGCCGGGCGTTTCGTGATCGACGGCGGCGGCGGATCGTGGCGATGCAGCCAGACCGGCAGATACACGAGCCCGGCGATCGCCGCAACGCCCGTCAGGGCGAGCAGCACGCCGGAGATTCTTGCCAAGGGCGCTCTCACTGAACCATGATAACACATTGGCAGGCCGTGCCCGCAGGCGGAATGCCACTGGAGCCACTATGACGGTCACCGCTCTCGCCCCCGCGAAGATCAACCTGACGCTGGAGATCCTCGGAAGCCGCGCAGACGGCTACCACGAACTCCGGAGCGTGATGCAAGCCATCTCCCTTCACGACACCCTCACCCTGGAAGACGCTCCGGGCGAAGGCATCATCGTGTCGGGCGGCAGTCCCGACGCGCCTCCGGACGAATCCAACCTTGTCTATCGCGCGGCGACCGCTCTCGCCGGCGCCGCCGGCGTCGAACAAGGGGCGCGCATTGCCCTTCGGAAGCGTATTCCGGTGGGCGCGGGCCTCGGCGGCGGCAGCTCCGACGCGGCAACGGCCCTCTTGGCCCTCAACAAACTGTGGTGCCTCGATTGGCCTGCGGTCCGTCTTGCGGAAATCGGCGCCACGCTGGGCTCGGATGTGCCGTTCTTTCTGACGGGTGGGACCGCGCTGGCGGAAGGGCGCGGGGAAACACTCACCGAACTGCTACCGCCCGCCCAGGTTTGGCTGGTTGTCGTCTGGCCGGGCGTGAAACTGCCAACGCCACGCGTTTACCGCCGGTACGATGAGTCGGCTGCCGGGGTGACGCGCGCGCTCGACCGTTCGCGGCAGATGGTGTCGGCTCTGTTGGCCAACTCAGCGGAAGGCCTCGGGGCGTGTCTGCAAAACGATCTCGAAGCCGCAGCGTTCGGCCTCGCCGCGCCGGTGCAGGCGGCGAAGGAACGACTGGTGGAAGCGGGGGCTGTTGCGGCGTCGATGTCCGGCAGCGGTTCATCGGTTTACGGCCTCGCCCGGGACGAGCGGCACGCCGGCGAAATCGCTGAACGGATTCGGCCTGCGGGGTATTGGACGTCGGTTTGCCATACGGTCCCGCTGCCGTACGAGGGAGAATCATGACGGGGAAAAGTGTGCCGGTGGTTGTGCTGGCGGGAGGTATGGCCAAGCCGGAGGTGCAGGCGGCCGGGTGGCCGGCCCTTCGCGCCCTTGCGCCGGTCGCGGGGCGGCCGATGGTCGCATGGGTCCTCGATGCGCTTCGTGCGGCGAATGGTGTCCGGGAAATCGTGGTGGTAGGTCCCGATGAACTGTCGGCGGTGATCGGTGACGCCGCGTTGCTCCCGGTGGGCGAGGGGATGTGGGACAACATCGCCGCCGGACTGAGGCATTTCCCGGACGAACGTGTGCTCCTCTCCAGTTCCGATGTGCCGCTGTTGACGCCGGCTGCCGTGGATGATGTGATCGGGCGCGGGATGGAGATCGACGCCGATTTTGTGTACCCGATCATACGCAAGGAGCAGAACGAAGCGCAATGCCCCGGCCTCAGCCGGACCTACGGCACGCTCGTCGAGGGCACTTTCACCGGCGGCAACCTGATCCTCGTTCACAGCACGAGACTGCTGGCGAGCGACGAGCTCATCAGGAAGGCGTTGGCGGCGCGCAAGAAGCCCCTGGAGCTGGCGAGGCTCATCAACCTGCGCCTCGTCCTCAAGGTGATGCTGAAACGCGCGCGCATCTCCGAGCTGGAAACACAGGTCACTCGCGTTCTCGGCGCCACGGCCCGCGCACTGGAAACGACATATGCCGAGATCGGCGCGGACCTGGACAGCCCGGAAGAGACGCCGATCATTGAAGGGCTGATGGCGAAGCGGCGAGGTTAAAACCGCTTGCGATACAGCACGCCTGTGCCGGAGTCGATCTTCAACGCCAGGCTTCCCCGGCGCAGGGGGACGCGAAGCATCGGCGTGTAATCCTGGTGTACGCTCGATTGGAAGCCCAGGGGCGTCCATGTGAGCCACCGGCCGCTCCGGGTGATACCCCTCGTACGCGCCGCGAATGCGGGGCAGTCGCCAGGTTGCGTTCGACCGCTGTAGAGGGCGTCCCGAATCGCGTCCGGGGTCGGAGCGCAGTCGCGGAGGATCGTATAACACATCCCCACCATCTTCGGGTCATGCGCATCGGACGCGCCGAACCGAGGCTTGGTGACGGTCATGTAGAAGGCCGATCTTCGGTCGTTTGCGGCGGCCTTACGCACGAGGTAAGCCGATTCCTCCGCCGAGTTCATCGTCTCCACTCCGTCGAACGGCAGCGAGTTCGCGAGCGGTCCCAGCGAGTCCTTGTCCATCGGATGCGCGGCGATCGCGAGGCCGCCCTGACTGTGGACGCGGCTGATCGTTTCGGTCGCGCTCAGCAGGCTCGGTATGGGTGTGTGGATGTAGAGCGCGATGATGTGGCCGTCCGCGGAAGTGATCTCCTCGCCCGGGATGATGAAAAATCCCGGCGGCGCCTTTCCTTCACCGCGGAGCACGGCCAGGTCCGCCTCCGCTTCCTTCAGGCCGTCCATCGTGTTGTGATCGGTGATGGCGATGGCGGTCAGGCCACGTTGAACCGCCTGGATGATGATGTCGCGGACATTCGCCCGGGAGTCCGGCGAAAATCGGGTGTGAACGTGCGTGTCGATCGCCACGGCCGCCGGATCGAGTTGGAGCTGACGCGGGCGATGGATCGGGGCGTTGGCGATGTGGCGCGCCGAAATCACCCAGCGCTGCCACGTTGAGTGTGGAGGCGGACTGGGTTCGGCGTTCGCACCGCAGATCATCGCGACAATCGGCAACAGAATCAGGGCGCGCTTCAGCAACTTGACCTAACCTCCACCGTTCAGACGGTTCCTGCGGTTCTGGCCTCCGCCTGCGTTGCCGCGGCCGCCGCCGGAGGGCCGCCAGTACGAGCGGATGCTGTTGATGAACGTGCGCTGCTGCTCGGGCGAGAGCGTGCCGAATGACCTTTGCATCTTCATCACTTCGGGGTCGTTCGTCGGCGCCATCACCGGCTGATCCGGGGGCGGCGCCGCCGCGGGAGCCGACGCTGCGTTCGCGGGATCGAATTTGGGAAGGAAGATGAAAACGGGGCGCAGGCCTTCCTTCGCGGGCGCTTCATCGGGTGCGGCTCGAATGGCGACGGTTCGCGTACCATTGTCCACCGCCATCGGAACGGTAGCCAGGGTGTCGATGGTGGACGCAAGGCGGGCCGCCTGGTCGGGTCTGATGCGGGGGGCGATTTCAGGGCCGAGCCAGAGTGTTCGCCACTTCACATCCAGAACGGCGGCAGCCGTCTTCACGGCAGCTTCCAGCGGAACGCCGTGCAGATGAAGAGTGACTCGGCCCGCGACGCCGGGGCCAACGAGGATGCGAACCTTCGACTGCTGGGTCAGCGAGTTCGCCAGTCCGTTGATGGAGCCGTTGTCCAAATCTACGGTCACCTGGGCGCGGGACGCGGCGCAAATCGCCAGCGCCGCGAGGCTAGTCAGCAAGCGCACTTTCATATCTGCCTCTTGAGAATGAGTACACGGGACGACACGATGTCCCGATGATAGCGTGTGAAGTCATGATGCACACCGCTATTTGGACGCCAGCGACCTGAAAACCGTTACACTATCATTTTGAAGGATTTGAAACCGCGACGCCACTAAGAAACCGTAAAAGTTTACAGAACTCCGCCGAAAGAGTTCTATGATTTTGCGGTAATCGGAAAGGGCGCGCGCGGTTTGGATGGCATTATCGCTGTGTTCACGCGCACCAAGTTCATAGATGCCGGCCCGGACGCCGTTGCCATCGCCCGCTGCAAAGCGGGAGATACCGACGCGTTCGCCGAGATCGTGGAGCGTTACCAGGGCATGGTGGCGGGCGTGGTGTCGCGTGCATTGCGCGACCCCGAGGATGCCGAGGATGTGCGGGTGGAAGTGTTTGTCCGGGCGTTCCGGTCGCTCGGCGGCTTCCGGGCGGATGCCAAGTTCAGCACATGGCTGTACCGCATCGCCCTCAACACGGCGTTGCGTCACGCGGGAAAGGCTGCGAGGGATCGCTCCTTTCGAGTGGAACAGGATCCGGAGAAGCCGGACTTTTTGTCCACTCTTCCGGCAGACGCCGACGAAGGGCCGGAAGCGCTGGTCTGGAAGCGGATGTCGGCGGTGGCGGTTCGGAAGGCCGTGCATGACCTGCCGGAGAAGCAGCGAATGGTTATCGTTTTGCACTACTTCGAAGAGAAGACGTGCGAGGAGATTGCCGAGATAATCGGAGTGAACGTGGGAACCGTGTGGAGCCGCATCCATTACGCGGTGAAGCGGTTACGGGGAAGCCTGAATGAGGCGGGCGAGTGATATCGCTGCCTGGCGCTTAGCGATCGAATGTTGAAAGTCTTGTGATGTTCCACGAAACTCACAATCTGGCCGGGTATCTTGAGGGGGCGCTGGAGCCTCAGGTGGCGTCTCGGGTTGAGCGCCATCTGGAGTCCTGCGGCCGCTGCCGGTCGGCGTTGGCGGACATGCGTGTCGCCAAGAGACTTCTCAGCGCCACCGGCGAGACCATCAAGCCGATCCACTATGATCCGGAACTCTGGTCGCGGGTTCACGCTCAAATCGCCGCGCCGCCCCGGCAGGCTCCCATCCGTCCGCGATGGGCTCTGGCAGGGGGCGGACTCGCCCTTACCGCCGCCGCAATCTGCCTTGCCATCGTGATGAACCTCCCACGTCCGGGCGAGCATCCGGGCGCCAACCCTGCACACCCGGGCGTCCATTACGCCCAGAAGGGACCGGCGAAGATCGCGCAGGCTCCGCCGCGTTCGCATTCGGAAACCGGGCGTTCGGCGACCCCGCCCGTTCGGGGCGGGGCGCCTGAGCCTCTGCGCCCCCCAAATCCGCGGATCACTCCGGAAAGTGGAGAAGCCGCGCCGGCAGGCCCTCCCATGCCGACCCCTGCGGTTGTTCCAACGCCGGCGCCCGCCGTCACTAAAGAGCACACCCTGGTGGCGAACGCCGATACGGGCCGCGCAAATGTCCCGTTCGGGGCTGCCGGCAACGCTCATGGTGAGGTAAGCTCCCTGGCGGGCTCGGAGACCAAACTCCGTAATCGGGCAACGTTCGCCTCCAAGAACGCGATGAAGCTCGATAACCAGAACGCGCCGTCCACCACGGCGCAGGTCGCTCCTCCGCCGGTGGCGGAAGCCTTCCCGGCTGACAAGGGTTCATCGCGCGACGGCTTCGTCTCCCCGGTGGCTGCGCCGACAGGTGGCCGCAGCAACGATGGCCCCGAAATCGTGGCCGCTGAAGCTCCGCCGCCTCCCTCGACGCTAGGTCTCTCGGGACACGTGAATGATCGCGCGCTTACGCTCAAGGCCAGGGCGGCGCAGCCGCTCACATCGTATCAAGCCGGGATTCCCCGCGTGGGCACCATCACGGCGCGGACGGGCGTGTCAACGGTCGAGGCGCACCGGCTGTACGCGGATGCGGACCAAGCGTTTCGCGCCGGAAAGGATGAAACAGCGTCCACCTTCTATGCCGAGGCGATAAAGTCCGGCCTGGACTCTGTTGAGCGCCGCACCTCGGAAACACGCCTTGGCGATCTGGCAATGAAGTCGAACGATGCGATAACGGCCGTGAAATGGTATCGAGCGGCTTGCGCTCAGTTCAAAGACGCCGAGACGCTGACCAAACTGGGCGACGCTCTCGAGAAGAGCGGAGATGCGAAGGGCGCCGTGGCCGCTTACCAACAGGCCCTCACTATCAGCCCCGCGATGCCCGCCGCAAAGGAAGGCCTGAAACGCGTTAAGGCGAACTAACCGGTCGGAGGAAGGAAATGAGAAAATGGGGAAATGATCAAAGCTCATTTCAGGCTGGGTCGCAACTTGATCGGGTTTTCGGTTTTTGTCGATCAAATTGTGTGGTCATATCCCGTTTCGCCGTTAATCCGATTGGTGGCTATCAGTTGAACGCGTTCCGAGGAGGTGGCAGGGTTGCTTGAGC